>NZ_CP051680.1:3912500-4212500 GCF_012849095.1 Cohnella herbarum
CAATGGCGATAGTTGTCGTTCATATGAACGTGAAATAGCTTGTCTCCGTATTTCTTAAGCAGCGCGACCGACTCCGCCGGCGTCTCGTAGGCGTTCAGCGCATGACCGAAATCGATCGTGACCCCGACATTGGGCATCGCCGTCTCTTGGCAGATTAGCAATGCATTGGCGGCGGTGCTTAAGTAACTGTGGGTGCGAGGCTCCTTCACCTTGTATTCCAGAGCGACGCGGAAGTCCGGACGATACTGCGCAACTTCCATGATCCCTTCGGAGAACCAATCCCGCTCCTGAATATAGTCAGCCTGGAACAAATAGTCGTACCCGTCCTGTCCTGGCCACAAAGACACCAGGTTGCCTCCAAGTTCGACTGCAGCGTCGATCATTTCTTTCGTATGCGCGACAGCCTGCTTGCGGATCGCTTGATCCTTAGCGGAGAAGCTGCCGTTCTTCCACTTGATCTGTCCGAAGTGATCAGGAATAATCGATACAAGCTTCAGCCCGTAATGGTCCAGATATCCCTTCAATTCCTTCACATTGTTCTCCGTTACATGCCAAGTGCCAACCAATTCAACTCCGGTAACTCCCTCGATCTTGGCTACCCTCTCGAACAGTTCGGCAATGCTGAATGGACGACCGTATCCTGACGGAACGTAGCGATCCGAACTTGAACCGACATTGGATAGAATGACAGAATAATTGGCTTTCATAGGACACATTCTCCTCTCCATGGTTTCTTTCATTCTATCAACCCTCACGTGGCCGGTATTTATCATATCTACTATGCGGATACATGAATTAAAGCCCGATTCATCGGGATGAACCGGGCTTGTTTGCAACTTCCTGAACGGTATTATTGAAGTAGATCTAATCCCCACTGCTGGTCGAATCCGTCGACATCTGCTGCCTGAATCAAATTCGCCGGACCGGTCGCATGATTAAGCGGCGTAATGACGAGTCCGCTGACTTTATTCTTAATCTTATAATAGCCGTCTCCGGTTGGGATCAATTGCCACTGCTGATCCATATTGCCGTCATCAGCCCACTGGATCAACTGAACGGACGTTGCGGAATGACCGGAGGGCGTAACGAGCAGCCCGCTTGCCTTGTTGACGATCTTGTAGTACCCGTTGCTTGTCGGAACGAATAGCCAATATTGATCGTTCGACTTATCATCGCTCCATTGAATGAGATTCTCGGGACTTACGGAATGAGCGTACGGCGTTACGAGCAGATGCTGCGGTCGGTTCATCAGCTTATAGCTGCCTTGCGCGATACCGGCATTGTTGTAAGCCTCGAACGACCAGAGAGAAGGAACTCCGCCATTCGTCATGCTGATGTTCAGTCGTACCTTCGTTGCCGTCACTGGCGCGAATAGATCGGTCTGATAGACATGGGGATTTTCTCCGCTGTAAACGTTCACCCAAGCTAAACCGTCCCAATACTGAATTTGATATTGTTTAATCTGCGAGCCCTCGTTGACATACTCGTTCATTCGTGTCGTATTGAACGTGGTAGGGGTACCGAAGTCGACTTCAAGCCAGCCTCCGGAAGTACTGTCCGAGGCCCATCTCGTGTAGTGTAAGCCGTCGATCGCTTGAGCCGGACTGAACGCCGAAAGATTCTGGTAGTAACTGCTGGCCGTTGCCGTTCGGCCATCGGTCAAATCTCCGCCTTTCCATGGGTTCTTCGTCGATACGGTTCCGTTGCCTGCACCGGCGCTCGACATAATGTTCAGAGCATGCGCATCCCAGTTTCCGCCGCTTACCGAGATATTGTTGGTGCAAGCATTCACGACGGGGGTCTTGAAGATTTCCAGGTTGCTGGAATAGTAGTTGTATTGGCAATCGTTGTCTCTCGCCGAGAAATGCGCCGGACCATAGTCATTCGCCATGAACCAATAATCGGTGTTGCCGATCTGTCCATCCATCACATTGTCTTCTATGGCGTACTGGGCGGTGCCGCTATCCAGATAAATATAGGTGTACATGTTGTGCTGAGCGCTTATATAGTTGTACTGGATCTTGGAGCCATTCTGTTGGCCAAGCGTATAGATTCCGCCTCCGTCGAACATGACCTTCATATAGTCATAGATGCGATTGTACTGAATCGTGTTGCTCCCAATCGCGTCGGCGTCATAATCGGCCAAATAATCAGCCTCTCCCCATCCCCAGCCGACGGATATGCCGCTGTACGGGATATCGTAGATGGTGTTGTGGTCGATCAACAGATTTTTAACGAAGCCGCCGAATATACCGACCGCTCCATAGATCTCATTGCCGATCTTGGTAATCGTATTATGAGACACGACATGATTGCTTACAATTACCCTTGGATCTGACGGGTTACGATCGCTCATGCCCAGTTCGTTCAGTCCCGACTTCGTCTCGTCGTAATTGACATCGCCAATATTGATCCCATTAACGGATATATCCTCGAGATGGTTATTGTGAATGACATTGTTCCGGCTTCCCAGGTCGAAGGCAATGCCGCTGGTACCGATGTGAGAGACAGTACAATTCTCGATGCGAATTCCTTCGGAGAATTTGAAATCAAGAGCCGAAGACGACAAGCGGTTAGCCGCTCCCGTCATTTCATCCGTTGCCTTGATATGAATGACGCCTCCCTGGTGATCCGCATACCCTTCGTCGCTACCTGGCTGCAGATAAGTGGTGTACGAGAAGGTAATGCCTTGGAACTGCACATTCTCCAGCAGGTTATCCAATGATCCGCTATGATTGCCGTCAATCAGCCTCTCCAGCTTCGGCAAGATGAAGCTGGACGTATTCATATTCTGACCTGGCAAAGGCTTGTAATAGAGATAACCTGACGAGCGGCTGAGATACCACTCCCCGTTCGTATCGAGCAATTCGTATGCATTCTCGATCACTTGCGGATACGTCATCCCGATTGCATACTGCGTATGATATTGCGTCGTTCTCCAGAAGGGCTGCTTCATATAAATTTTGCCGTTCGCAATATGGTCAACCCCGCCCCATTGAATTGTCCATTGCACCTTCTCGTTGATTTCGATATCGGACGGATCGCCCCAGGAAGCCATGTTGGCATACATCCCGGTAGCAGGCAAGTTGAAGCCGTTGGCGGCATCCAGCGTGAAGCCGGCAGGAGTCGATTCGCTTCTGGCGCGTACGGCGCGGACACCGTCTACGTAGAGGTGCCTGGAATAAAAGTCGGTTCCTACGTAAGCACGATAGATATTGTTGGTAGCATCGAAGAGGCTCCAGTCCGTTACCGGTACGCCCCCGCTGATGACGGGTGTCTCCGATGAATAGTTCCGGTATACGATCCGGTAACCATTCGTACCCGAATCCTGCGAAGTCAGTTGCAGAGGAGCGGCAAGCGTATATGTTCCTCCACGCAAATAGATGTTAATATCTCCAGTCATGCTGCCGTTGACCGTACGCACGACATCCCGTGCCTTCTCGATCGTGGCGAACGGCTCCGCTAACGTACCCGGATTGGAATCACTCCCATCCGGTGAAACATAATAATGGATTGGCGTGCCAGCCGAGGCATGATCAGGTATGACGACCATGCAGATGGCTGCCATACTTAGAACGAGCAGACTCGATATCCATTTTTTCATCGCATATACCTCCGCTTCATGATTGAATCAGCATTCCTAGCACGTATTGAGCATACCAGCGCGACAAGAAATCGTTCGGATGATTGATGTTGTTGCCTGTCATATCACGATACCACTTGCGATAGAGCAAGCTCTGATGAATATTGGTCATATAAGCGACAGCTACCCCTGGCTTCTCGGCGGCAATCTCCTGCAGCTTGCCGACATAGGCTGGCTGCTCGTGGAAAAAGCTAGGTGTCTCGGGATTGGGCAACATCGTACCTACGAGAATAAATTCCGTCGAAGGGTTGGATACTCGCACCGTATCGATCATCTTCTCGATATTCGTCTTGAAGTTTGCCGCAGATACATTCGGAACCCAACTCGACCCGTTCCAGTAGGCCGTCCCGTCATTCATGCCGAATGCTAGAATAACGAGATCGGGATCGTGCTGACTGACTCTTGTCTGTATGTTGTTCGTCACTTGATTCGGAATGTTATCGCTGCCCCATACCGAGTTCTGGCCGCCGACTGCGGAATTTACGATAGAGACCTCGCTGCCGTAATGCTTCTCGAGTCCATACTTGAGAACATCCCCCCAGTTCGGCAAGTACGGCGACTGGTTCATGAACCCGCTGGCGTTCGCTCCCACCGTGATGCTGTCGCCATAGAGGACGACCTTGAGCGGATCTTGGCTATCGAGTTTGTCAGTTGTTCCAGTCAATACGTTACCCGCATAGGCTGGTGTATGACTTGTCCATGGATTGCCCGAGTGTTCATACGACACGAGAATCTGCCGGTTCGCAATCGTCCCCTCTGCATACAGGACGCAAGTTCCATCCGTTCTCTTGAACACGTCGTTACAAGCCGCGCCGGTTCCGGTCGTAAACTCGGCAGCGTTCATATAGGGGATGCTGGAGCCTGCAACCCGCTGAATGTAGCCGTTCACAACGATCCAGTCGATTCCTTCGAAATATTCCTTCTCCATTCGAGAATCTCGAACCGACAAGATCTGGGCTTGCGTCGGACTGAACAGCAACGGCGCCATGGCCGGGGACCCATTCGTCGAGACCAACAAAGCAGACTCTTGGTAGATCGTATCTCCTTGCCATAGAGGTCGAAGCGCGGTTTCATGAGGATCGCTTGTGTAGAACAGAGCATCAAGATCGAATCCGATACTTGTCGAGGCACTATTCTTCGCGTTCTTAGCCACGATGCGAATCGTATGCTCATCCGATTCGGGCCATGAATGATGATACAACTCGGTACGCCATTCACGAATAGGTCCATACGTATCTACTTCAGCGACCCACAACCCGTCGATATAAATATCGACTAGCCCATGATCCGTATTACGCGAACCAACATAGCTTATCGAGTCTCCTACGAATGTGAATTCCGCGTAATCGCCTGCCGTCGTCGTCCAATGCTGGGACTGATTCAGAGCGTTCGGGATCTGGTCCGAATGGCTGACCGTTCCGGAGTAGCGGACTTCATTGCTATAGTCGTCTACTTGAATACGACCATCGTAATAAATCTTGAAAGCATCAACGATGGCATAAGTGCCGCTTCGTTTGACAATTTTGATCGTATGCTCCTGCTGCGGCAATCCCGTGCGTTCGAACACGGTCTGCTGCGTTGCCCAAGTACCTGCGCAGTCAACCGTCGCCTGGAAGACATCGTCGATATAAATATCCACTTCTCCTTGCGAAGGCGACAACTCCGTTATATAGGCGATTCCTGTACCGAAAAAAGACATCTCCGCATAACTACCGTTGCTTTGCGTCGCATGAACGTCATCCTGATAGTCCCCAACCCCTCTATTCTCTATACGGGTCCATGCGTTCGCAGGTTGATAGCTAATCCACCCGTTATTATTGACGTAGGTCCATCTTGTCCCGTCATTGGGCTCGACAAAGGACGATGGATAGGCGAACTGTGCCGAGGCCGAAGACGCGTGAACATCCACACCGAACACGGAAAGGATGTGCATCAGCAAGGCAAGTACCAATAATACGGCCGTTCTACTTCGAAGTCGTAACCGGAACATCATTGTATTCCCTCCTCCAATTTTGTAAACGCTTTAATACAGGGTTTTGACCATCATTTTAATTTAAGGCCGTGCTTATGTATTTGTCATATCCGATACTCGCGTTCCGTAAGAATGATTTCAGCTTGCAGTCTTCGGCGAACTTACATTGCGGTAATCTGAACGCTTACAGACTGAATGCGTTTACATCTCCTAAGAGCATCCTATATATTAATAGTTATAGCAGCTTAGTCTAATGGAGGATGGGGATTCCGTGTATATCAGACAATTCGAGCAATTCCATTCAACCTACATGAGCCAGATCATCGGCGGCGGCATTCATCCATTTCACGAGCTTCTATTCATCTCCTCCGGTAAAGTGACGATTGATTGGATTGAGCATTCCTACACGGTGAATGGACCGGCCTTGTTCATCTTCCCGCCCCATTCTCCTCATCGGATTCGCCAGATGTCCTCGGTCCTGCAATGCTGGTTCATCGAGATGCGCCTGCTTCAGAGTAATTACGCCCCGAATGCCGCGTCCATTGTCTTATGGAATCAGGCTCAAGCTTCTTTAGATTGGAATGAACCCCGATTGGCTCCGATTAGAAACGTAATGCAAGCAATCGAGAGCATGCTGCCTTCGAACGGTATACGCAACGCGAGAGTACCCTTTCAGCAATTGTTGGCTTGCGACATCCAGAAGCTTCTATTGTTAATCGATCAGTACATCCACGTATATCAGGCCGAGATCAACGGATCCTCGACGTCTGATCCTCGTAACGACAAGTGGTCTGCCCATCAAGACATCTATGAGCTGGTTCGTCATATGGAAATGTTCTTCACAGAGGATATTTCCCTTGATAGGCTTGCAGAACGCTCGGGCTATACGCAATCTTATGTCAGCCGTTTGTTTAGGGAAATTACGGAATTTTCCCCTCAGCAGTACTTGAATGAATTGCGAATGAGCGCGGCGACTTCTTACTTATACACGACGAACATGTCGGTTCAGAAAATCGCCGAAGCCGTCGGTTATCCTGGTATTCATTATTTCAGTCGGATGTTCAAAAAAAAATTCGGGGTCAGTCCCTCGGAATGGCGTCAAAAACACACCTTGGTATAAAGTAATGCATTGATGCTTTCGACCTGCTTAATGTGCCAATTGACGCCGGACAAACCCCCGTCGCGCCAAAGGACTTGTTGATATTACGAATATTCAACTGAATAAACAAAGGCTATCCAGACTTCCAATAACGAGGAAGCGGACTTTGGCGTACAGCGAAGAACCGCCAGGGATTCACCCTGACGGTTCTAATTACTTCGTTTCTCTATTTCTTCATCTCTTGCCCTTTATCGTCGATCGCCCATTGGTGTTCTTGCGCCGCTTCCTCGACTTCGTTATAAGCCCAATACGTTTGCGGCACGTCGCGGAAGGTCGGCTTATCTACGCCGTAAAGAGGTCCGCGCTCGAACAGACGATTCAAGACTTTAACCGCTTCTGCACGCGTGAGCTTTTGCTCCGGTCTAAAGCTATGATCCTTGTAGCCTTCCATGATCCCGTAGCTTTGCGCGTTTCTAATAGCCGCGTAAGCCCAGTGGTTGCCGGAAACGTCGGTAAAGCTCGCTGCATTCGCATCGCTTGCTGCCGGTTTTCCTTGTCGCTTCATCCAGCGATCCACGATCATCGCCATCTGCGCGCGCGTGATGCTATCTTCCGCGCCGAAGCTTCCGTTCGAATAGCCTGTCATAAGTCCGAGCGTATTCGCGCTCTCGATTTCCTTGAACGCCCAGTGCTTTGCAACCACATCGGCAAAAGACAGCGTGCCGTTTCCTTTGTACTCCGCGCCTAAGTTGCGCACGAGCATCGTCGCCATCTGCGCGCGGCTTACTTCCTTCTCCGGTCCGAAGCTTCCGTCGGGAAGTCCGAGAATGTACGGCTTGTGCGTGCCTGTCCGTCCATTGTTCTCAGCTTCTTCGGATTGCAGGGCCGCAAGGTGTTCCTTCCAGCCCTTCATGGTCACCATCGTAAACGTACTGAATTTGTTGACGTTGAATCGTACGCCGAGCGTACCGTCCTTGTTCGTGATAATCTCGCCGCGAATAAGCTCCTTCGTACCGTCGCTATGCTCGGCGAAGATCACGAGATTGTCGAGTACCGCTTGACGATCCGCCGCATTCGTCGGCAATGCGCCGGTTAACGGCATGACGAGCGTCACCGGACGGCTCTGCATATTCGTCTCGATCGTCATCGGTCTGCCAAGTACGCTGACATCCAGCGTCTTGGCGATGGCGCGTACCATCTCTTCCTTCTTGGCGCGTTCCTCGACCTGGCGACGTTCATCTTCCTTCTTCACCGGGATGAAGCGGAAGTAGAGATCCTCGTTAAAGCCTTCGAGCGATTCATAAGGAATGAGCACGCGTACGCCGTTCGTATCGATTTCCAGGTTCGCCTTCCCGTCTGCGAGTTTTTTAACTGCGCTGGCCGGCACATTAACATCGGTTTGCGATACCTTGTCCTCTTTATCCGGAATGATAATACGTGCCGTTTTGTTAGCTTTCTTCTCTAATTGATCGATCGTTTCTTGTGCTCGTTCCGGCGTAAGGGTGACGTTATCCTTCACGGTACCATCCGGATGCGTCGTACGTTCGACCGGCGTCTTCGCGATCACTTCGCCATCGCCCGTTGCCACATCGACCATGATTTGTTCTTTCTTTGGTCCGCTTGGCCCCGAGGGGCCTGGGTTCGACGAGGTGGCTGTTACCTCTACCGTCGCATTCGCGCTTTGCACTTTGGCGGTTTTCGTCCCCGTCGCGTTGTCGTTCGTATTCGTCACTTCTACGAAGTAGTTGGCTGTACCGATCGTACTCGTCGGTACGTCGTAGGTACTGCTTGTGGCTCCGGGGACAGCGATGCCGTTACCGCCTGCCGTTTCGCTTTTGAACCACTGATACGACAGCGTTCCTCCGTCGCTAGCGTTCGCGGTTACGCTTAAGGTAACCGTATCGTTTACCCTAGCCGTTTTACCGCTTGGCTGCGCGGTAATGGTCGGCGCGACCGCGTCGACCGCACCACCGGAACCGCCCGCCTCGACGAGCTTTTTAAGAACGAACTTATTCCCTTCCGTATAAGCGATATAGAGGGTATTGCCGTCGATATGCAGACCGTTCTTCAGTCCTAACGGATTGTCCGCGAATTCGGGAACGTTGGATAGATCGCTCCAATTTCCGTCTAACACGCTCGTTCCGTCGGATTTTTTTATCGTACCGTCATTCAAGGGGATAAACAGTTCATCGTTATGCCTTACCACGGATGTAGCGAACAGGAATGAGCCTCCGAATCCGGTATCCGCTAATGCCGTACTGCTGCCGCTAACGAAATGACCAAATAAAAAGGGAGGATTCTCGCCGATGTAATTGTAGATTTCCTCTCCCTGCTCCGTCCATACGATAGAAGGGAAGAGCGTGATCTTGGATTCCAAATCCGACTTCGACCAAGCCGTGCCGTTCCATGTCGCTAATATCAATCCTCCTCCATTCATGGAGTAAATGACCCGCAGCTTATTATCGTGGAATGCGAGCGTAGGGGAATATCCGCCGTTCGCTTCGAGCGGAGCGTTTCCTACATCGCTCCAGGTTTCATTCTCGTATTTCTTAACGCGTAATACGCCGTTGCCAAGATCGCTCTCGCGATAAGCCAAGTAAATCGCCCGATCCGGACCGACGATCATATTCATGTAAGCTCCGTTCGTGGACGTCTCCGTACCGAACGGCGCTTCTACCCATTCATCCGTTGCATCGTCAAAGTACTTCGCAAGCATTTCTCCGCCAAGCGGAGCGTAGGCTACATATGGCGTTCCGTCCTTCACGACGAGAGACACGTATTCGACTAATTTTATTACATTAGTCCCGGGAGATTTTTCTTTGAGTACGAGATCTTCCTTATTGCCGATTGTCTCCCACTGATTGTTTACGTATTTATAAACGTTTAAATCGCGTTTCCAGGCACCGCCTACATTAACGCTTTCCAAAAGAGCAACATAGGGAACGCCGTTATCGAAATAGGTGCTGACGCCTTGGTTGCCGGCTTGTCCGCCCGGCAATTCGCTGCCCAATTGCTCCCACTCGTAGGTTTTCGTTGGGTCTATGAGCCCGGATGGAGGCGTGACTGGCTTAATGTCATTGCTTGTTAGTACGATTTGCGTAAACCTTACGATCCCGCCGCTACCGTTCACTTCGTATACGCCGACATATTTGTTCGTCGTCGCATCGACGCCGGTAATATCGTTGCCGCTCGTATAAGGATCGATCACGCCTGCTTCGGCAGGCGCGGCATCCCCAACGTTTGGCGTAGCGATCGCGCTAGGCGATACCTTGACTACGAGATGATTGCCTGCAGCAGGAGTGACATGAGAATTGAAGGTAAAGCTCGTCGACCCTATCGCCGTTCCAGGCTGGGCCGTTGGAGCAGACGGGAATACAGGTGCAGGTACCGCACCAGAACCGAACATCGGATAGCCGCCGTTAAAATCCGCATCGATCTTCCATAGCGTGCTGACGTTCCAACCGTTATTGGCGTCGAATGTGCTATAGCTCTTCAGATCGGCGGTAAGTTTCCCTACGCCCGAACCGGTATCCGTGCCCGTCACGCGGGTCTTGTCATAATAGATCTCCGTTCCGGAAATCCCGCCCGGTCCAAATCCATACCATTCGTTTTCGCCTTGATTAACATAACTTGCGGCATAGGCTCGATCAATCGTCGTATTCGTCGCTTCATACGCAAACCCCGCGGCCTCATACTCGCCATACACATAACTTACGGCGTAGACATCTTCGAATGAAGAATTTAGCGAGCTGCCGACAAAGCCGCCTACCTTGTCAAATCCCTCGACGGATAGAGTTACCAGAACACCGCTATTGGCTACCCCGCCGCCCGCATACGATCTCTTAACCGTCGAATCTTCAAGCTGCCCGGCAAAACCGCCTACGTTAACCGAGAATTTTTGGACAGGGTTGCCTTGGTTGTACCCGATGACGCGCCCGCTGGCATACGTCAGCCCCTCGTTGGTTAAGGACAACATGTCGATATCTACGTATCTTCCATAACCGACGAGCCCGCCGAGATAACTGCCCCCTTCCAAGATTGGGTCCATAGCCAAATGAGGCGCACCCGTAGCTTTGGCGCCTTTAATCGTCACGGGCGAGGCCGCCGTACCTTCCACGTAGCCGACGAGTCCGCCGCGATAATCATAATTCACCGCGTTCCCGAACCCATCCAACAAAATCGGAGGAGGATTCTGATAGTCGGCAGGATTGAAGGCTCCGTTCCTGGGCAGAGGCAGCGCCACTTCGGCGCTTGCTCTTGTTAGCGTAGAACCGTTTGTTAGAGATCCAAGGAGTCCGCCTGTTCGATCGCCGCTAATGACGAATCCTTTCGCGCTGACGTTATCGATGTTAGAATGATCGGCTCCGCCCACGAGGGCGCCAGCGCCTGCATTGCCGGCATTACCGGCGTCGGAGCCTACGTTGATGTCTACTTCGGTCAGCTTCACGTTTTTGATATTCGCATTTTTAACGTACCCGAATAGACCCAAATAGTGCTTGTTGGACTTGATCGTCAGTCCGCTAATGGTTTTCCCATTACCATCGAACGTTCCCGTAAAAGGTTTGCTATTGAGCGGGTCGCTATCATAGGAGCCAATCGGTTGCCAACCTGCACCTGCGTTATATGGAGCGACATTCAGATCGATATCGTTCATGACGATAAAATGCTTGTCCGAATAATCGCTCACGGCATTCAATTGATCCGCATTCGTGATTTGATACGGATTACCCGTCGATCCATCCCCGACTGTAAATACGGGAGGTAATGGATACGATTTGATATAGCTGCCATCGGATCTTTTAAATACTTTTACTTTCTTGGCAGTCATATCCGAGACATAGAGGATTCCATTAGCAAGATCTACTGCCGTAGAGTACGGATACATGAAATGACTGGCATCATCTCCTGACACACCTGCCGTACCCAAACTAAACGCACTATCAGAGATTCGCACAACATATCCATTGCTCTCCGTAGTATATAGAGTCCCATTGGCATCACTCTGAACTCCAGCCACTCCAACAATGAGATTACCGCTAGAACTGTTCATCGTTAGATCACTGTTCAAAACATAGATTTTACTTTCAACCGTCGAAGCGGGAGCACCAACCGCCTGTGGCATAGTCGCAGCCACAATCAACTTCCCGTCCGCTCCTACTGTAATGCTCATTGGACGACGACTTTCAAAAAGAGGACTTATGTACGCATCGCGTTTACTGAGACTGGCGTCATATGTCGCAGTAGCGATATCAAATACATGGATCGTATAATTTTGCGATGTAACGTAGACCTTCCCGTTTCCAATCGCAATATCGTTTACACCGAAATCAAGTGGTAGCGGAATACTCCAAGTTGCGTAGTATGAACCGTCTCCATTGAATATTTGTATTCTCACATTACCTGCATCCAGTACGTAAATCCGTTTGGCTGCCCCGTTTCCGCTAATGGCTATTCCTTTCGGCATATAGAGATGAGTAGCATCCGCTCCCGACACTCCCGGCGTACCGATCGTACGGACGAGTTTACCGTTAGTGCCGATAACGAATACGGCATGTTTGTCTGTATCCGCTACGTACAAATATCCATCTTCATCGACGGTTAAACCGGTAGGCGCACCAAATGCGTATTCTCCTCCCAACGGTGCCGGCGGCGCCGCTTGCGTCTTCCGGGGGAGTCCTCCCATACCAACAAGAAGTGCTGCAATCAACATCAGGATCATTATTTTTTTGCTGTTTAACACCCAACATCTCTCCTTATCTGCGCTGTTCTCTCAAATTCCAATCATAACCTTTCACGATAAACGAAGAATAAACAAGCAAAACGAAAAAGAAGCCAGGAGCGTTCCCTGGCCTCTTCTTTAAATTCCTTAGCGCGATTGCGTGTAGATACGATACAAGATCACTGCTGCTTCCGCGCGGGTTAGGTTGCCCTTCGGATTTAAGCTGTTGTCGCTTTTTCCTTGAAGTAAACCGACGCTAAGCAGATAAGCCAAGCCTTCTCTTGCATAGGTCGCCGCCTTCGCGCCGTCCTTGAAATCATCGACCGTCTTGGACGATACCTTCGGCAGTTTGTTCTGCCATTGATCAAGCGCCCGCTTAAGGATTACGGAAACATCTTCCCTGCTGATTTCCGTATCCGGCAAGAACTTGTTCCCGCCCACGCCTTCAACAATACCAAGCGCGCGGCCGATTCCAAGCTCTTCGTAATCGGGCGAGCTTGTCGGAACATCGGCAAAGTTGTCCGTGAATTTAGCGTCCAACTCCAGGAGTCTGATCAATTGAGCGAGGAACTCCCCTCTGCCGATTGCGGTCCCCGGATCGAAGGTCGTTGCCGACGTACCTTCGACTACGCCTCTGGCAGCCAACGCTTCGATTTCCTTGGCCGCCCAAGCTACAAGCGACAAGTCGTTGAACTTAAGCGCTGCATATACGACTGCATACTGGCTAAAGTGCGAAGTTCGGAACGCCATTTGCCCCGTTGCGCCGTCATATCTGCCGTTAGGAACAGGAGTTGCTTTTCCTTTACCGTCTACGTACCAGACAACAAGCCGATCGGCATTTTGTTTCTCCGAGGCTGTCGGCGTATACGGCACGAGGATTGTAACCGGCGCTTCAGTATTGCTCCACTCTACTACTTTGTCGTCAAACATGACCGACAGGTCCAATGCCGGATGATTGCCGATCTGATCGATAAGCCGTTGACTCCATCCGCTTTTATCCACTTCGCGAATAACGAGGGTTACGGTTTGCCCCGCGCCATGCAATTGAGCCGCGGTAAACATCGCGCTCGACACGACAGCCGAGCCGAAAGGCGTTTCGATAACGACCGACCTATCCGAGTCTACCTTGAACCACGAGGTCGGAAGCCCTAACGCGTAACCTTTCGCGTTCTCAATGCCGGATAAACTCACCTTAATCCGTTTCGACTCGCCTGTAGCCCGTCCGAATGCATTTTCAATCTCGTTTTGGGACAGGAGCGTTTCGGCAATTTTGGACGAGTTATTCAGCGTTGGCGTCGAGCTTACGATTACGT
The DNA here is from genome assembly GCF_012849095.1 of Cohnella herbarum. Lineage (NCBI taxonomy): Bacteria > Bacillati > Bacillota > Bacilli > Caryophanales > Paenibacillaceae > Cohnella > Cohnella herbarum. Next base: position 3,926,247 of record NZ_CP051680.1, read on the forward strand.
TTCCGTTGCTGTCTACATTAACCTTAGCAGATGGCGGTACCGAACCGGACCCTGAAGGGCTTGAATTTCCCGGCACGGCGGTATACTCGGCCACGACGGTCAAATCCGACTGTACGTTCGAGAAGGCGACGCTCCAGCCCGCGAACGTATACCCGGCCCGCGACGGCTGCGTCGGCGCGGTTGCATCCTCGCCCTGATTCACCGATTCCGTCTTCAGGACCGTTCCGTTCCAATCCTTGAACGTGACGGTATACGACACGACGATTGCATTGATTGCGTTAAGAAGTTCCGTCTTAACCGCTCCGTCTGCCAGAATAGCGACGAAGTTGCGAGCCATAGCGACATCGGCGGCCGATTCGGACGCGAGAGCCTTTGTCACGGCAGCCCTTGCCGATGCTTCAAGCTTTTCCTTGTATCCGCCTGCGCTTAACAGATGCAGATCCGTAAACAAACTCGAATTCTTTAAGTGTCCGCTAACCACTTCGAATGTGGTCCGGGTGCCGTCGGATTCACTCGGACCGTCGGATTCATTCAGCATGACCGATACTCCGATGATTCCGTTCGCGAGCCCCGATGCAGGATTGTTAGAGACGGTATTAAACGGAATTTTCAGATCGTAAACCGTCGTTTTCGTATTTTCATCTCTTGTAATATTGGCCACGATGTCCGTGATCGGAGCAGTCGGTGCATTGGCGCCGGTAGGACGCGTCCATGCCCAAACGACCGTTTCGTTATCGTTGTTGAGCGTGAATCCGAATTCATTCCGCGTCGTGCTATCGGTTACGGGATTGCGCAAATCAATGCCTAACTGCAAATTATCTTCTTTCCATATATTGCCCCCGCTCTGATTGCTGAAGTGCACGTCATCCTTGACGACAATGTATGCGTATAGATTTGCGTCGTCCCATGCGAAGCGCGATTCCGCGCCGAGGTCTTGCGGACCGTCCCACGTCCCCATCGTTACGTAATCTCTTGTATCCATTACGAATGCCGGAGTCGCGGCGCTCTTGGCCGGGTTTTCCGAGCCGACGGTGCTTACCTTCTCGGCGTAAGCCGCATCGAATTTGGTCGTATAGGCGTATTGATTTCCGTCTTCGAGACGAAGCTCGAACGTGATCAGGCCTGCAACGTAGTAAGGTAAATCTACCGTTACGGATTCGCCTGCCGCCAGCGCGCTGAATTTGACGGGAGTAAAATCCGCGCCGTAAGCCGCCGGGGAAACAACGCTCAAGGTTCCGGGCGCGGAGGTTCTCCCTCCGACATTATACTTAAAGCTGATTTGATGCTTATCTCCGTTGTCGGTTAGGTTAAATACGAACGGTTCCGCCAATAAATCCGAGCCGTATATTCCGTACGGGTTGTTGGCCGGAGCTCTGTTCCTTAAACCGGACGCGTAATAATTGTTGCTAAGCTCGATCGATGTGCCGGTATCGCGCAACATGGCATACACATTGTTATTCTGACCGTCCTTGGACGGTTGGAAGAAAGAAGTGTACACGTGCGCCTTGCCGCCTTGGACGTCTATCCCCGGATTGTTGCCGGGCAGTTGAGTGAAGTTGGCTTGCTGTAAACGAACGATACCGTTATTGACGATCGCTCCCGCCACGGTCGGGCTTCCCCAGAACGCGCTGTTGTACAGGGCAAGTTCAGAGTCGGGGTGGATTTTCGCGGTATTCGCGACATCGCCCATTCTGACATACGCTCTGTTCGGCTCCGTCGGGATGTTCGTATTCACCAATTCCGAGTTGATAGCAATGATTTTGGTGTGTTCGTCCGCATCTTCCACATAGAGAGCGTACGTGGTTCCGTCGGAACCGTGACCGATCATCGTCATTTTGCCAGGGTAGGCGAATTGTCCGTTCCCCAAGTCTCTCTTCAGGAAGTGTACGCCGTAGACCGAGCCGAACACGAAATTGTTGAAAATCGTCTGGTCTTCCACATCGGCGAATTTGAGCGCGCTCATGTATCTTTGCACGAATCCGTAGAGATCGCCCGAAGGCGCCGTATAGCCTTGACCTCCCGGAAGTCTTAACGCGTAATGCGGATTGAATTGCATATTGCGGATGAATCCGCCTTCCGCTCCTCCCCCAACCCAGATGCCCGCTCTCAAGAGCGTGCCGCCTAAGTAATCCACATAGTGGCCGTTGGTCGGATAGGAAGCCAGGTCGATGCCTTTATCCCCGATCGGGATCGTTAAGTTGATGGCATAGACGCCTGCGCCTTGTCCCTGCACCAAAAACGGTGTTTTTAGCGTTTGTTCGGGATTGTTCAGGTTGACGCTGGTTATATTCGCTTGCGTAAGGTTAAGTCCTCTGAGACCAGCGTTGGCCTTAAGCTGAATAAGAGAAGCTCCGTTTTCTCCCAGGGCGCCGCCGGCATAAGTCGTGAAGATCGCCGTACCGCCGCCTTGCGTATGGTGCTGCACGTCCCAGGTTCCTCTGATCTCAACGCCTTCGGGAACGATAACGGGATTATCCAGCCGATATCTTCCGCCCGGCAAGTAGATCGTGCCGCCGCCGTGATTGGTTCTAATGTAGTTCAGAGCTTCTTGCAATTTCGCGGAAATATCCACGGTCGGCGCGTTGTTGGTTAACGAACGCGGGAAGTCCAGTCTAAGCACCGCGTTCGATGCCGGTCTCGGATGTACGTCGATATCCGTTTTTACGTCTTTCGGAATGGGTTCGAACAGATACTCGACGTCATTCACGACTTGCACCTTGGTGTTGTTTCCGTCAGCCTTAACGTCAAGTTCAAGGTTATTGATGTGAGCGGCAAGATTAGCGCTCTCGATGTTAAGGTTATAACCGGAATTGACCGACTTGAACGTTCCGAAGTTCATTCCGAGATGCGCATGTTTGTCCGCTTGCTTGAAATTGCTCTGACTGACTAATGCGTTGCCCCGATTGAGGAAACTCAGCGCGTAATCGTCATATTCGTCGAACGTGCTATCCTCGAAGGAGATGACTCCGCCTCTGGCGTTGCTTACAATCGGACCCTTAAATGCAACTCCGTTGAATTGAACGGAAGTGTCGAAACGTTCGTTGAAGTATACCGCGTTGTCGCCGCCGAATTCCGAATTCGAGATCAGCAGACCGAAGCCGTTCACGTTGTCGATATAGGCGCCCGTTTGGCTGTCTTCGATTTTCACCCCGTAGAACTGAGCGTTCGGAGCTTCGTCGCCGCCCGGTTCTCTTCCGATCCACATCCCCGTCTTATACCCGGAAATGTTTAACCCGGACACGTACTCCCAATCCGAACGGTGCATCATAAATCCGGTAGCGTTCCCTCTGGTGTAAGCTCTCGCCGCCGATAGAGTAGGTGCGCCGTCAAGTCCGGAATTCGCCCAGTATTTCGGGTTCATGTTCACGTTCTCGATCCGCCCGATGTCCGTGCAGGTGTGAACCACGATGCCCTTGTAGAGAGCCGTCATCTTGCTGTTCACCACGTAATGCATTTCGCTCGGCAGGGAGATGAATCCCCCCCAAGCGTTTACGAGAGTCACGTTATCCAGCGTTGCGCTGTTTCCGGTTCTCTGATAGAACGTCCACGGATACGGAATTCCGTTAATCGTCTCGAATTCCCCTGTCTTCTGACCGTCTTCGTTCCTCTTTTCAACAACGGTTTCGGCATTAATATCCTGATTCGGATACCATACGGAAAGGTTGGATACGCCCGTGCCTTGTTCCATGTCTATGAAGCGATCGGACACGTTTGCTACTTTTTTGCCGCCGGTCTGATTTTCTCTCTCGTCGGAGTCCACATATGTGTCGTAATTGGCGGAGTTATGTCCGGCATAGACAGCGAGAACGGTTCCGTCGATCTTACCGTCATAACCGGCCGCGTCCGGGTTATCCCATTCGCCGCGGAGCTGTACGCCCGCCCGCAAATTCAATACTTGTTTATATTCGTAGGTTGTATTGCCCGTCGTGCTTTTCACGCTGATCGTGCCGGTCGTTTCCGTACGGAACGCATAGGTTCCCGCCGGAGCGTAGACTACGCCGCCGCCGTCGTTATAAGCCGCGTCGATCGCCGCTTGGAAAGCCTCTCTGTTATCGAAATCAACTAAGCCTTCCGCTGCTGCCATCGCATCTGTTTTCGCGCCGAAAGCGAGCACGTTAAAGTCGGAGATCGCCCAATCTTTCGCGTCGTATACCTGATCGATTGCCGTTCTCATGTGTTTGGCGTAATCGTACCTGCCCGGAACCGTCAACGCGAAGGTTTTCGTCCGGGTGGCAGGAGCGGCCACCGTGCCTCTTTTTATCGTTGCCGTAAGCGTTACGGCACCGCCGCCGTCCGGACGGTTGGTCGGGATCAAGCCTGCAGCGGTAATGAGTGTAGCATCCGATGTCGCCCATGTGATATCCGTCATATTCTCGCCCATCGACGGAAGAACTAAGTTCGTCGTCACAGTCGCCTCGGAAGCATTCACGCCTTTGATAAAATCCCAAGTGAGTTTGTTCAACATCTGATTAACCGCATCCTCGTCGGTTCCGATCCCCGTTCCGCGAACGACAATAGTAAAGGTTTTAACGACCGGCGTTGCCGTACCTTTGCTTATTGTTGCCGTGAGGGTTACGGCTGTATTGGCTGCTTGACGCGCTACCGCGCCGGTGTCGCTGTTGATTACCGCCTCATTGGTAGATGTCCACGCAATGTTCGTATTCCCCGAACCCGACTCGGCAAGAGTCAAATCCGTTTCAACCAGATCTTGTCTGGTATTCGTGCCCTTGATCGCGTCCCAAGTCAGCGCATCCGAAGCAAGTTGTACTGCTTCTGCATCCGTCGGAGGAATTTCCGTTATTCGTATGCTCTGAATGATGGTTCCGGCCGTAGCGAAACGGAAGTGAGCGCCTTGATTTTGCGCGCCTACCGCGAAATTAGCTCCGTTTAGCACGACTTTTGAAGAGACCCAAGAGTTGCCGCTTCCCGTCGCCGGAAGGCTCGCCGACCGATACGCGTCATACCCGTTAAAATTGCCGGGATAGATGGTGTTATAGTGCAACGAAATCCCGCTGGCCGCGCTCGGTCTCCAGTATTTTACTTCCAATTCGACTTTGTTTACCGGTACAAGATTAGGTTCGTTTACGATGACGTAAATAAAGTCGCCCACTTTCACGGCGTTTACGCCGCTTTGAGTGACTCTTTCCACAGCGCTGTTGTCTCCGCTCAGGCTGATACCTATGCCGTTGCCTTGGAGTTTTTGCGCCGGATCTCCGATTGGAGCAAACGTGTTCGTATCGTTGAAGTCAATGAACACTCCGGCAAGTTCGTTGGCCGTCTTGACTACCGTCAAATTGAAGGTTTTAGTTACAGGCGTTGCATTCCCTTTCGTTATTGTCGCCGTAAGGGTTACGGCTTTGTCTTGGTTAGGGTCGCGAGTAACGCTGCCGGTAGCGGTATCCAAGATACCTGTAGGTACGGCCGACCATGCGATCGCCGTATCGTTCGCGCCCGTTGCCGGAAGAGTCAACGCCGTTCTTACTCCGGATTGGTTCGCATTCGCGTTTTTGATCGTGTCCCATGTCAGCTGTGCGTCCGCGTCCGCTACGGCTTGATTGTCGTCAAGATGCACGACCTTAACTCTTGTATGCGTTCCTGCGAAAGGATATTGCGTATTTTGAGCCGTGCGTGCGAATGTATAATAGGTGTTGCCTGTGGGTTTGGGAATTTGCATAGAATAAATGCCCGAATCGAGCGTACCCGTCGTCCAATCGCCTTCCTCAGGAGCGCTGCCGGTCGCGTTGATCGCGAACTGCACGGCCTGACCGTTCGTCGGCGCTGCCGACGATAACGTTACGTTTCCGTTTGTCTCAACGGCTGCCGGAATTGGTTTCGGCGAATCCGCGTTACCCTGGAAACGAGCGTTCTTAATATAGATGTCGCCTTGAGGCACGGAAGCCCATTGCATTTGCAGTCTCATTTCCTGTACCGTGTCCAAGGTAACGGGATTGAAGCCATTCGGAGAATTGGCTGTCGATAATTGCGCATATACGGTAATCCATTCATTGACATGTCCGTTTCTGATATCACTAACATTAAGGTTAAGACGCGAATTGGTGTCCAGATTGTTACCGCCGGATGCAATCGCGATCCAGTTATTACCGCTGGAATTTAATAGGTCCGTATGAGTCACATACATATCAAACACGAAATATTGATTCGCGTAAGCTAATAGATTCTGATTACCGCTATTGGCATTCCAAATTCGTTCGGCGCCGGCGCCTATTTTTCCGGCGCCCAGCTTAACCGCATTATTGCCATCCGGCGCAACGGTATTGATCGTCCCCTCCTCTATATTAGGAAAATACGCCGCAGTCCGAGCGTTGACCTCCGCCGGCATGGCTTTCACCGTCAAAGTAAAAGTTTTCGTAGCGCTTGCGCTCCCCTTGGTTATTGTCGCCGTGAGGACTACGGTTTTGTCTACTTCCCTATTCAATAGACCATTTACGCTTCCGGTGTTGCTTATGGCCGCATTGTCCGAAGACCACGCTACGTTCGTCGTGCCTATTGTCGTCGGGAGACTAAGTTGCGATTTCACATCGTTTTCAGAAGTATTATTGCCTTTGATCGTATCCCAGGTCAAAGACGCCGCAGCCTGGCTTACTAAAGTTTGTTCATCTATAGACGTTACGGTGATTCTTGATGAGGCGCCGACGAAGTTGTAACTGCCGTTTGCTTTCGCGCGCGCGAAAACATAGAAGGTGTCTGCTGAAGGTAATGTGGCAAATTGATGAGTATAAACGTTACCGTTGTTAATCCCATCCACCCAACCGGATCCAGGAGCGATCCCGTCTTCGCTTATGGCGAATTCCACGGCTTGCCCGCTAGCCGGCGCGTTCGCGGTTACTGTTTTCGTTGCTACGTCAAGCGAGGGAACCGTTGACGGAGAACCCGGAACGCCTAACGTGCTTTTCTGGAAACGCGGGTTTTTGATGAATACGTCGGTGCTAGGGACATTCGTCCCCCATTGCAGATGCATGGCCAATCTGGTTACTTGGTCTAGCCAGGCGTCGTTGAAATTCCCGGCCACGGTGCTTGTCGACGATAACTTCGTATAGACCGTCGCCCATGTGCCGACAGCCGCGGTCGAGACCCCGCTTACATTAAGCTGGAGACGAGAATCGTTGTTAAACTTGTCGGTAGGATGAGGATTACTGTCGCTTACGATGACCAGCCAGTTATTTCCTTGAATGTCTTTAAAGCTTTCATTTGGAACGTACATCTCGAAGGCGAAGTAGCCGTCTTTATAAGCTAGTACATTATGCGGAGGCACCAGGCTCGGCGTGAAGAGGTTATCCCATGGACCGCCGTTCTTGGAGGTTCCCGTGTTCAACTTCCACGCTACCTGTCCGTCCGGAGCAAGGGTTGACGTTGCCGTGTTACCGTCCGAACCTGCATTTACGGTCAGAAGATTTACGTCATCCCCCCATGCCGCGCTGACAATTCTAGGTGGAGAAAACAAAGTAAGTAGCATCGCTGTCACAAGTAAAAATGCTAATAACCGTCTTTTTATCATTCTTAAATTTCCTCCATATATCCTTTTTTTTGGTTTTGAAGAGATCCCATAACTCTATAGAACCCCTCCTATGTGGCCTCACAACGCTTTCCCGCTTTATGCTCGCCTCCGCATCACCTCTACTCTTCCATTTGTCCAATCTCTTAAAAGCGAATTCGTCCACAATCGACAATATGTTAGCGCTTTCAACATCATTCAATGAGCGAAACGCAGACGTGGAAATAACGTATTCTCATCCCTTCTTTACACCCTATAAAACTTTCATAGAACAAAACTCCGCATATATTGTGGACTATCTAATCATACGAGTGTTGCAATAAAGTTCCTACGAGGCAGTCTTATCCTTTACGGGGGCAATTTTGCCTTCATTTTCTAAAGCTTATTATTTGGATAGCGAGAAAGGTAGGCGTACAACAAAGGACGACTATGAATAGCCGCCCCTGTTTGATCTAACAACCTAATAGTCCCCAGAATTACGGGGCTTGAATGACTTAAAGTTTGTTGGAAATCACTTCATCAAGAAACTTATAAGCATCGCGATTAAATTTCCAGGATATCCCGAATTTATCCACCAGCATGCCAAAGCACGAAGACCAAGGAGTCTCGGATAATGGCATTATCACGTAGCCGCCAACAGATAAATGAGTAAAATATTGCTCCAATTTTTGTTTATTTTCGATAACTAAACTAATCCATACGTTGTTTCCTTTCACCAGCTCGCCTGTTACGCTCTTCATGGAAGGCAGCAGATCCGACATCATGATCTTCCCTCCCGCGAATTCGATGGAAGACTCCATGATCATATTCAACTCGTTTTCCGGCAGTAGATAGTTCGGATCTTGTGGAAAATCTTTAAATTTCACTTTTTTTACTTCGGTTGCATTCAATGCCTTCGAATAAAATTCAATCGCTTGTTCTGTAATCCCGTCAAAGTTTAAATAAGCAATAGCTGGCATAAAGCACTACCTCCTTCTTGTGATACCTGTAGTATAATTTATAAAAGGTGACATCTTATTGTCACCTTTCGGAGATAAAGTGGTAAAAAAGAGAGGGCGACTATGGCGGGTCGGTCCGAGATTCTTCAACTTTTGAAAACATTTCAAGAATCCATCCTCAATCGAAGATTGGTTTCATTCGAATATATGGATAAAGATGGCACTGCGACAAACAGAATCGTCGAACCGATCAACTTCATTTCAGCGAAACGAGCTGGTATCTGAAAGGATTCTGTCAAGCTATCAGCCGAGGCTATTCGCCATTCGGGCGTTGATCGCTCCTAGCATTAAAGATCAATTCGAAAGGTACGGTCGAAAGAGTATCATATAAATAAAATGATGGAGAACTATAGTTACGATTAACGTGATGCTATTGAAGCGTCCCGTTCTTATGTTCCATAAGCAGCTTTGGTACGATCTTCTGTTTGCGCCCGAACCCTATCGGGAGGATTTCCTTATCCGAAATTTCTATTTACTGTTAAAGAATAATGATATATTCTAGACAGAATTATGAGAAATATTAGGAGGCACCCTCGTGGCACTGAAAAAGATGACCGCAGCACTACTTGTGTTTTTACTCTTTACGACATCGCTTGCGGTGAATCAAGTTAAAGCAGCATCACCAACGACTACAGGTCTGAACTTGCCTCTGGTCAAAACGTATAAAGCCGGAGAAGTGCTTGAATTCACCGTAGTATTCAATGAGAATGTGAACGTGACGGGCGGAACGCCTAGCTTAATGCTCGATGTTGGCGGGACGATGCGGCAAGCATTTTATAAGTCTGTGCCTGGCTCTTCGATGTATTTGTCGTTTTCTTACAGGATTCAACCGGGCGATAACGATGCGGACGGCATTCAGGTCTTAGGCCCCATTCAATTAAATGGCGCCTCCATCACGAATTCTACTGCAGAGGCCGCCGATCTCGGCAGCGGCTTTGGTCCAAGCGGCGCATCGATACTGAATACCCCTATTAAAATAGATACGGTCGTTCCGAGTATTCTATCCGTTAGTTATCCCCTTGATAATACGTATGTTGCAACCGAACCTCTCTCCTTCACTTTATCATTCTCTGAGAATATTGTCGTTAACACCCTATATGGTAAGCCCTATCTCAGTCTCAACATCGGTGGAACGGAAGTACGCGCAGAGTATGTATCAAATGGGCCTAATCAGATTGTATTTCAATATAGCGTCGAAGCCGGACTTCAAGATTTCAACGGGATTACGATCGACAATGAAGTAAAGATGTATGGAGGCGTGATTGAGGATGCCGCGCATAATTCGATCAATCCGGTTTTCCCGAATGGAATGGTTACAGTTCTTACCGGCGTACAAGTAAATGCCGGTGGAGCATCCCCCGTAACGGAGATCATTCCTACTAACGGCTATTATAATGAAGGCAAGATCTTGGATTTCGTATTCCATTATAATCAGAATGTGACTGTAACCGGCGAGCCTTATCTTCCTTTGTTTTTCGGAACGACACAAGAACCGACAGTACGGCAAGCAACGGTTGCCGACGTATCCGGGAACGAGGTTACATTCCGGTATATTGTTCAGAGCGGGGATGAAGCTCTTCACGGTGTAAGGGTCGGCAACGCCATCCAAGGCGGAAGTATAAACGACTCGAGTGTATCGACTCCGATGCCTATCGCCGTTTACAAGCTTGCGCTTTCGGACGTGCGGGTCGATGCCGTCCTTCCCAAAGTACAGCATTTCTTTTTCACTCCAACCAATCGGAACTACGTGACGGGAGAAAGCTTCGAGTACAGGCTTCGCTTCACGGAGCCCGTGCAGGTTACGGGTACTCCGAGTTTGTCGTTAATGTCTGGTACCCGTTCCGTAGTTCAGGCTGTATATGTGTCCGATGTGTCGGGCTTAGAGTCGACCGATCTCGTATTCCGCTATACCGTTCAAGATACGGATAGAGACGTCTTTATAGACGCATTAGGGCTGATTGACAGCACAAACGGATCGATTGTCGATATTGGAGGCAATGCCAGTCAGGCGAGCATTGACGGTAAGCCGTTTGTCCAGATCAGTCTAAACGCTTCGGCTCCGACGATCACGTCGGTCGAAGTGCCTGAGGCAAAGGTTTATAATGAGGGCGGTGAATTGCTCTTTAAGGTTCATTTCTCGGAGGTGGTGCGGGCATATACAAAACCTCCTATTTTGCCAGTTATGATCGGCAGTAACGCGGTTGAGGCGATTTACATAGGCGGTACACGTAGCAATGTCCTGACATTCAAATACGTGGTGAAAGCTTCTGACCTAGATACCGATGACATCACCCTAGGAAGTTCCTTGCTTCCCAACGGAGGAACTTTAATAGGTAAAGATGGAGGCGGAATCCAAGCCAATCTGACGCTTAATAATGTTGGAGACACGTCCGGCATTGCTATCGGACAGGTCGCACCGAAAGCGCTCCATGTAAGAATCTTGGGGACGGCTCAGGTTGGCTCAACCTTAACCGGAAGATACACCTATAGCGATGCGAACTCGGATGCGGAAGGTACGAGCTCATTCAAGTGGTATCGATCCGACGATGCGCTCGGGACGAACAAGACTGCAATCTCGGGAGCATCGTCGACCTCCTATACCTTACGTGCCGCAGATCTTGGAAAGCACATTAGCTTCGAAGTGACGCCGATCGCTAAGACCGGCACGACTACGGGATCGGCCGTGGAGAGCGGATTGACCTCGGCTGTCACGGCAACCGTCCCGACATCGCCACCCGGCAGCAGCAACACTTCGAACGAAAATTCAAGTTCCACGACAACCAGCGTGGATGTGCTCGTTAACGGTAAAGCGGAGCGCGCGGGAACTGCAACGACATCCAAAGTTAATGGACAATCCGTAATTACGGTAACCATCGACCAGAAAAAGTTGGAGGACAAGCTCGCTACGGAAGGTCCGGGAGCGACTGTCATCATTCCGGTCACCGCCGAGTCCGATGTCGTCGTAGGCGAACTGAATGGTCAAATGATTCAAAACATGGAAACTAAGCAAGCGGTCCTGGAAATTAAAACGAATCAAACGGCGTACACAGTCCCTGTTCAACAAATTAACATTAGCTCTATTTCCGATCAGATTGGTAGATCGATTCCCCTGAAAGATATCAGGGTGCGGATCGAAATTGCCGAACCGACCGCCAATGCCGTAAAAGCGGTGGAGAATACAGCAGATAAAGGAAGCTTCGTCCTTGTCGTACCGCCGATTGAATTTACGATTAAGGCAATACATGAAGGTAAAACGGTTGTCGTATCCAAGTTCAGCGCCTATGTTGAACGCACGATTGCAATTCCGGACGGCGTTGATCCTACGAAAATTACGACAGGCGTTGTTGTCGAAGCGGACGGAACAGTTCGTCACGTCCCTACCAAAATCGTCTTTATTTACGGCAAATATTATGCAAAAGTGAATAGTTTGAGCAATAGCGCCTACTCGATCATTTGGCATCCAATAGAATTTAGCGATGTTGTTAAGCATTGGGCTAAAAACGCAGTCAACGATTTGGGTTCCCGCATGGTCATCGACGGCAAAGGGGACGGTTCTTTCAGTCCGGATTCGGATATCACTCGCGCCGAATTCGTAGCTATTCTCGTTCGCGGATTGGGAATTAAGCCGGAAAACGAAGCCGCTCCTTTCAAGGACGTAAAAGCTTCCGACTGGTATAACGGCGCGATTAGTGCCGCTTATTCGTATCGTTTGGTCAACGGCTTGAAGGACGGCAGTTTCCAGCCGAATGCCAAGATTACTCGCGAAGAAGCCATGGTCATCATCGCTAAAGCGATGACGATCACTGGATTAAAAGCTAGGCTATCCAATCAATCGATCGACAAGATTCTAAATCCGTATGCAGATGCGGCAATAGCATCCGGTTGGGCGCAGAGCGGCATCGCCGACACAATACAGTCTGGCATCGTATCGGGAAAAAGCGACACAAAGCTGGCTCCGAACGAATATATGACCAGAGCCGAGGTTGCCTTGATCGTTAAACGCTTGCTGCAAAAATCGGATTTGATCTAGTCGGGTCATACAGTAAAACGCCTTGTCCTCTTGCAGGGACAGGGCGTTTTTTTTGTTGCATATGCCGAGGAAAATTAATCTATCATATCTAAGACTTGCAGCGTTCTGATAAACACGACCGCCGCCTCTGCGCGTGTCGTTGTATCCTTTGGTTTGAACGTATTGGCTCCCACGCCTTCCATAATGCGAAGCTTGACCATCAGGCGAACATCCTCCAGATAGGCCGCGTCCACGCTGCCGCTGTCCTTGTACTTGTCCAGACTAATTTCTTCCCCCGTGATCGTAAGCTTCTCCGGATGAACCGCCGCCGCAAGCATACTTGCCATTTCTTCGCGCGTCAGCGGCTTATTCGGGTTTAATCGGCTACCGCCGGCAAAATCCAGCAGTCCAAGCGCCTTGGCTGCAGCCACTTCGCCGAAATACCACGCCCCGGGCTGTACATCGTCATAGATTGCCGTGCTGCCAACCGATGTGCCATGTCCCAGAGCTCTGACCAGCATAGCGGCGAACTCTGCTCTTGTCACGGCTTGTCCGGGAACGTACCGCCCGTCGCCGACTCCCTCGACAAGCCCTTTCGCAACAGCCCTGTCCACATACTGTTTACCCCAATGCTCCTGCATATCGGCAAAGCTGATCGCGTTGTCGGCCACGACGTACACGCTATTCGAAGAGGAGCTTATCATCGTATACCAGATCCCGTCGATTTGCACCTTGCGCGCAGGGACAAACTCGAATTGTTTCGTCGTTTCGTTATAGCGGAACGCGCCCCAAAGCTCCGGCAGTTCGGTCATTTCCTTAGGCATCGGAATCATTCTTACCATTGCCTTGCTGAATTTGTCCGCCGTACCGATCGGTTGCTTTGTCTTGGTACTGATGATCTCGATGCCGAAATCCACAATGGCGCCTATAACCTTACCGTTCGGCAAGCCGCTTCCGAATGCCGCCCGGATGTCCGCGTCACCGGATTTGTCGGTCAGCGTAATCTTGAAGCTGATCTCCTCGGCATTCAATTTGTTAGCGGCAAGCAAATCCTGCAGCCCCGGAATGAGGGAAGCCAGATTGACCGGTACTCGGTAGCTGCCGTAAGGCGTCTGTATTTCGATGAAAAAGGTTGCGTTCTTGTCCGCAAATCTGCTTAACAAGCTGGCCGGGATGCTGACATAAGCTACGCCGTCTTTCGGATTCACTTGCAGCGTGACGGACGGTTTCGTCGTATCGATCGTATTCGGGTTACGCGGTACGCCGTTCTTGTCGATAAACAAATCGGCCGTCGTATCCGGAGAAGCCGAAGAGGTTGAACTGCCGCCTCCGGCGCTGTTGACAACCTGCGTCACCGTAAAGGTCACCGGCGTCATGCCGGTCGCCGATACCGTTACCGTTGCCATATAGGTTCCTGCGGCAAGTCCGTCGTTTGGTTTTACCGTAAAAGTCGTGGACGGCGTCCCGCTATTTAGCGTCGTCGCTGCTGGCTGTGTAATCGTAAAGCTGATCGCATTAGCCCCGCTCAGCGTCGTCGCCAAGCTCGTCAAGTCGCCCGTGCCCGTCCGCGTCACGGTCATTGTTTTCGTTTCCTGCGCTCCCGATGCATAACCTGCTGTCAGTATGTTCATCGTCACGTTCGTCAACGGGCTAATCGCGTACGTATCCTGCGTCCACTGCGCATACAGCGTTAACGCGCCGGATGGCATCGTCACCGTATCTCCTACCGCATACGCCGTACCGCCGCCGTCCTCTTGCGTATTCCATCCCGCAAACGTGTAGCCTGTTCTCGTGAACGTGTTCGCTTTCGCCGCAAAGGTGACACCCGACGCCTTATTCGTCTCCGTCGGAGCCGTGCCTCCGTCGGAATCATTGCCGTCGTACGTGACGACGTATGTCGGGATTGCCGTCCACTGCGCATACAGCGTTAACGCGCTGGATGGCATCGTCACCGTTGCGCCTTCTGCATACGGCGTTCCTCCGCCGTCCGCCTGCGTGTTCCATTCCGCAAACGTGTAGCCTGTTCTCGTGAACGTGTTCGCTTTCGCCGCAAAGGTGACACCCGACGCCTTATTCGTCTCCGTCGGCGCCGTACCTCCGTCGGAATCATTGCCGTCGTACGTGACGGCGTACGTCGGGATTGCCGTCCACTGTGCGTACAGCGTTAACGCGCCGGATGGCATCGTCACCGTTGCGCCTTCTGCATACGGCGTTCCGCCGCCGTCCGCCTGCGTGTTCCATCCCGCAAACGTGTAGCCTGTTCTCGTGAACGTGTTCGCTTTCGCCGCAAAGGTCGCTCCCGACGCCTTATTCGTCTCCGTCGGAGCCGTGCCTCCGTCGGAATCATTGCCGTCGTAAGTGACGGCGTATGTCGGGATTGCCGTCCACTGCGCGTACAGCGTTAACGCACTGGATGGCATCGTCACCGTTGCGCCTTCTGCATACGGCGTTCCTCCGCCGTCCGCCTGCGTGTTCCATTCCGCAAACGTGTAGCCTGTTCTCGTGAACGTGTTCGCTTTCGCCGCAAAGGACATTCCAGACGCCTTATTCGTCTCCGTCGGCGCCGTACCTCCGTCGGAATCATTGCCGTCGTACGTGACGGCGTATGTCGGGATTGCCGTCCACTGTGCGTACAACGTTAACGCGCCGGATGGCATCGTCACCGTTGCGCCTTCTGCATACGGCGTTCCGCCGCCGTCCGCCTGCGTGTTCCATCCCGCAAACGTGTAGCCTGTTCTCGTGAACGTGTTCGCTTTCGCCGCAAAGGTGACACCCGACGCCTTATTCGTCTCCGTCGGAGCCGTGCCTCCGTCGGAATCATTGCCGTCGTACGTGACGGCGTATGTCGGGATCGCCGTCCACTGTGCGTACAGCGTTAACGCGCCGGATGGCATCGTCACCGTTGCGCCTTCTGCATACGGCGTTCCGCCGCCGTCCGTCTGCGTATTCCATCCCGTAAACGTGTATCCTGTTCTCGTGAACGTGTTCGATTTCGCCGCAAAGGTCACTCCAGACGCCTTATTCGTCTCCGTCGGAGCCGTGCCTCCGTCGGAATTATTGCCGTCGTACGCGACGGAGTACGTCGTCGGCGTCGTATCGCTCACCGCGATCGTCAGCGTCTGCGCCGATCCGGCGCTGAACGCAAGCGTCAGCGTCGTCGGCGTCGGACCCACCGGCTGTGTCGCCAAGTACGCTTTTGCAATCGTGACCGTATTGCCCGCTACCGTGTAGTCCTGGTTTTCTACCAGTGTCGAACCGCCATTGGATATGCCGTTAAGCGTATTGTAATGCAGCGCCAACGTCGTCGTCACGTCCGCGTTCGACGCCGATCCGTCGTACTTGTCGAAGCTCACGCTCGGCGGGTTGATCGCGTTGTCGGGCACGACGGTGAAGGAATAAGCTGCCGCTACTCCCGCCGGAACTCCACCCTCTTGGGCTTCCAACGCTAACGCATAAATCACATGTTCACCGGGCGTTAACGAGTTCAAGGTTCCCGTCCAATCGCTGCCGGCAGCATTTGCGGAAACCCATGTTCCTTCCGCTGTATCGAGTTGATAGTAAACGCTCTGCACAACGGATGGATAAGGGTTGTACGTGTTCGACACTTGAAAAGAAAACGTTGCGCTCGAACCGTAAGAAATATCTCTTGGCAACGGTGCAACGTGCACGCTCACCGGATTCATCGTACGCCCGGCGGCATCGACAACCGATACTTTGCTGTTGTTAAAATTGGAGACATAGACTTTGTTCGTTACCGGATTCACCGCGATCGCACGGCTCATTCCTGCCGACGATATCTTCGTCGTCGTGTTAGTCGTGCCGTCGATGATCGTTACGTCATTACTTATGTTACTACCGACATAGATTCGGTTGACTACCGGATTCACCGCGATTGCAGCAGGAGACAATTCGACCGCTATTGACGTCGTCGCTTTGGTCGCGCCGTTAATAACCGTCACTTTGTTGCCGGGCTGCGTGGAGACATAGATTTTGTTCGTCATCGGATTTACCGCGACTGCAGTCGGACCCGCATCTGCTGCAATCTGCTCCGTCGCGTTGCTCGCTCCGTCAATGACCGTCACATTATGGCTACCCTGATTGGCGACATAGATTTTGTTCGTCACTGCATTCACCGCGATCGCAACGGGAAAGTCGCCCACCCCTACCTCTGTCGTCGTGTTGCTCGCTCCTTCAATAACCGTCACTTTGTCGTTATTTTTATTGGCGACATAGATTTTGTTCGTCACCGCATTCACCGCGATCGCAACGGGAAAATCGCCCACCCCTACCTCTATCGTCGTGTTGTTCGCACCGTCGATGACCGTCACGGAGTCGCTTTGCTGATTGGCGACATAAATTTTGTTCGTCACAGCATTCACGGCAATGGCATTGGGACTTATGCCTGCCGGGAATGTCTCCGTCGCGTTGGTCGCGCCGTCAATAACAGTTATGGAACCATTGCTGCTGCCGTCCCCTTTATTGGCGACATAGATTTTGTTCGTCACCGCATTCACCGCGACTGCATTGTGATCGCCTCCTGTCGGTAACGGTACTGTCGTTATCGTGTTGGTCGAGCCGTCCATGACGGTCACGATTTCATTGTATGAATTAGTGACATAGATTTTGTTCGTCACCGGGTTCACCGCAATGCCATCATCAAGGTCTCCTCCCCCTGATACCTGCGTCATCTTGTTGCTCGCTCCGTCAATGACCGTCACGTTGTCGCTGTACGCATTGGCGGCATAAACTTTGTTCGTCACCGGGTTCGCCGCGACTGCGCCAGGTCCGTCTCCTGCGGCTAACGTCTGAGTCGCCGTATTACTCGCGCCGTCAATGACCGTCACGTTATCGCTGTCCCTGTTGGCGACATAGATTTTGTTCGTCGCTGAATTCAAGGTAATCGCAGTCGGGTAACTGCCCACCCCGATCGTCTTCGTCACCGTATTGCTCGCGCCGTCCATAACCGTCACATTGTTGCCGTACCTATCGGCAATATAAATTTGGTTCGTCACCGGATTTACCGAGATTGCGGATAGAGAGTCAACACCGGGTGCTAGCATTACCGTTGTCGTCAGGGTATCGTCCGCGCCGTTAATGACCGCCACGCTGCCTACGTACATATTGTCTAAGTAGATGGTGTTCGTCACCGGATTCACCGCGATTACGGTAGCCGTGAAGATCGGCCCAAACGGTTCTAGCGTCGTCAGCACCGTATCGTCCACGCCGTTAATGACCACCACCTCGTGGATCTGATTGGCGACATAGATTTTGTTCGTCACCGGATTCACGCCGATTACACCGGAAGCGGCTCCCACAGATACCGTCTTCGTCGCGTTGGTCGCTCCGTCAATGACCGTCACGTTGTCGCTCCCCCAATTGGCGACATAAATTTTGTTCGTCACCGGGTTCACCGCGACTGCAACCGGACTGTTTTCCGTCGGTACCATCGCCGTCGCGTTGGTCGCGCCGTCAATGACCGTCACGCTGCCGCTATCCCGATTGGCGACATAAATTTTGTTCGTTGCGGCATTCACCGCAATTGCGGTAGGTGCGTTTCCCGTCGTTACCGACGTTGTCGCGTTAGTCGCGCCGTCAATGACCGTCACGTTGTTGCTGCCGGCATTGGCGACATATATTTTGTTCGTCACCGGATTCACCGCGACTGCCCCGGGTTCGTCTCCCGCAGCCAAGGCGCCCAAACCCGTATCCGCCGAAGCCGACTGCGGCGCCGGAACCACTACGGCCATTAGCAGACAGAGGAGGAGGAGATACAAGGACCCGCTTTTGAATTTGTTCGCTACCATTTATTTTTCTCCCTTTTCTAAAGTTTTTGTCGACTCGTGTAACAGATTATCAAACCAAACTATACAACCCCTATACAGTCGCAGCCCTTCCAACAAAAAGACCGCTCCGCGAGCTGGGATCTGATCGATTCAGTCCTTATCTCGTAGAGCGGCCTTTGTCTATTTAAGCTTTATTCTTATCATTCTAGCTACGCGCGTCTCGTGGGAACGATGAAGGTCACCGTCGTTCCTTCACCTGGCTGGCTCTCGATTCGCAGCCCGCTGCCATGCAGCTGAATCAATCGGCGATTCGTATTGGCGATGCCGATGCCGCCCTGCTCTTGCATAGAAGCACTCAGCAGCTTCTCGATCATAACCGGTGACATGCCAACGCCGTTATCCTTGACCTCGATCAGAACGCCCTCTTCCACTCGAGCGACTCTAAGCCGGACCGTGCCGCCGATCGCCTTGCCCAAGAGACCGTGCTTAACGGCATTCTCGACCAGCGGCTGGATCGACAGCGGCGGAAGCCGCACGCGAACGCCTTTCTCGACTTCCTGAACGACATCCAGTTTGTCGCTGAATCGCTCCTTCTCGATATGCAGATAAGCTTCTACCAGAGCAAGCTCGTGAGCGAGCTCGACCTTCTCCCCTGTATTCAAATAATCGAAGCTGATCCGCATGAAGGAGGTAAACGCTTCGCCCAGCTTACGCATCCTCTTCGTATCGATCTCGCTAAGTACCATTAGCGCGTTGAGCGTATTAAATAGAAAATGCGGCTGAATTTGCGCTTGCAAATACGCGGCTTCCATTCGCAACCGATCATGGATCGACCGCTTGAGCGCGATCAACGAGCGAATCCGGTACCGAAGCTCCAACGCATCCGCGGGCTTGGTCACATAATCGTTCGCTCCCGCCGAGAAGCCCGTGTAAATGTCGGCCGTCTGGCTACGCGCGGTCATCAATAACACGGGCAGCTCCGAAAGGGGGTAACGCGCTCTCACTCTCTGCGTCAGTTGGTAACCGGACATTCCGGGCATCATCACATCGGTAATCAGGAGATCCCACGATTGCTGCTCCAGCAATTGCAACGCCTCTTGCCCGGAATGCGCCGTTACGATCCGATAGGGCTCCGCCTCCAGTATACCGACGAGTACTTTCAGATTGATCGGATCGTCGTCAACCGCCAATATGCGAATAGGATCGCCATGAAGCAACGGCGGAATCGCGTCGCGTACGGATTTGCCGTCTATCTCTCGCCCTTCCGCCCGTAAGCCCTCGTACGGTTGCACCGCCGTTGCCGCTTCCCGCTCCGCAAGTCGAATCTGTCTAGCTGGCGATTCCGCATTCTCATCCGCCAATGGAAGAGTTACGCGGAATGTCGAGCCCATGCCTAACCCCGATTCAACCGACAGCTCGCCGCCGTGCAATTCGACCAATTGCTTACAGATGCTAAGACCTAGCCCGATTCCTCTACCGTCGCTGATTCCATCTTCCCCTTGTTCGTAAGGCGCGAAGATTCGCGCCTGCGTCTCTTCATCCATGCCAATGCCGGTATCGGCAACCTCAATTACAACTTGCCCGTTCCGGACTTCGGCAGATAAAATGATTGATCCCTGCTCCGTATACTTCAACGCATTATGCAACAAGTTGTATAAGATTTGTACAAAACGTTTCTCGTCCGCCATCACGGGCGGCAACGATTCCGCTATGTTCGTTTGCAACCGAATCGGCTTGCTTTCCGCCATATATTGAAGCATCGCGATAACGCCGGGTACAATCGCTTGGGCACGAAGCGGCTCCAACTGCAAGTTTATGCGATGATCCCGTAACCGTACGACGTCAAGCAAATCATCGAGAAGATAAGACATGCGCCGACTGATGGTACCAAGCAGCTCCATCTCTTGGCGACTTCCCTCCGTGAGATTATCCTTCTCTCTGTCGTAGAGGTTCCCAGCGATATTCATAATGCCGTGCAGCGGCGTGCGCAATTCATGCGAGGTGTTGGCGAGAAACCGGTCTTTCATTTTGTCGGCAATCTTCAACTGCTCGTATAATTCGCGAATCTCATCGGCGTTGCGTGAATATTGTTTGAACAAATGGGTTGAAAACGCGATGACGGCAAAAGAGATGTCGATCGGATAATAGACGCTCGTCACTTCCGTGAAACTGTCTACCATGACCCACGCCATATTAGATACCGTACCGATCGCGGCAACTAGCAACCAATTCGCATTCTTATCGGCTTGCTTCTTGAATGCCGCCTTGAACACGATCCCGATAAACCACACATACGACAGCAAGTAAACCGCAAGGAAAATATTTAAATCCAACACGCTGTTCACGACCGATGCAGGCGCAACCATGAGGATCCCCGTCAGCCCTGCAAGCACGGCGATGTAGACTCGTAACCCTCTGCCACGCCATGCCATCCCTGCAAACTTCATGTAGACAAGCAGTAAAAATAGATTTTTCCACAGCAACGCAATGGGCCTGATCTTGATGGCCCATATATAGTCGACAGGCAGCCAAGTAAACAGAGATTTGTCAAACCCGCTCGATATCGAAACGCCAGCGCACAAAAAGACCAAGCCCGTAAACAACAGAGACGGGTCTTTGCGTCTGTGCAAATAAACGATGCAAGAATACAAACCGTGCAACAGCAAAATACCCACGGTCAATGACTGAAAGAGGAGCGAGATCGAGCTGCTATCCTCGATCGCCGTCTCCGAGCCGAATCGCACGGAACGCGTAATCCCTCCAGAGAACGGAGCGTCGAAGTTCGCCACGCGAATGAGCAGATCGATCTCCGTTACGCCCTTATCCGCGTAAGAAAGACTATACGAAGTATGGCTAGGCATATATTCGCTTGCCGTCTGGGCAACGTGCCCGGCTCCCCCCAGAATGTTGCCGTTGATCTCGACTTCCGAGGAGGTTTGAATCCCTTTGAACCAGAACGCAACAGGCTGTTCAAGCGGATCGGTCAGAATACGAAGCCTATACGTTCCGTAACCATAGGCATGATTAGTGTCGGAATTTAACGCCGCTCTCCATTTACCCGGCACCTGAATGCTGCGCGAGACAGGCTCTTTCTCCTGAATTTGTTGCTCGGTCAATAGCCGATCGGGATACCACTCCCATTGTCCATCCAACGTTAACGGAGAAGAGGCCTTAAGGTCCGTTCCGCGCAAGTCGACGATTCCGTCTATCGCCTGAAACGACTTGTCCATCGAAAAAAATTCGTTCCACGCCGATCGAAGTCCGAAGAGCACGACAATAATCGCAAGGACGAGAAAAAAACGCCGATAAGGCGCAAAAAGCCCCATGGGCCGTTTCATGCTGTACTCAGCTTCCACTGTTCATACCAGCGAGCGACGTGGGCGCTGATCGGCAGCTCCAACTCTTTTTGCAACCTCGTTTGAAGAAGCAAGTATTGTTCCTCCACTTCTATTTTATTGCCGATGGCGTCGTACAATTTCATAAGAGCGAAATAGCAGCCTTCCTCTTCCGGATACAAGTCCTGAGCGCGCCTATTGACTTGAATAGCCTTGTCCGGCATTCCGTGCCGTTCGTAAAACTCGCTTACTTTGTTCATATTATATAGCCATAACAATCGCAGACGTTCCCGTTCGTGTTCCGCCCAAAGATATTCATATTGCCCCAGATACCCGCCCTCATAAGCGAGCAGTACGCGTTCATAAGCGCCAACCGTGCTCGCATCGAGATGTCCCATCTGCTTCACGGCGTGTTCCCACGCCTCCGTATCCACTCGCGCATCGCCGATATCCAGCCGATATCCAGCCTCCAGCTCTCCGGCATAAATAGAGATCATGTCCATCTTATGTCGCTTTAAGGTTTGACGAACATGGTAAATCTCCGTATAGAGAAGCTGCATTAATGTCGGCTCTTCGTTATCTTGCCATAACAGTTCAAGCAGCGCGCTTCGGCTAACCATTCGATTTCTATGATGGAGCAGATAAGCAAACAACTCTTGCGCCCTGCTCGTTCGCCACTTCACGGGTTGCGACTCCATTCCGGGATGCCGAAACCGGATTCGGTCAAAACAGCAAATCCAGGAAGCGTCCGACCTCGGCGGTTTCATCGAATTTTTCCAATTCAGCTTTTCTTTGACGCGCATAACGGTCTGGATCAAACGCTGTCTTTCTACCGGCTTCATGATATAGTCCAAAGCATATAGCTCGAAAGCGCGGATTGCATACTGGTCGTAGCTGGTAATAAATACGATCTCAATCCCCTGGGCGACCGCTTGAAGCTGTCTGGCGAGCTGCAGCCCGTCTATCTCGGGCATATGGATGTCCAGGAATACGACGTCCGGACAATGCTCCATTACTCCCGTAACGACCTCTGTCGGATTCGAATACGCAGCTACGACTTCCATATCGCCGAATTCGTCTTCTATTGCCATTCGAAGCCCTATCAAAGCCAATGGTTCATCGTCTACCAATAGAACTCTCACCTAGGTATCCTCCTTGCAGGCTGTTCGGTTTCCGAAAAAGCGAGCTTCGCACGAGATGGAATAAGTAGGGCTGTGAAAAAATCTAAATAAACAAGAAAAACCCTGTCCATAGAAGGGTTTGATCAACGTTATGACGGACCTTAGCGGGGATGAACCGCTGAACTCTTCGCTGCCGGCGAAAAGCTTCTTCGTCGTGGTCGGTTTTCATAGTCCCAATTATAGACAACGGGGGTAGGGATGTCAAAGATAAGGATAAGCGAAAAAAGGCTTCGCGCGCACGTTGTTTGCCCGGGAGCCCTTGTCTAGGTGATGATACAACAATTGCGAGTTAAAAGGGTACTAGTCCAGCAAATGGAGCTCTTTTGCCTGGGCGATTGCTTTCGTGCGACGGTTAACCTTTAATTTCGTAAAAATGTTTTTGACATGTACCTTAACTGTGCCGACAGCCACGAATAATCGCTCGGCAATTTCTTTGTTGGACAGCCCTGCCGCCAGCAACGCCAGCACCTCCATCTCGCGGTCCGTGAGCGGTTCTTCCATCGCAGCCGGCGTCTTGTCTCCGCTCTTCTCCGCATCCAGTTCCTCGCTAATATCCGATCCCCCATCCATTCCGCTTAACGATCGCAGCAATTCGCAAATGTACACGCCTTGAGACGCCATCGCATGAAGAATATGGATACGATCCTCGGACACAAAGCTTGCAGCGGCGTAATTCTCCAAATAAAGCACACCAACCGCCGACCCGTGAATGGCGACGGGCATGCATAAGGCTGATTGCGGACGGTGCTCCGCCATATACGGACTGTGGCCTTACCACATTGAATCCACAATTATGAGTAGTAGTTCTAGACAACGTAAACTTAGTAAAATACCAGCAAATCTTAATCGTTTTTTTGGGAAAACAAAGCCTAGTCCTCTGAATAGATGAGGACTAGGCTTTGTTTTAACGATACGATATGTTGACACCATGCGCTTCGCATGTGAGGAATAAGCATAGTCAACACACCATATCCATCTCGCGCATAATTAAATAGATATTTAACCTCGCTCATGGAAATCTCTTTTCAGCGTAGTACCGACGACAGTTTGCTGTCAGGTGTTCATAAATGTCCGCTACATGGGATCTTGACCAATCAAAAATCGCATCAGTATCGCTGCAATTTCCGCACGGCTAGCCGTACCGGACGGATCAAGCATTCCATTGACGTTACCGGAGATGATACCTTTTCCGATCGCCCACTTCATAGATTCCGTCGCCCAATCTGAAATTTTATCCTTGTCTGCAAAGTCGGACAGATCACCCGACACTGTAATATTAAGGTTTT
This sequence comes from Cohnella herbarum, assembly GCF_012849095.1. Lineage (NCBI taxonomy): Bacteria > Bacillati > Bacillota > Bacilli > Caryophanales > Paenibacillaceae > Cohnella > Cohnella herbarum. The sequence goes on from NZ_CP051680.1 coordinate 3,950,352, forward strand.
TATGCTGTGCGTAGCGATACAACAAGGCGACAAGCTGCTCGCGGGTCACTGCGTCATCGATGCCAAATCGTTTGTTGCTATAACCACTCGCAATGCTGCTCTGCGTCGCCCATTTGATGGCATTCGTATACCACTTGCCGGAAGGTACATCAGTGAACGTGCTTTCTCCGGTCACATGCGGGTTGCCAGCCATGCGATATAACACGGTTGCGATCATGGCACGGTCGGCCGTCAAAAGGGGGCTAAAGGTCGTTTCGCTGGTTCCTGACATCAAGCCGTTGTGCTGGACATAGGCTACTGCGTCAAAGAACCAGTCGGACTTGTTAACATCCGCAAAGGAAGTGCCGCCGCCGGATGTGCCGCCACTAGGTGCGCTGCCTCCAGGCGTGCTGCTTCCAGGCGTGTTGCCGCCTGGTGCGGTGCCGCCTGGTGCGGTGCCGCCGGGCGTGCTGCCATCTGGAGTACCACCGCCAGGATTACCGCCGCTTGTATCAGCAGTGGCGGCAATGCTTACTCTGATTTGCCCGGTGGTTTGGCTCTGCGCCCCTTTTGTCACGGTGACGGTAAATACGTAATTACCGTCTGTTCCGCTTCGATTAGCGGAGGTTCCGGCTATCGGCGCAGTGTAACTGACTTTATTGATCGTGACCGCAACGTCGCCGTTCCTGACCGCTGCTTCAGCCGTGGCTTTCACTGACGCCGCGATGACCGATTCGCTACTGGCCGCCGATTGAGTCAAACTGCCGAAGCTTGCGCCTTCTGCCGCTCTTTTGGCCGCCGCGACAATCGCGATATCCGGGTCGGCCGATTCGTTTAACGTCATCGTCAGGCTCTTGCTATCATTTGCGCTTCCCTTGGACAGCGTAACCTCATAGTTGCCTGTGCCGCTGTTGTAGGTAACAGTCGTTGTTACTCCTGCCGCATCGCCGACCAGCAGGCCGTTTACATAGTTTTGTACGGCCGCTGTTTTGTCGGCCTGAGAAGCTCCGAAAGCGACATCGACCGATCCGTCTACCAATGCCGCCTTGGCCGCTGCTACGGCCTGCGCATTGGTCATGCCGTTATAAGCCGTTGCGATGATGGCAATCGTTATCCGCGCGGTAGTCTGACTCCGCTGGCCTTTTGCCACCGTGACGGTGAAGGTATAGCTGCCGTCTACGCTTTGCGGGTTGTCGGCATCTCCCGCAATTGGCGCGGTGTAGCCGAACTTGGTGATCGTGACCGTAACGCCGCTGTCGTTGATCGCTCTTCTCGCCTGAATTTCAACATAGTTCTTTACAGCAGCTTCATCGCCATACGCTGCCTGTGCGGCATCAGGGTAGCTTGCACCTTCCGCCGCTGCCTTGGCTGCCGACACAATGGCGATATCCGGGTCGGCCGATTCGTTAAACGTCATGGAAAGACTCTTGCTGTCATTTACGCTTCCCTTGGACAACGTAACATCGTACTTGCCGCTAACGCTGTTAAAGGTAACAATCGCCGTTACCCCTGCGGCATCGCCGACCAGCAAGCCGTTTACATAGCTTTGTACGGCCGCTGTTTTGTCGGCCTGCGATGCTCCGAAAGCGACATCGACCTCTCCGTCCGCCAAAGCCGCCTTGGCCGCAGCCACCGCCTGCGCGTTGGGCACCCCGTTAAAGGCCGTTGCGGCGATAACAATGGTTTGTTGCGCCGTCGTTTGGCTTTGCAAGCCTTTAGCCACCGTGACGGTGAAGGCATAGCTGCCGTCCGTGCCGTTCAGATTGTCGCCGTCGCCCGCGATCGGCGCGATGTAGCTAACCTTGGTGACCGTGACCATAACAGCGTTGTTGTTGACCGCTGCTTCGGCAGTGGCTTTCAGTGCCGCCGCAATAACCGATTCGTTGACCGCTTCCGCCTGTGTCATACCGCTGTAGCTTGCGCCCTCGGCCGCTGTTTTTGCCACGGCAACAATAGCGATATCCGGGTCGGCCGATTCCTTCACCGTCATCGTCAGGCTCTTGCTGTCGCTCGCGCTTCCTTTAGAAAGTACAACATCGTACTTGCCGCTAACGCTGTTATAAGCGACGGTCGCTGCCACCCCTGCGGCATCGCCGATAAGCAAGCCATTTACATAACTTTGTACGGCTGCTGTTTTGTCGGCCTGCGATGCTCCGAAAGCGACATCAATTGTACCGTCTGCTAAAGCCGTCTTCGCTGCAGCCACAGCCTGAGCGTTGGAAAGTCCATCGTAAGGCGTCGCCTGGATGGGAACCGTCACCTGCTCGGTCTTCCATACCTGCCATGCTCTGTAAAACGTTACGGTAAAGCTAAAGCTGCCATCCGTACCGTTCGGGTTGGCGGCATCGCCCGTTATCGACGGAACGTAGCCCCGCTCTTTCACGCTGCCGACAATAAGTCGGTCCGTCACGATGCCGCTGTTTTTGATCGCGGCCCGGGCCCGATTTTGAATAAATGAAAGATGAGATCGATTGTCATACATCGCTTGCGTGATGCCCCGATAGTCGGCGTTCTCCGCCGCTGTCTTGGCCGTAGCCAAGTCCGGGTCGCGCTCCTCATTAATGGAGAGGCTTGCGGTCATTCGTTCCGTTAATTGTCCTTTTTCTATAGTGATATCAACATCCGTCGTTTGCGTCTCGGGGTTGGGATATTTAGGCATGACGAACAGATAGGACAAGTCGAAATCAACGAGCAAATCTGTATAATAATTCATCACTATTATCGTTGCTATCTCGGTCCAGGTCGTGCCTAACGGCACATCGATCGTATGCTCTTCCTCCAGCAACAGCCGCTTGGCCTCGTCTAGCACCTGCTGATTGGAAACGCCGGAATACGGCGTTGCCGTAATCGCCAGCGTCAGACGGGCGGTGCTTTGCACCTGCGCTCCCTTGGTCAACGTGACGGTAAACGCCACCTGGCCGTCGGTTCCTTCCGGGTAGTCCGCGTCGCCCGCCTTCGGCGCCGTATACTCGTCAACGTGGATGGCGAGGTCAATCGCGTCGTTATTCGCCGCTTGCTTCACCTGTTGTTCCACGTAGCTTTTCACGGCTGCTTCCGTGCCTTGTTCCTCCTGTTTGGCTGCGGGATACGCCGTATTCTCCACCGCTTCCCTGGCTGCCTGCAAAATAGCGATATCCGGGTCGGCCGATTCGTTAAACGTCATGGAAAGACTCTTGCTGTCATTTACGCTTCCCTTGGACAACGTAACATCGTACTTGCCGCTAACGCCGTTAAAGGTAACAATCGCCGTTACCCCTGCGGCATCGCCGACCAGCAGACTATTCACATAGCTTTGTACCGCCGCGGTTTTGTCGGCCTGCGAGGGCTGAAAGACGACATCGACGATTCCATCCACCATAGCCGCCTTGCCCGCCGCCACCGCCTGCACATTGGGCACGCCGTTAAAGGCCGTTGCGGCGATAACAATGGTTTGTTGCGCCGTCGTTTGGCTCTGCAAGCCTTTAGCCACCGTGACGGTGAAGGCATAGCTGCCGTCCGTGCCGTTCAGATTGTCGCCGTCGCCCGCGATCGGCGCGATGTAGCTAACCTTGGTGGCCGTGACCGTAACCGCGCTGTTATTGACAGCTGCTCTCGCCTGATTCTCGACATAGCTCTTCGCGGCAGCCTCATCGCCGTGCGCAGCCTGCGTGGTGCCGGAATAACTTGCGCCTTCTGCCGCTGCCTTGGCTGCCGACACAATAGCGATGTCCGGGTCGGCCGATTCCTTCACCGTCATCGTCAGGCTCTTGCTGTCGCTTACGTTCCCCCTGACTAGGGCCACATCATAACCGCCCGTGCCGCTGTTGTAGGCGACGGTTGCCGTTACTTTGGGATCACCGGCCAACAGGCGGTCTACATAGCTTTGCACGGCCGCTGTTTTAACGGCCTGCGAAGCCCCGAAAGCGACATCGACCTCTCCGTCCACCAAAGCCGCCTTGACCGCTGCCATGGCCTGCTCATTAACTTCACGGAAGGACGTGGCTACGATAGGAACCGTCACCTGCTCGGTCGTCCAGACCTGCCATGCTCTGTAAAACGTTACGGTAAAGCTAAAGCTGCCATCCGTACCGTTCGGGTTGGCGGCATCGCCCGTTATCGACGGAACGTAGCCCCGCTCTTTCACGCTGCCGACAATAAGTCGGTCCGTCACGATACCGCTGTTTTTGATCGCGGCCCGGGCCCGATTTTGAATAAATGAAAGATGAGATCGATTGTCATACATCGCTTGCGTGATGCCCCGATAGTCGGCGTTCTCCGCCGCTGTCTTGGCCGTAGCCAAGTCCGGGTCGCGCTCCTCATTAATGGAGAGGCTTGCGGTCATTCGTTCCGTTAATTGTCCTTTTTCTATAGTGATATCAACATCCGTCGTTTGCGTCTCGGGGTTGGGATATTTAGGCATGACGAACAGATAGGACAAGTCGAAATCAACGAGCAAATCTGTATAATAATTCATCACTATTATCGTTGCTATCTCGGTCCAGGTCGTGCCTAACGGCACATCGATCGTATGCTCTTCCTCCAGCAACAGCCGCTTGGCCTCGTCTAGCACCTGCTGATTGGAAACGCCGGAATACGGCGTTGCCGTAATCGCCAGCGTCAGCCGGGTGGTACTTTGCACCTGCGCTCCCTTGGTCAACGTGACGGTAAACGCCACCTGGCCGTCGGTTCCTTCCGGGTAGTCCGCGTCGCCCGCCTTCGCCGCCGTATACTCGTCAACGTGGATGGCGAGGTCAATCGCGTCGTTATTCGCCGCTTGCTTCACCTGTTGTTCCACGTAGCTTTTTACGGCTGCTTCCGTGCCTTGTTCCTCCTGTTTGGCTGCGGGATACGCCGTATTCTCCACCGCTTCCCTGGCTGCCTGCAAAATAGCGATATCCGGGTCGGCCGATTCGTTAAACGTCATGGAAAGACTCTTGCTGTCATTTACGCTTCCCTTGGACAACGTAACATCGTACTTGCCGCTAACGCCGTTAAAGGTAACAATCGCCGTTACCCCTGCGGCATCGCCGACCAGCAAGCCGTTTACATAGCTTTGTACGGCCGCTGTTTTGTCGGCCTGCGAGGGCTCAAAAGCGACATCGACCTCTCCGTCCGCCAAAGCCGCCTTGGCCGCAGCCACCGCCTGCGCGTTGGGCACGCCGTTAAAGGCCGTTGCGGCGATAACAATGGTTTGTTGCGCCGTCGTTTGGCTCTGCAAGCCTTTAGCCACCGTGACGGTGAAGGCATAGCTGCCGTCCGTGCCGTTCAGATTGTCGCCGTCGCCCGCGATCGGCGCGATGTAGCTAACCTTGGTGACCGTGACCGTAACCGTGCTGTTATTGACAGCTGCTCTCGCCTGATTCTCGACATAGCTCTTCGCGGCAGCCTCATCGCCGTGCGCAGCCTGCGTGGTGCCGGAATAACTTGCCCCTTCTGCCGCTGCCTTGGCTGCCGACACAATGGCGATGTCCGGGTCGGCCGATTCCTTCACCGTCATCGTCAGGCTCTTGCTGTCGCTTACGTTCCCCCTGACTAGGGCCACATCATAACCGCCCGTGCCGCTGTTGTAGGCGACGGTTGCCGTTACTTTGGGATCACCGGCCAACAGGCGGTCTACATAGCTTTGCACGGCCGCTGTTTTAACGGCCTGCGAAGCCCCGAAAGCGACATCGACCTCTCCGTCCACCAAAGCCGCCTTGACCGCTGCCATGGCCTGCTCATTAACTTCACGGAAGGACGTGGCTACGATAGGAACCGTCACCTGCTCGGTCGTCCAGACCTGCCATGCTCTGTAAAACGTTACGGTAAAGCTAAAGCTGCCATCCGTACCGTTCGGGTTGGCGGCATCGCCCGTTATCGACGGAACGTAGCCCCGCTCTTTCACGCTGCCGACAATAAGTCGGTCCGTCACGATGCCGCTGTTTTTGATCGCGGCCCGGGCCCGATTTTGAATAAATGAAAGATGAGATCGATTGTCATACATCGCTTGCGTGATGCCCCGATAGTCGGCGTTCTCCGCCGCTGTCTTGGCCGTAGCCAGGTCCGGGTCGCGCTCCTCATTAATGGAGAGGCTTGCGGTCATTCGTTCCGTTAATTGTCCTTTTTCTATAGTGATCTCAACATCCGTGGTTTGCGTCTCGGGGTTGGGATATTTAGGCATAATGAACAGATAGGACAAGTCGAAATCAACGAGCAAATCTGTATAATAATTTATCACTAATATCGTTGCTATCTCGGTCCAGGTTGTGCCTAACGGCACATCGATCGTATGCTCTTCCTCCAGCAACAGCCGCTTGGCCTCGTCTAGCACCTGCTGATTGGAAACGCCGGAATACGGCGCCGCCGTAATCGCCAGCGTCAGCCGGGTGGTACTTTGCACCTGCGCTCCCTTGGTCAACGTGACGGTAAACGCTACCTCGCCGTCGGTTCCATCCGGGTAGTCCGCGTCACCCGCCTTCGGCGCCGTGTATTCGTCAACGTGGATGGCGAGGTCAATCGCGTCGTTATTCGCCGCTTGCTTCACCTGTTGTTCCACGTAGCTTTTTACGGCTGCTTCCGTGCCTTGTTCCTCCTGTTTGGCTGCGGGATACGCCGTATTCTCCACCGCTTCCCTGGCTGCCTGCAAAATAGCGATATCCGGGTCGGGAGCTTCGTTGATGATCGCTTGTTCCTCCGCCAGTGCGGGCTTAGACAACATGGGGAAAACGAGCGACGCCGCCAGCAATAGGATGAAAATGCGTTTTCGTACTTCTTTCATTTTTATTTATCCTCCATAATGTTTGAATAGCGATCAAATACGACTCGACTGCCCCCTATATCTGTACAAGTAAAAACGACGTTTTAACCCCTAAAGTAAAGCAAATCCATGAATTACTCTATACCTATAAAGGAGTATCTTTAATACCTTGAGCAAGAACCGGAAAATTCGGTCAGTTTGATAAGGTTCAACCGACGCGAAAGTAATTTTGCAGTATAAAAAAGAGGCAGAACCTGGGAGGTAAGAAGCTCTCCCATTCCGCCTCCGAAGCATCTATAGCCAACGGCGTTCGATCGGATTTGCATAGCCTCGTGCTACACAATAGTTCCAGTAAACACTGTGGAACGCAAAAATTAAAGCACAAGCACCAACAGCGCCCGAGCTTCGTCTAATAGGTAAATGCGGATCCAATAAGCTATTCGTTTAAAATACGATCACTGGACCTCTATCGTTAAACGCTTGCTGCAAAATCGGATCTGATCTAGACGGGTCGACAAAAAAATCGCCTTGTCCTATTGAAGGGACAGGGCCATTTTTTTGTTCGCACATCAGTGCGCCAAGATTCCGAAAGGTTCCTTTTGTCCGAAATCCCCTTCCTCAGGGCATAAGTAAAAGAAGTCGAATACTAAGATCCTCCCGGCATTTGCAAAACGTAAACACGACGATGCCATTCCATAAAATACATCAAATCTTTTGATTCCACTATACCTACAAAGGGATATTTTCGCAGAGTTGCTGATCAGGAAGCGCGAAAAAGGCTTCGCGCGCACGTTGTTTGCGCGGGAGCCCTTGTCTGGGTGATGATACAACAATTGCGAGTTAAAAGGGTACTAGTCCAGTAAATGGAGCTCTTTTGCCTGGGCGATTGCTTTCGTGCGACGGTTAACCTTTAATTTCGTAAAAATGTTTTTGACATGTACCTTAACTGTGCCGACAGCCACGAATAATCGCTCGGCAATTTCTTTGTTGGACAGCCCTGCCGCCAGCAACGCCAGCACCTCCATCTCGCGGTCCGTGAGCGGTTCTTCCATCGCAGCCGGCGTCTTGTCTCCGCTCTTCTCCGCATCCAGTTCCTCGCTAATATCCGATCCCCCATCCATTCCGCTTAACGATCGCAGCAATTCGCAAATGTACACGCCTTGAGACGCCATCGCATGAAGAATATGGATACGATCCTCGGACACAAAGCTTGCAGCGGCGTAATTCTCCAAATAAAGCACACCAACCGCCGACCCGTGAATGGCGACGGGCATGCATAAGGCTGATTGCGGACGGTGCTCCGCCATATACGGACTGTGGCGAAACCAGTTGTCCTCGTCGCCGACATACCGCACCGCATCTTGCGTTCTCGCCACATACCTGACAATGCCGCCGGGCAGAAGCCCATCGTCCTCAAGCGGCGCCGGCTCGGCCAAAACGCGAACTTCGGCGTCCGCCCAAGCCTGCACAAGCCATTCGCCGCGACTGGCCGTCAACAAAGCGCCTTTGCGAGCGCTAGCATAGCTCATCAAGGTACTGATGATTTCCGCTAGGACGGCGTCTAGCTCCATCTTATTCGTGAGAGCCTGCGACGCTTTCAGTATCGCGGCGAGATCTACCGCGTCTACCGTATCGCGCGCGCCTGCTTCCCTGTTGACGTCCGGAGACTGCTCTTCCACTGCCGCAGCGACTTCGCTTGTTGCCGGCGTCCAGTTCTTTGATACCGCCTCCGCCCCGAGCTCTTCTCCCATCGCAGCCAGCCGCTCTTCGATTTGCCTTGCCTTCAAGCTTGCGCCCCAGCGAACATAAGCGTCGCGCGCGGCCTGAAAATAATGAAGCGCAACCTTCACTTTTCCTTGACGAGCGTAATAACCTCCCGCCAGCTCGTTTGCGACACCCTCAACCTGCGCATTGTCCTGCTCGCGAGCTTCCCGAATCGCCCGGTCGTATCCCGCTTCCGCTGCGGCACAGCGTCCGCTGACACGCGCCATTTCCGCTTCGACCAACGCTTGCTTCGCAAGGAACCTGTCGGGGCTGATCTTCGCCCATTTCCGCAGATTGCGAAGTTGTCTGCGAGCATGGCGCAACGAACCGATAGCCGGAGGTGATCCCTTCCCGTCGCCCTTACCGTTGATGGCCAGTTCCGCCAGCGCCCCGTAATACAGACATTCCGGCAAATGATTGAGATGGGCTGCATACAGCTTAAAAGGCTCCGCTTCCTTCCGCCAGCGAATCGCCTCCTTGTATTTCCCGTCCAAATAACAAAGCTGCGTCTTGTAGGCGTAGTACTGGAACAACGTTGCCGATGCCGTTTCCTCGCCGCCGTTCTGTTCAAGGAAGCTCCGCTCCGAGAAAACCGCCGTGTCAAGCGAGCCGGGACTCTCCGTGTCTCCTTGCAACGCCAAAACAAACTGACGGCATAAATAAAGGTTTTGCAGCACGAAGTCGTCCTTCGTCTTCGCGAGCGTCTCCGTATGTTCCGTCAGCGCCTTGGACAAAATCGCAAGCGGCGCCCATGTGTACAAGGCATGGATATGCGCCCCGATCGCCGTGTTCAAATAGACGTCATCGCCAGACTCCTTAGCGAAGCGAACCGCTTGCTCCAAATGCGGTTCGCCTTCGCGCATCTTTCCGGCAAGCTGGCAGATGATCCCGCCGAAGGTCGCGTATGTTTTAGATTTGATGGATGCGATGTCATAGCGTTCCGCAAGTTCAAGACCAACCTTGGCGATCTCATAGCTTCTGGCCCGCCTGCCAAGCACAAGCGCCAGAACCAGACCGTATACCGTATAGACATCGGCAGCGGCCGGGGTATTCCCATGCTTGAGCGATAATTGAACAGCTTTGCAGGCGAGCAGGAAATACACCCTCTTATCCGTGCGGAAGGAGGAGACCAAAGTTGCAAACAGGATATTGACAGCAGCAATGTGACTCGGCTCGGTCATTTCCGGCAAATCCGCAAGCTGCCCAATGCGGCCGCGAAGCCGCATATCTACTCGCAGCACCTCGGTAACGACCGTCGCTTGCGGAGGGTTCGGCGAAACGTTGATACGGAATTCCTTCAGGCTCTCCAATCCGAGCAGGGTGGCCTCATGATATTCCTTCCGATTGATGCATCGGATCATGCGAAGCATCTGGACTTTGGAACGTTCGATCGGACTTCGCGCCCGGCGCAGCAGGTGTTCGATCAGATGCTCCGTAGCTTCGTGATACCCGCATAAATATTCGCATTCGGCTCGTTCTACGTGCAGTTCGAAGCATAAGTCGAAATGAAGCTCCCAGGCGTTGGCCGCCAGCAGTTCTCCCCCCTTGCGGTAATACTGCAGCGCGATGTCATACGCCGTCGAAGCTTTGGCCCGTTGTCCGGCAGCCAAATTCAGTTCAACCAATCGATGCAGTTCCTCTGCATCATGAATGTCCAACGAACCGTTATTAAGATGGTTCACCGCTTCAAACAAGCTCTCGGGATGACTCGAACCGGCTTCCAGCAGCCGTCTGCCGGCCGCCAGATGCGTCCGCCGTCTTGTAGCGTCGTCCATTCGGCTGTATATCAAGTTTTGTACGCTGTCATGCACAAAACGGTATTGATCCTGACCAAGACGAACGATAAAGCCCTCTTCCACCGAGGCTGCTAAATCGACAGAAGCGTCATGCGCGCTACGTTGTGTAATATCGGCAATCCACCCTTGCTCGAATCGGCTCCCGAGGCACGCCGCGATTTCAAGCGCTTCCTTCGCCGACCGGGTAAGACGCAGCAGCTTATGCGCCATTAGTTCGCCTATGGCCAAATGCTGCTCCCGTTCAATCAGGTCGCTCAGATTCCACTCCCAACTCCGACGCTCAAGGTCGTAGGTCAAGAGACGGTCATCAAGCAGTCGCCTAAGAATTTGCTTGAAATGAAACGGGTTCCCTTGCGACTCAGGATATATTACCTCCGTCAGAGGGATCGCTTCGTCGGAGCTGCAGCCGAGCGCCTCTATGACGATCGGGTTCAACTCCTCGAGCGTTAGTTCACGAAGTTGAACGTGATGAATGACGGCCTCCTTCGCGATATTGCCATCGTCCTCGTAGCCCGGCAGCTTTGTACTCTCCATCTCGCCATCTCGATAAGCGCCGACAAACAGCAAATATTGCAGCTCGGGATCGCAAATTAGCGCGTGCAGCAATTGCAGCGACGACGCATCCGCCCACTGCAGGTCATCGATGAACAGGACAAGAGGCTGTTCCTTGGAGGCGAGCGTCTGCACAAATTTGCGGAACGCATATACGAACCTTTTTTTCGCTTCGTCAGGCGGCAGTTCCCAAGCGGCGGGGATATCGCCAAGCAGCAGCCTGACTTCGGGAATGATGGCGGCGATAACTGCTTCATACGACCGCAAGGCGCTTCTCAGCTTTTTGGCCCAGGCGTCGACTCGATGCGAGCTTTCGCCGAGCAAGTGCCGCATGAATCCGCGGAATTCCTGAATGATGGGATGATATGGACTGTCCTTGGCAATCTGCTCGAACTTACAGGTTAAGAAAATCGGGGGGCGAGGATGATTATGCTCCTGGCGAAATACCCACTCCAGGAGACTTGTTTTGCCGATGCCGGGCGCACCTGAAACGTACACGATTTCCGCAGACCCAAGGCAAGTGGAATGATACGCCTGGGAGAGCAGCGAAATTTCGTGTATTCTGCCGTATATCCGTCCTTGTTGGCGATTCATAGCGGGTACACCTTTGCGTCAATATCGAAGGCGTTGTCGTTGTCATGTTCGAAAAACACGCGCTTGCTCCTTTGCCATAAAATGCGGAATCGCGCGCACGGCTTGCACCAGCGTGAGCGTTGCCGATGATGACTTTATCGGCCGACGCCGCTTTGTCCATGCCGTCCGTTAAAAACTTACATTTTCATCTAGTCTACAGGAATTCGGCAGATGTTCCAAGTGAGCACGATTGGAAATCCAGGACAGCATAATCACGACCCTACAAGTCATACTCATACGATTCTTGTTAATTCACTATTAATTACACGGTGCGCGGCAACATAACGATCTTTCGGACTAATCCCAAACGATGCAAATTGTACCTTCAATTGATTGGTAATAAATTGAACTTCATACTGCTTCGCATTTCCCACAAAAAAGCTATTGAATGTGGATGCATTCGGTTTCACTATAAACGCAACGTTATATTTACGAGATGTATAGGACCCTTGCCCCATCAAAACACAAAAAACCTTAGTCCCGTCAATTTCCGGTACTAAGGATTAAGGCAAAACTATAAGGCATGAGTCCGATCACACCGGACTCATGCCAAACAAGTTAGCTATTGTCGCCGGTTTCAGATTGAAATCAGCCTTTGACAGCGCCGGCGGCGATCCCCTTGACAATATGCTTTTGCATAAAGATAAAGAAGAGAAATATCGGCACCAACGTAATGACCGTTAGAGTCATGAACATCGGCCAATTAACGGTAAATTCACCTTTGGCTTTATAAATCTCCAGAACGAGAGTCGATTTGGAAGACGAGTTTAAAAACAGCATGGGTGCCAAAAAGTCGTTCCATATCCACATCGTCTGAAAGATGACACTCGTAATCGTAATCGGCTTAAGCAGCGGCAAGATGATTCGCCAGAAGATACCCCATACGCTGCAGCCGTCGATAACAGCCGCCTCGGACAGCTCCCGAGGAATCGTCTTCATATAGCCACTCATTAGGAAAAAGACAAAAACAGAGCCGCTCATGTACAAAATAATCAAACCATAAAGTTTGTCGATCAGGTGTAAATCGCTCATCAGTTGGAATAAGGGAATGAGTGTCGCCTGAAAAGGAATCATAAATCCCGCAAGCAAATAGATCGTAGCAAACCGTGAAAATCTACCCATATTGAACACAACTGGGTATGCCCCCATCGCGCCGATCAACACGATCAGTAGTACGGCAAAGATGGTGATCGTCAGACTGTTTCCGAAGCTGCGCAGGATCGATGTTTCCTCGAACACTTGAACATAGTTCGTAAAGATCCATTTCGAAGGGAGGGATAACGGTTTCTTTGCGGCATCTTGCATCGTTTTGAACGTATTGATGATGATCAGATAAAACGGGAAGAATGCAATTATTCCTGCAGGGAGCATTAAGACATCGAGAATCCATAACCGTTTATTCGATTTCGTCATTGCATGCTTTGCTCCCTTCGTTGCATCACTGTGACTTGGAAGACAGCGATCGCTAACACGATCAGGAAGAAGACGACAGACATCGCCGATGCAAGGCCGTACTGCGTTTCCGATATTCCTCTTAACATGATCACCTGAGTAATCGAATAAGTTTCAAAGCCAGGTCCGCCCTTCGTCAAGGCGAAAGGTATTTCGAATACTTTAAGTCCGCCTGTAATTAGCAACATGATGCTAATCGTCATCGCGGGAGCAAGCAGCGGCAAAGTAATAAATCGAATTTGCTGAAGACGGTTCGCTCCGTCAATTGAAGCAGCCTCATAATAATCTTTCGGAATCGATTGCAGAAAAGCCAAATAAAGCACTGCATGCCATCCTGTAATCGCCCATGTAGCTACCACAATAGTAGACAGCTTCGCGAGCAACGGATCGGCCAACCACGGCTGAGGTCCGATGTTAAACAACCCTTTGAGGATCGTATTAAATACGCCTGATCCCATCGGTGCAAGTATAAATCCCCAAATGTAAGCAAGCAGCAACCCGCTAGGGATTGACGGAAAGAAGAAGATGGCCCGATGCAAATTTCTTGTGAAAAACTTCTGATCCAATATCATTGCTAGCGGGATCGCTAACACCGTAACGAGCAGCGCCTTCGCAAATGTAAAGAATAGGGTATAAGAAATTGCGGAAATGATTGCATCGTCAGCAAATATCCGCACATAATTTTTCATGCCGACAAAATCAAATACCTTCGAGTATCCATTAAAGTTGGTAAAACTCAGGAAAAAGGCTTTGACCAGCGGAAAGATCGTAAACAAGGAATAGATAACAAGGATTGGAAGCAAAAATAATAGAAACTGCAGCTGTCGGACAAACTTGGTCATATTTTGCCTCCTAACGTAAAAACTTAGCATTGATGAATGAATTAATAGTCATTAATAGTTGAAAAAAAGAGGGTAGTAGGTTTTCCTATACCCTCTACAAGACTTAATTCAGCTTATTTATTATCCATTTCCTTCAGTTTCTTATCCAGTGCAGCGGTTGCTTCCTCCGGCGTTATGTGGTTTAACGCTATATCCTGAAATCCAACAAGGAATTGGTTGCGCAGCGCTTCCTGATGCCGATCCCACGATACCATTGGCAAATAAATTCGGCCTGCCATCAATCCGTCTTTATAAGCCGGTTCATACGCCGGATGTACCTTAGTTTCATAACCGTGAGCCGTAATGATTCCGCCCGTGCCTTCCTCGAACTGCTTCAGCCCATCATGTGTCGATAAATATTCGAGGAACAGCAGAGCCTCGTCCTTGTTTTTAGTTTTGCTGCTTACGGCAAAACCTACGCCAGGTGCCCCGTTGAAATATTTGTTGCCTGGTTCTTTTCCTGGAATAGCCATGATTTCAAACTCGATATCGGGGTTAGTTTGCTCGATCGTACCGATGTTCCAAGGTCCGCCAGGGAACATAGCCACGTTGCCAAGGGCAAACTCGTTCATGACTTGGTCACTAGTCATTCCGATCATGTCCGGCGTTAATATTTTATTGTCGATAAGCCCTTCCTTCCACATCGTCAACACTTCTGTCCAGCCTTCGGCAAAGGTTGCTTCGCCTTTAAAAAGCTTTTCGTCGAACGATGGATCTTTCGATAATACATTGCTACCGAACATAGCGGAATGAATGATCGTAATATCATGCATTCTGTCATAAAGCGGAAGGATGCCGGCTTCTTTTAACTTTAAGCAAGCTTGAATAAATTCATCCCATGTTTCCGGCAATTGATTGATGCCGGCCTTTTGAAACAGTTGCTTGTTATAGAACAAGCCGCCAGCCCATCCCGTTTGCGTAAAGGCGTACGTTCTTCCATTCTTGCTGAGCATCGGCTTGTTGCTGTCCAGCATAACGGACATGAACGGTTGGTCGGTCAAATCCAGCGCGTAACCTCCGTCAATGATCTCATTGCGGTTTTCTGCGGCGATCATGAAAATATCAGGCGTCGTATCAGACAAAAGCATCGTCTGCAGCTTTTTAATGTAATCTGCTACCGGGGGAGCGAATTGAAAGTCGAACGTAATATGCGGATATTTCTTCTTGAAGCCGTCAATAACAGGTTTCATCTCTTTTTCATTGTTCCAGGCAAGAATGCTGAGCTTGACCGGTTTAGGAGCATCTGCGCTGTCGGTTGTATCGTTGCTCTTACCTTCATTACCTTTTTTTCCTTCATTACTTGCATTGCCGCCGCAAGCAGCCAGCACTAATGAAAGGCAGATAATGGTAATCAACAAAAGCAAAGACTTTTTCTTCATGTTTGACTAACCCCCGAAAGAAATATTTTGTTGTAAGCACTTACAACATGAGTATAGTATGATCTTGTTTGAATCTGAATTCATTTTGTTGCATCATTTGTTGTCAATTGTTGCATTAGCCGTATACCCGTTCAATCAAGGCGAACGGATGAAGCGCGGTACTCTTTAGGCGTTACGCCGTAATATTTTTTGAATGCGCGGCTGAAGTGGCTTTCTTCCAGAAAGCCGGTATGCTCTGCAATGCGACTGTTCTTCCAGTTCGTTCCGACAAGCAATTCAGCGGCTCTATCCATCCGCACCTTGATCACGTAGGCCCAATAATTTACTCCGAATTCCTGCTTGAACGCCCGGCTTAACTGATACTTGTCAATGTTGAACCGACTTGCGACTGATTGCAAGGATAAATCCTCTTGATAACTGCTATCTACATACGGTTTAATTCGCCACACAGCATCTTGCAGCCTGGAGCCGGTTTCGGCAGGCTCCCACATTGCTTGTGCGCTTTCCGCAAGCAATTGCGGCAGGAGCGCGACATCCTGGGCAATCGAGCTGATTCCGGCAGACAACGTATGAGTCGGCGATAACGCTGCCGCTTTTTCCATCACAAACTCGCTCAATTCCCGCAATTGACCGTTAGACAAATCATCCCCCCCGCCAACCAAAACAATCTGATCCTTCCGATTTTTACAACATATAACACAACGGAATTTATAAACCGCTTGTTCTTGCAGCCAGCAGATATAGTCGCTCTCCGAAGGCAAGCTGTCCGTGAATGTCAAAATTGCAAAACGGTCGACCGCGAGAAATTCAAGTCCCTTCCGAACGATGGACAACGATTCCGCTTCAATGACTCCGGAATATATTATCCCGTTAAGCTCGCTGCGAATCGATTGCCGTACGGCCGATTCCGACTCTCGAATCAGTTCCCCTAGAACATCTCTAAGCTGATCGGCATCGACCGGCTTTAACAGGTAATGGGAAACCTGAAGCCGGAGTGCGTCTCTAGCATATTCAAATTGATCATAAGCGCTTAGAATAATCGTCCTCGGTAAATTGCCAGACTGTTGAATCCGCTTCAACGATTCGATTCCATTCAACAACGGCATATGGATATCCATGATCATTATGTCTGGGCGAAAGGTATCGACCATCCCAGCCGCTTCCTCGCCGTCATATGCATGCTCCACTTTAGTAAACCCCATGTCCCTCCAGCTCATCACTTTATTCAAATACCTATGCAACGATACTTGATCATCTACTATAAGCAGCTTCACGCTCATTACCTCCCCCGATGATTCAAGCTTTAGGCAATACGATATAAACCGTTGTAAATATCCCCTGCTTGCTTCTAATCTTCAATCCGTAATCAGCGCCGAATTTCAACCGAATACGCTGATTTACGTTGAAGAGACCGATGCCATCCGGTTTAAAATCCCGTAAGTTTAATTGTCTAGCCAATTGCTGCCGTCGACTCTTCGCTATTCCTCTACCATTATCTTTAATTGCGATCATAATCCCTTTTTTGACTCCCACAACGCAGATCGTTATTTTTGCCGACTGAGGATTTTCACCGAATCCGTGTAGAAACACGTTTTCAACGAGCGGCTGCAGAATTAACTTAATCGTTCCATGTTTCAAAATGGATTCATCCGGTATACGAAACTCGATATCGATTCGATTGTCATATTTTTTGTTCAAGATATATAAATAATCCCTTACATTCTGAATTTCCTGTTCCAGTTCCACAGTTTCCTCCGATTGCTTCATGGAGTATCGCAGCAGACTGCTTAGCGACAGTACCAATTGGTTGGATTCCTCCGTACTGCCGCATACGATCTCGGTTTGCAGCAACTGCAGTGTATTAAAGAGAAAATGTGGATTAATCTGCGATTGCAACGTTTTGAGTTCCACTTCCTTCAATGCGATGTCCGATTGATAGTTTTGTTTGACCAGCGTTTCTATCCGGATTACCAGCTCCTTAAATTTGTTGCCTATCATGTTCAGCTCGCGATATTTATAGTTATTGGCAATGACATAAATACTGTCCCCCCCAATTTTATCCAACGTGGAGAGAAATCGTCCGAACGGCCGGGATATCCGGATCGTAATCAATATGGAAATAAGAAAGTTGAGCAGCAAACAAAGATAAATAAACCCGATTAATTTGGATCTCAGCGAGTCAGCTTGTCCACTGATGACCGACATCGGAATCGTCGAGATCATCCTCCACCCTTGGACAGCAGTGGGGTGGAAGATAACAAGCGTCTCCTCCCCGTCAAGCTCAGTAACGAAGCTCCCGGAGTCGCCGGCGTAAATAAGCTCGATGTCCGCGAAATCAAGCTTAGTACCGATTGCGGCAACGTCTTTGTGGACGATGATGGTCTGTTGATTGTCAATCATGAAAACGCTCTCATTATTTTGATAGGAGTTTAATTCAAACATCCCATTGATTCTTTCCAAATCCAGATTAGCGATGACCGCACCAATCGGTCTGCGGTTGTAATCCTTGACAGGCAGGGCGATGGACAGTGTCGGCTTGTTGTATTTTGATATATTATTTCCTAGATAGTAGTCCTGCTTATGGAGTCCAAGTGTAATGAAGCCTTTGTTTGGAGTTCCCGATATCGCCCGCTTAAACCATGCCTGTTCGATGAAAGGATAATCCCAACGAAGCGATTTTCTGCCATCTAGGTTGTTTACATATCCATTTTCACCCAATAATAAAATATCGCTAACCAAGGATTGCAACGATGATACGCCAAAAGCTACGTCCGCGATATTCCTCTCATGCTGGATACGCCCTTCAACCTCCATTTCCCTGCCCGGATTCATCATGCTGTGAACCGAGTAATGGCCTGCCAGAAGAGCAAGTGGGCGAGTAGCCTCTTCAAGATTGAAGCTGAACCCACGCGCTGCTTGTTCCATCATTTTGTAGCTGGATTGAGTGATTTCCTTAGTAAGGCTTGTCGTCGAATCACGAACGGATAATAGTCCTAGCAGCAATAAAAGCAGAATGTTTACAATTAAATAAGAGACCATAATCGTTCGAATGATCGTTTTTCCCGTTAAGGAACGAATTAAGAAATTCACCGCATTGTTCATTGTCCGTCCCTCTTTCAAGGAAAATCACCAGCTGTATTGTATTCAACAGAAAAGCCCGTTATCCTCGCCATTTATTAAGGGAATATATCCCAATATGATACCTAATTACACAAAAACCCATAACACGGTTATGGGTCTTTAACAAGAAATGACTGCTGTAATTGTTTATTATCCATTCGCATCTTCATGCTCATCGTAACGGAAATAATCGAAGTCGGCGTGCATGCCTTCTCCGCTTAAGTCTTGGACGCTCATCCCAATGAAGTTGCCTGTAAAACGAATATAATCCGCAAATTCATCAGATAAATGGCTGACATCAAGCTCTGGACCAATACCGTTCCATTCCCCATCCTGCACTGCGTACATGAACCTAGCTTTGTCTCGCTGAATCATAACTTTCAAATGGTATGTACCCTCGCCAAGCGGGATATCCCCTTCCAGTATTTCATTGTAGACTCCATTTATCGATTGAATAATCCCTATGCATATGCCTAATTCCTCATGATGCGTCACGCGCAAATAGACATAATCGCGAGTATCGTAGAACAGAATTAATCCCGCCATTTGCTGATAATGCTCTGGTCGGTATTCCATCGATATCTCAGCTTCACAATACATCGATTGTTGCCGACGCGCGACAAGACTTTGGCGATGCGTTGAACTCATGGACTCTTGGCCCCGCAGCCGCAACCAGCCTGATCTTGCTGTTAAGGATAGCCAATCCGGGCTTGCAGGTATGCGAAGGGTGTTCCATTGCAGCCCAAGCTCCGTGTTATCAAAGTGATCTATGCTGGGTTCAACTGGAAAAGGATGTGATGGCAATTGGGGTGCTTGCACGACTGTTTGCGGCCAATTGTTTCCTCCATCAACGGCAATCCAATCCTCTTCCGTCCAATGACAGCGCTGAATGGCGGTTTCTCTGCCGAGCATGCATAGTTTATCCTTCACAGGACGACCAACGAGGTGAACCATATACCACTCGCCCGTCTGCGTTTCTACCAATGAAGCATGTCCCGCTTTCTGCAGCTCCAGTTCCGGTTTGCCGGCAGAGGTTAAGATCGGATTCGCGGGATCTACCTCATAGGGACCGTCGATATGCCGAGAACGCGCCATCGTTACAGCATGTTCATATTGCGTTCCGCCTTCTGCTGTCAGCAAGTAGTAATATCCATTCCGCTTATATAAGTGCGGTCCTTCGGTAAGTTTAAGCTCTGTGCCTTGGAAAATATTTTTCTTAGGACCGATAAGCTTCTTCTCTTCCTTCGAATATTCCTGAAGAACGATGCCTGCGAATGAGTTTGTCCCTTTCCTATGATCCCAGATCATATTGACAAGCCATTGTCGGCCATCCTCGTCATGAAACAGGGAAGGATCGAACCCGCTGCTGTTCAAATAAATCGGCTCTGACCAAGGTCCCTTAATATTATTGGCCGTCACCATATAATTATGGGTATCCTTGAAAGCTCCCATACGACTCTTTACATCCGTATATATAAGATAGAAAATGCCGTCATGATAGCTTAAGCACGGCGCCCATGCGCCTCCCGAATTAACATTTCCCTCCATATTCAATTGAGAGGAGCGTGTCAATATCGATGTGAGCGGGTGCCAATTTACCAAATCTTTGGAATGGTGAACGAGTACCCCAGGAAACCATTCGAATGTCGAAGTCGCAATATAAAAGTCTTCTCCTACTCGCACGATAGACGGATCAGGATGAAATCCCCGTAGTATTGGATTGCTAATCACACTTTCGACTCCCCTTCATTGTCCTGATTAGCTGTCCATAATCTCACGACCTTCTGCCGTGTTCATGCCTACTTCAAGCAGCTTTACGATCCGATCTACATCGTAGACGCATCCCCGCCATGTGCCGCCGCTCGCTGCTTGCAGAGCTGCCCATAGACGCGTATCGTCAGGAAGCTCCGGGTCTTTCGCGAGATCTGGATGGGGCAATCTGGAAGCTAACACTTTCGTTCCGGCATCCGAATCCTCCGGTTCCTCGCTGCTGCCTACCATGTCGATAGTCCCCTCTAATCGATGTAAATCAATACGAATATCGATCCAATCGCCATTGCGAAGCTTGCCAACCGGTCCGCCAGCAAGGGCTTCGGGTCCAATATGCCCAATACAAGCGCCAGTTGACACTCCTGAGAAGCGAGCGTCCGTCAGCAGCGAAACTTCTTTGCCAAATGGCAAATGCTTAAGAGCTGAAGTCAGTTGATACGTCTCCTCCATCCCGGTACCCGATGGACCGCGTCCCATAAGCACCATAATGTCCCCAGCCACGATGCCTTTGTTCTTAATCGCTTTGATAGCCGCGCGTTCAGTCGTGAACACTTTCGCCCTGCCAACGTGCCGATAGACGCCATTGCTGTCAACCCTTGACGGGTCAATAGCTGTAGATTTGATGACAGAGCCTTCGGGACAAATATTTCCAGTCGGGAAGGTCACAGTCGAAGTTAATCCTGCTTGTTTGGCACGCTCCGGACTGAAAATAACGCGATCGGGGTCGATCCCTTCGTTCTCCAGCAAATGCCGGCGCATGTGGTGACGTCGTTCTGACGATTGCCACCAATCCAGCGTCTCGCCAATCGTATTCCCCGTTACCGTAAGCGATTTCTCATCCAATACGCCTAACTTGCGCATATGCAGCATAACCTCGGGCACGCCGCCGGCAAGGAAAGCTCTTACTGTCGGGTGATGCTCAGGTCCATTAGGAAGAACGCTGACTAATCGCGGAACATTGCGGTTCATCTCTGCCCATTCAGCGACCGTTGGTATGGAAAGCCCAGCTGCATGTGCGATTGCAGGAATATGGAGCAGCAGATTTGTAGATCCGCCAAAGGCTGCATGAACGGCCATCGCATTACGAATGGCGCGATCGGTAATAATCATACCTGTCGTCAATCCGCTTTCCGCCATTTTGAGCGCAGCTCTCGCGGATTGCCTAGCCATTTCCTCCCACACCGGCTGTCCTGACGGTGCCAGTGCAGCATGAGGTACGGTCAACCCAAGAGCCTCCGCTATAACCTGCGCAGTTCCCGCCGTACCTAGGAACTGGCAGCCTCCGCCAGGCGTTGCGCAAGCACGGCAGCCAAGTTCAGCCGCTTCCTCAAGCGACAGTTCACCATTCGTATATCTCGCGCCAATCGTTTGAATCTTGCCTGCGTCCTCCCCATTGGTCGGCGGAAGAGTAACGCCGCCTGGAACGATTACGCCCGGAAGTTTGCCCATCCCTGCCAGAGCCAGCATCATGGAAGGCAAGCCCTTGTCGCATGTGCCTACTCCCAGAACGGCCGAGCGTTGCGGCAAGGAACGAATAAGACGTCTTAATACCATTGCAGCATCATTTCGGAACGGCAGTGAATCGAACATTCCTGTCGTCCCTTGAGAACGGCCATCACAAGGATCGCTTACGAAGCCCGCGAAGGGAACTCCGCCATGGCTCGCGACTTCTTCAGCTGCTGCTTTCATCAAGATTCCAACTTCCCAATGGCCTGTATGATAACCAAGCGCAATTGGACGTCCGTCTTCATCTCGAATGCCACCTTGAGTTCCAAGAATGAGTATTTGCTTTCCCAGAAGTTTAGCAGGATCCCATCCCATACCGACGTTCTGCGTTAAGCCGAATAGATCACCGCTTGGTGAATGGCGCAGCATATCCGGTGTTAGCGGCAATGAGCCGCTTGGTCCCGAAGCATGTGTATAGATGTCAAAGTAAGAACTCAAGTCCTTACCCATAATCGTTTCGAAACCCGAAGACATACTTACCCCATCCATTCCTTGTGTAGTCAGTCGTTAAGGCTTAATGAATACGGTTTTAATCGAAGTATAAAATTCGATTGCTGCTTGGCCCTGCTCTCTTGAATGCGAGCTGGACTGCTTCATGCCGCCGAACGGTGCTTGAAGTTCAACTCCGGCCGTTTCCGCGTTAATACGTACAAGACCCGCTTCCATTTCTTGAACGAACATCAATGCGTTACCGATATTACGAGTATAGATCGATGCGCTAAGACCATAGTTCGTATCGTTCGCTAGTTCTACGGCTTCTTGAATGTCATTCACTTCGATTAATGTAAGTACAGGTCCGAATATTTCTTCTTGAGCAATGGACATTTTTGAAGTTACTTTATCAAAAATCGCAGGCGTAACGTAGAAGCCATTGGATAAGGCACCGTCTATTGGTCGTGTGCCGCCATGTAACAATACGGCCCCTTCTTCAACGCCTTTACGGATATAAGATAGAACCGTTTCCATTTGCTTTTCGTTCGCGCAAGGCCCAAGCCATGTTTGTCCATCCATTCCATTTCCAACCTTTAATTCGGAAACCTTTTGTAGCAGCTTCGACTTGAACTCCTCGTAAACATCCTTTACCACGATGACTCGACTAGTCGCAGTACACTTTTGACCCGTTGAACGAAGGCCTCCGCTAATGGTCGCATCAACCGCCAGATCAACGTCGGCATCCGCAGCGACTATGATCGGGTTTTTGCCGCCCATCTCTAGCTGGTACTTAGCTCCGCGTGCTAGCGCTGCTTGCCCTACCGCTTGACCAACCGCATTGGAGCCAGTGAAGGTGATTCCGTTAATATCGACATGTTCAGCAATACCTTGTCCAATGACGCTTCCGCTCCCAACGACCATATTCAGGACGCCTGCCGGCAAGCCGGCATCATGGAAGCATTGCATTACTTTCGCTGCTGTAACCGCTGTTTCCGTTGCCGGCTTCCATACGACCGAGTTGCCATATATTAATGCAGGTGCCAGCTTCCAGATGGGAATTGCAACCGGGAAATTCCAAGGGGAGATCACCCCTACCGTTCCGAGCGGAGATCTAGTTGTATACAAGAAAGCATCCGCATCGGAAGAAGGGATAACATCGCCTATTTTACGCATGCCCTCTCCTGCATAATAACGGAGAATGGCTACACCGCGTGCTGTTTCGCCTTTCGCCTCGGGTAATGTCTTCCCCATTTCCAATGTCATCGCTTCACCGATTTCATTTATTCTGCTTTCCATAATATCAGCAACTTTGAATAACAGATTGCCCCGTTGCGTTCCGGCAAGCTTACGCCAAGCGAGCTTGGCTGCCTTCGCGGATGCTACGGCATCCTCTAAATCCTGTTTAGACGAATCTGGGATTATACCTACGATTTCATTCTTATTTGAAGGATTAATACTCTTCTGCGTTCTGCCGCTCTCGGAGCTCCTCCATTCTCCATTAATGTAATTGTCATATACCTGGGCGTTTATGTCGGTCATTTTACTCATCCTCTCTCGTATTCATTTCTTTTTAGCCCATTACAGCAGTATTCACTAGAGTTCCAAGGCTTGTGATTTCAATTTCAATGATATCCTCTGGAGCAAGCGTGAATTGATTCGGTGGAACGATGCAAGTGCCCGTGAGGAGAACCGTGCCATCGAACACAATATTATCCCTAAGCAAGAAGGATACGAGTTCATCCAGCTTACGCTTAAGCTGCCCCGTACTTGCTGACTCATCGACCACTTGATTTCCATCTCTATAGATTCGCAAAGTGATCTGCAACTGATAGGGATCTTGAACCGTTTCGGCTAATCGGATACTCGGACCGATCGAGCAAGATTGCTTCCAGACCTTGGCTTGCGGAAGATATAACGGATTCTCTCCTTCAATATCGCGGCAGCTCATGTCGTTGCCAATGATGTACCCTACAATATCTCCGCGCTTATTCAGTACCAAACCAAGCTCTGGCTCGGGAACTTGCCAGTTCGAGTCGCTCCTTAAGCAAACCTGATCAAGATGGCCGACCGTTCGGGCCGCAGTAGATTTCATGAATAATTCCGGTCTCTCCGCATCGTACACCTTATCATAGAAGGTGAATGCATCCAGCTTGCCGCCTGTCGCCTCATAATTCCTTGCTTCCTTGCTGCGCTGATAGGTTACACCGGCCGCCCATACCTCTGGGGCATCTACGGGAATAAGTAATTCAAGACTTTCAAACTCCCTATCCAGCGGCTGAGTTGAACGGATTAGATCGTTCACGTCTTCTAGCGGTGTTTTCCCGGCTTTCTCAACTCGTTCAAGGAATGATATAAAGTCCGAATCCTTCAATGTGTATACCTTATCTTTGTCAGTTACCGCTGCCATACGTTGTTCTAAGCCATCTTGATATCGAATAATTCTCATTTTAACCGCTCCTTGTTTTATATTATAAAACGACGTTCTCGTAATTGGCCAAAAAACAACCTATGCTTGAGCCTATCCTTATTGCCGATAACCTAGCTGCCGAGAAATTTCACTCTTTTCCTGCAGAAGCAAGTCGATTAATTGGGCCAGTTCTTGATCATCAACGTATGCCACCATGGTGGATATACTCAACGCTGCTATCACTTGTCCATTATGATTGTATATCGGAACAGCGGCACACCGGACCCCTGGCTCATTCTCCTCATTATCAATCGCATAGCCCTGCTTCCTTACTTGCTCCAACTCTGCTAAGAATGCTTCGAGGTTGTCGATCGTTTTATCCGTATGTTTTACAAACGTATGACCTACCATCATCTGCGTCTGTTCATCGATAGTCCGAAAAGCCGCCAATACCTTACCCACAGCGCTACAATGCAAAGGTATTCTGCGTCCGATACGCGAATACCGAATTGCCGCCTTATGCCCTTCTACTTTATCAATGTATATGCCTTCTTTCCCATCCAAAATGACCAAATTCGTCGTTTGGCCGGTGGCAGTAGACAAAGCTCTTAGATGGGGTCTAGCGGTTTCTCGAATATCGAAATGATTAAGAAGCAATTGTCCCTTCTCTATAAACCTTAATCCAAGGCGGTACTTCCCGGTCTGCTCATCCTGAACGATGTAATGGTGAGCTTGAAGCGTTTTTAACAGCGAATGGACCGTGCTCTTATGCAATTTCATTTCCGAACTTATTTCAGATAGCTTGTACTCCATATGATGATCATCGAACAAGTCGATAATTTGCAATGCTCTATCCAATGCTTGAATGATCGGCATGTTTCTTCTCTGGCCCCCTCCCGATTTTGTTTTATATTATAGAACGGTGTTCTGTAATATTCGCAATTAAATAGTAGCAAACAATAATTATGATGTCCATCTTTTTTGAACACGTAGAGAAATTGCTCTTCACCGCGGAGTTTCGCCTCCCCAAAGGCTCCGTGTCCCTACAACCGCCCTCCCAGGAGAAAGCGCACGACTTCGAAGCGACAGCCAAACATAGCACCGCGGTGTTCGCGGGATACAGACGGCCGGTTTGGGACTCAGAGTGTGTACTACCAAAAAAGAATCGGCCTGTGACCTTCAGTTCCAGTAGGAACACGCAGATTCACAGGCCGAGTACACTTTCGTTCATGGTGGCGACCGTCAGGCCGTGTTAGTTTGGGACAACCCCTCGTCTAATTTTACATTACTTGCTCTTCTGTACCAGCATCTTCAGTAGCACCGTTACTGACTCTGCTCTTGTCGTTTTATCGCCTGGAGCAAATGCGTTTGCGCCTTTACCTTCGATAATGCCCAGCTTTTTCATGGCCGCTACTGTGCCTTTCACCCAGTTCGGAATGTCCTTGTCGTCCGCGAAGCCCGTTACCGTAGCCGCATTAATCGACTGACCCAACGCTTTGGCGATCATCGCCGCCATCTCGGCGCGCGTAATCTCTGCGTTCGGACGGAACGTGTCGTCGGCGTAGCCATTAACGATGCCTGCCTGTACTGCTTGCGCGACTGCTTTGTTCGCCCATGTTAGCCTCCGCCCAGTGACCGGAAATATCACTGAAACCGATCGGCTCTGTGGGCGTTCCTTCCGTCGGTCCAACGATGAGTACAGCAAAATTCGTAAAGTGATTGACTTCTACAGTGATGGTATTACCCTCTACCTTACCGCCGACTTCTACCCGTGCCTTCTTCGTTTCGACATAGTAGAAGACGGAAGGCTTTTGACCCTTCTTCAAGCTTTTCGGATCGAAGGTCCTTCATTTACAATACAAGGAAGCGATACATAGATGATCGATCCCGTCTTGCCGTCGCTCTCCGCTCGAACCGTTACTGGAGGGTAAGCAATCGCTGGACGACCAGCAACGATCGAATACCGAAGCGGGCTTGCACCGCTTAGTTATCGTCCATGCCGGGCGCACACCTAGAAAAATAGCAGCGTAAGGGAGATAATCTCTACGCCGCTATCTTTTCATAAACCGATCTTTAGATTAGATTGGGTGACGACGCCAGAGGACTGCTCCTGCCACGGATTTCTCCCTATTTATACACTACTCATAGTGAATCCAACAACTTCTTCAACTGTGGGTTAAGCTCCAACACATTCAAGATGATCTGCAACGCTTCTGCACGTGTGGCATTGCCTTTGGGATCGAATCTTCCATTACCTTTTACCGCTTGCCTTCTTCACACTTATTCATCCCTTCTCGCTCGTAGTTGTATTGAATCTCTTTCACTACCCTACTGCTCTCTCAATCAGTTAAAGAGTTTATAGCATTTTATCATGGTAGATGGGACCATTTGTGAATTACAAAGAAAACTTTAAGTTCGCGCTTACAACACAATCTCTTGGAAAGCGTTCATTAGACGAAGCTAGCGGAAAGAACAATAAAAAGGTCAACAGCGTCAAGTCATAGCTCAACGTTGCGACCCATTTTTCAAGAATATTTCACCCTGCTTATGGTAGGCTACCAACCTTAGCGCTATGTTCGCGCTTGCAACGCACTTCTGGCAAACAGCATATAACCGGCTCCTCGAATCGTAATGATTCTCTCAGGACTGGCAGGGTCAGCCTCGATTTTTTTGCGCAAATTGCTGATGTGTACAGCGACCGTTCTCGTATCCTCTAGACTCTCCGTTCCCCAAGTAAACTGAAACAACGCATCGACACTGACGACACGATTCACGTTTAGTGCCATATAGGACAGTAGACTGAACTCTTTTTTCGATAATAAGATGGTTTCACTACCCATGTTGACGGACTGGGCGTAGAAATCCAGCGTTAAACCCGGTAATTCCATCAGTTGTTCCCTTCTGCCCGTCGACACTCTGCGAAGGTGAGCCTTGATCTTGGCCATGAGTACGCCCGGACTGAACGGCTTGGTCACATAATCGTCGCCGCCATAGGATAACGCACTGATTTTGATCTCGTCTTCCTCACGGCTGCTCAGAAACACGATCGGCGCATTCGTGTAGCAGCGTGCGCTCCTGCACCAATCAATGCCGTTTTCATTAGCCAGCAGGACATCCAGTACAATTAAATCCGGCTCGAAAGTCTCGAGCAGCTTCATGGCTTCTGTCCCGCTATAACTGTAGGAGGATATGAACCCCTCCCTCTCGCAATACGCCTGAACAATCTCGCAGATATGGGGATCATCATCGACGATCATAATTTTGTGCGCGTCCGCCACATCGTCACCTTCCTTCCACCGATGGGGGGCACCATAGCTTCGTTTTCCCCCTGAAGTATGTTAAACTATAGCGATTTTCCTCCTTGTATCTTAACATGGTAGATTAGCCCATTGATGAAACTCAAAGAAAACTTTAAGTTCGAGCTCGAGATAAAGACTATAAGAACGTTGAATCGATGCGATATGATGAACTTAGTTGGGCCTATCAGGATTCTAGCAAAATAGCGGCGTAAGGGAGGTGATCCCTGTAAAAAAGTGTGTATTTTATCTAAGATTTTTAATCCGATACGTCAAAATCCCCCCGTTAAACACCAAACTATCGGGGAGCAATATTTCATACCCCTAGCCTCGAATGGTATGGGTGATTGGACAAACGGAAACAAAACCCATCGTCTCATTGAATGCTTGTGGTGAAAGCACGATTGCAGACCTTCTCCCGTCCTGTTCTTGACCTGCTTGAGGATTAAAGTTTATCCACACTAGATCTCCTCGGTCTGCACTCATCTAAAGCAATTCCTTCCCTTCTACTCCGAAATCAACTTCGTCATGGCGATTATCCGATGTTAACGGTTAGAACAGAAAAAAAAGGCTTCTCCGAAGATTTCACTTTGGAGACAGCCTCATGATATCTGCTTGTTGTACGATCGCAATACTGCCCTTCACCCATGCCGGAATGTTCCCACAAATACTAGCTAAGCGAATCCAACAACGTCTTCAACTGTGGGTTAAGCTTGAGCACATTCAAGATGATCTGCAACGCTTCTGCTCGTGTGGCATTGCTCTTGGGTAATACTGTATAACCGGTGAAATCTTGCGTCTCGTCTGGGAAGCTAGTGGCGTATGCCTTCATCGTTACCATCCCGGATAGCATACCTACAATTATATCCTTTATCTATAAATTGTTGTTCATTACCTGTATCGAGTTAATAAAGCAAATTCACGACCCATTCGCTTTGTTTCGGCATAACCGTTTGCATCAATGACTGGTACATCGCGAATTGCTGCACTTGGCGAGCCTTAGAGTTCAGCAAGCTGCTTGCCGGGACTTCATTGTATCTTTCCGCTGCTGAGGATAGACGGTCAGCTAGGCCATAGTTCCCGCTAATCGCTTTCGTTGTTTGTTCGAAATTCGAGCTTAAGCTCTTCTTTAGCTGCTCTTCATCCAGCTTGAGAGTACCATCGCCATTACGGTGAATACCGATTCGCTCATAGGTAGATGAGCTGACTAACGATTCCATGCTTTTACGGACAGTTGAATTCATGACTCCACCGGCTTCTTTCAAGCGATCATGCATCGTATTGTAACTCGACACCAGATCTTTAACTTGTGCGATGACTTTGTCTTCGTCCGGTTTGATTCGTATATTCACAGTGTCCGTTGACGGGGCTAATAGTGTCGCCGCAGCTTTACCCTTCTCCAGATCAATCGTGTTCGACTGCGAAGTTTGAGTTGTGCCGCCATTCACGCTGTAGGACGCATTCAACGCTAGTTGCGTTGCATCCTGAACGCCGGTTGCCGACATCGCGTTGCCGGTAATATCTTCAACCTCGAATGCCTGATCCGCTCCTGTCTTGTCGCTGCTTAACTCAAGCTTCTTATTGCCTGTTTTATCATCCGTGACAATACTGGCGGTTACGCCCGTCTTCGCTGCATTGACCGCATCTTTCAGCTTGGTCAGCGCTTGATC
The DNA here is from genome assembly GCF_012849095.1 of Cohnella herbarum. Classification (NCBI taxonomy): domain Bacteria; kingdom Bacillati; phylum Bacillota; class Bacilli; order Caryophanales; family Paenibacillaceae; genus Cohnella; species Cohnella herbarum. Next base: position 3,979,704 of record NZ_CP051680.1, read on the forward strand.
GTTTGTATCATTATCAGAGATAACAGCCGATACCTTCGTAGTCTTGCCGCCTATCGTAATGTTGAACTGATTGGTGCCTCTGCTTGCAACGGACGTGTCTACTTTAGACAAAAATGTTCCACTGTTCGTTTGGGAAGTCGCGATCGCATTCACTTTAACTTCATAAGTTTTGCTCGCAGCTCCGGCCGATGCAGTTGCAGTAACCTTCTTGCCGTCCGATGATTCCGCCGTCCTTGCTTGGAAAGATGAATGATCCTTCTGCATTATTTTTTGCGCCGATGCTTGCATATCCTGCGCAGATTTCAAAAAATTCGCAATCCCGGTTGCTGCTGTCTTGATATATTGCTCATATGGCTTGCTCTTCACAACGTAATTTGATAAGAAAGACTGGTTCGCACTCTGATTACTAGATGACAGGAAGCTCAAAGGCTTCGTTCTGTTAATCGGATACATCGAGTTATACGAGTTAATCGATAACGTCATCCATCTATCCCTCCATCTCACCTCAGTGAGGCATACTTGCTCGATCGCACGAACTCTTGATAGGCCTCCCGAATCGCGTTCGTGCGCATCAGCAGCTCCTCGGAACCACCATGCTTCAGTTGCCCAGCAATCTGCATCAGCTTGAACGTGTTGTAATAGTTCGCATCCGCTTTGCTACGGCTATGCTGCAATGCGTCCTCATACGCTTGGCGTTCCATCGAGAGGCTCATTGCTTGGTCATATAGATTGGGATCATGTCGCTGTAAGTAGTCCATTTCTTCGGTGCGTAGCTTCTTGCCCAGCATGAGTGTATTTCGAATAGATGCCAAACGCGACTGATCCTTCGTCGCATGTGCGTCCTTGCATTGCTGCATTGCTTTGATATAATCACTGACCGGTTGTACGGATTTAATATTCACGCCATTCCCCCCGTCAAAAACTTACAAATATTACTTCTAATTTATCATAGTAGATCGGCCCATTTGTGAAATGTAAAGAAAACTTTAAACTCGCGCTTGAAGATGCGATAGGATGAACTTAGTTGGGCCTATCAGGATTCTAGAAAAATAGCTTAGAGTTGCTGAATAATTGTCCGGTTAACGGTTATTTCGCGCTTGCACGCACTTCTGGCAGCCAGCATATTGCCCGCCCCCGAATCGTAACAATTGGATTGGCAGCGTCTGAGGCTAGTTTATTAGTTTACTTCGTTGCTACATTAATGAACTCACTGTGGAGTGCTACGATAAAAATGCAGTCGAAAAACACCCTCGTATGAAATAAAATGAAAGCTGACGAGGGGACGAGAGACAATGAATCAGTACGACAAAGCATTCAAAGAAGAAGCAGTCAGATTGAGCGATGAAATTGGACCAAAGAAAGCCGCCGAGCAGTTGGGCGTAGCCTACCACACCTTGCAAGGATGGAGAAAGCAAAGAACCCTGCACGGCGACGGAGCGCATATCGGGAGCGGACGCGCTTATGCATCTGCCGATAAGACTGCGCGAGAAATCGAATTAGAAAAAGAAATAGGCGAGTTGCGCCGAGCGAATGAAATTCTCAAGGATGCACTCGGTTTTTTCGCAAAAGACCGGAAGCGGTAAAGGCATGCCAGCTCTATCTTTACATCTGTAAACGACGGGATCGATGGACCGTCAAGGAGATGTGCGAAGTACTTGCTGTCAGCGAATCGGGCTATTACCGTAGCTTGAAGCCTACGCCCAAACAGGAGCGGCAGCAACGTCTTCTGGTCAAAATCAAAGACATCATTGGAGAACATGACGACAACAGTAACTACGGCGTCCAGCGTATACTGCTGGCGCTGTTACAAATAGAGATCACGACGAGCTACAGCACCGTCTATCGCATCATGAAGATGCACGGTCTGCTGAAGAAAGCCAAGCGTCATCCAAACGGCATTACACGCGAGGATGCCGCTGCTCAAAAGAGCGAGAACCTGATCCAGAGAGACTTTAAATCCACAGCACCCAACCAAAAGTGGCTGTCGGATATCACCGAAGTCCCTTGTTCGGACGGCAAGCTATATCTATCCGCGGTACTGGATTGTTTCAACGGAGAGATCGTGGGCCTCGCCATGGACGACAACATGCGCAAGGAACTCTGCATCCAAGCCTTTGAGAATGCCTGTAAAGCAAGAAATGCCCGCGGAATGATTTATCACAGCGATCGAGGCAGCCAGTTTACGAGCCAAGCTTTCCGTGAGAGTCTGGCTAACTGCGGCGCCATTCAAAGCATGAGCGGCACGGGGCGCTGCTATGATAACGCAAGGATGGAAAGCTTTTTTGCTACGTTAAAGAAAGAGAAGCTGTACAAGATCCGAACGGAGCACTATCCGATGGCCTATATTAAATCAATCATCTTCAGGTACATCATGGTCTACTACAACAGGCGGCGGATCTACACCTCTAATCCAGGGGGCTGGCCGCCAGCTATCTATCGTGAAAGAATGCTGTCAAAGGCAGCGTAGCAACGGGGGTTCCGTATGAGTGTGTTTTCAAACTGCACTTTTTTTGACAACTCCACTGTAGGGTTACTACTCAGGTCACTCTTCTTGCCTTTCTTAGTCCGATACTCTTAGTTGCCAAGGTCGAATGCACCTCTGTGGACGGAAGTATGGTGCGTTCGCTGAAAGTAGGCTAAAAATGTGCCTCGTTGGACGGAAGTATGGTGCGTTCGCTGAAAGTAGGCCAAAAATGTACCTTGTTGGATGGAAGTATGGTGTGTTCGCCGAAAGTAGAATGGACCTAAGCAGTTACCACTGTAGAAGGATATGAACCCATCACGATGAGATCCTTTTTTCCCAATACAAGTTATGGCCTATGCCGGGCTCACAGAAGAGCAGCCTACTCCGGTGGGAGTAGGCTGCTCTAGTATGTGCTACGAAAGACGGTTACTTGCCGGAATCATGCTTCATCACCGTCAAGTTAACTGGATTACCCAGAGGCTGGTTATCCACATAGAACACATACACGCTGTCGCGGCTGTCTATCGTCATCCCGGTTTGATAAGCTGCTGTTTCGGTGAAGTCGGCATTACCTACAAGCGTCCAACTGCCGCCCTCGTATTTCATCACGGTCGCCTTGTTCCCGTATCCGTAAACGACATAAGGCGTGCCATTGCTATCGAAAGCAATGTTTGAACGGGATTGCCCTGTATTGCCTGTCGCAATCGTACCGATCGTGCCCCAGTTGTTGGAGCCAACATTATACCTGATCACGCTCATTGTTGAATTATTCCTGTAGACGATATACGGCACGCCATTCGGATCAAGCGCAAACGAGAGGGCTTGATTCTCAAGGCTGCCCAGGTTGCTGACAGTCACCCAAGCGCCATTCTCATATTTAGAAACAGTCGCATCCCCGTACAATACTTTTTGGTATAAATAAGGGATGTTGCCTTTGCTAAACTTGATGATTGGAGGCAGCCAACCGCTTACGAGACTCTCGCCGCCAGCTACATCGACCCAACTCGTGCCGTTATTTTTGACTACCCTCGTTCTTTCTGATGATCCATCGTTATGCACGTAAGCGAGATAAGGAACATTACTTCCGTCGAAGGCAAGAGACGGGTTATTCGTGTAGCTTGGAAGTACGTCACTGCCTACGGGCGTCCAGGTTCCAGTGCTAGCGTCATATTTACTTACGACTAGCGCATAAGTGCCTTGAGGCCTATAAACAATGTAAGGAACATCCGCGTTGTCTATGGCAAACTCCAGCTGGTTCCGCGCCCCAGCAAAGGAGCCGATATTGACCCACTCGTCTCCATCATACTTCATCACGTATACAGTGCCATCTAACGCACCAGCAACATAAGGCGTATCGTGACTGTCGAGCGCAGACTTAAATTCGAAAACTTGACCGACCGTATCCCCTACATTTTGCCACGGGGACAGCGTCCACTTCGCGTATACCGTGAGGTCTGCCGTCACCGCTGTATTGAAGTCGTAGACTGGCGAACCCTCGTTGAGACCCACGTACCAGCCTTCGAATCTGTAGCCCTTCCACGTCGGAGCGCTCGGCACCGCAGCCTTGTTGCCAGGACTCACCGTCTGGCTGTTCACGACCGAGCCGCCGTTGCTGTCGAAGCGCACCGTGTAGCTGTTCTCCGTCCACTTCGCGTACAATGTGATATTCTCCGTTACAAGTGTCGTGAAGCTGTAGCCTTCACTCAGACTACTGTCGCTGTACCAGCCGTCGAACGAATGCCCCGAACGGATCGGGTTGGCAGGCGCCGCAGCCACATCCCCTTCATTCACCGTCTGAGCGTCCACTGCCGAGCCGCCGTTACTCTCAAAGCTCACAGTATAGGTAGCGATCCACTTCGCATACAGCGTGACATTCGCCGTTACCGGGGTCGTAAAGCTATAGGCTTGACTATGCCCCGCATCTCTGTACCAGCCGCTGAACACATGCCCGGAACGGGTCGGATCGGCAGGCTTCGCAGCCGTGTCGCCGTCATCTACCGACTGGCTTCTCACCGTCGACCCTCCATTGCTATTGAAGCTCACGGTGTAACTGTTCTTCGTCCACTTCGCGTACAACGTAAGATCCTCTGTTACTCCTGCGGTAAAACCATAAGGACTTGTCAAGCCGCTATCGCTGTACCAACCTCCGAACGTATGCCCCGATCGCGTCGGAGCAGCCGGTGCCTTAGCCACAGCCCCTTCGTTCACCGTCTGGGCCTCCACCGTCGAGCCGCCGTTGCTCGCGAAGCTTACCGTGTAGGTTGTTTTCAGATCCATCGTCCACTTGGCATACAACTCGATATCGCCCGTCACCACCTCTGTGGTGAAGTCGTAGACGGTCGTGAAGGCTTCATCGCGGTACCAACCGCTGAACACATATTCTTCCAGCGTAGGAGCGTCAGGCGCTATCGCCTTGGTGCCTTCATTCACCTTCTGGTCCGCTACCGGCGATCCGCCCTTGCTGTCGAAGCTTACCGTGTAGCTGCGCAGCCACTCCGCATACAACGTGAGGTCGCCCGTCACCTGTGTCGCGAAGTCGTAGGCGTTCGTCAGAGCGCTATCGCTGTACCAGCCTCCGAATACCCAATCGTTCTTGGTCGGTTCGACGGGTTCGCTTGCCAGGAAGCCGTAACCGATCGTCTGTGCAGCCACCGCCGACCCGCCGTTGCTATCGAAGCTCACCGTGTTGGTGTTCAGCGTCCACTGTGCGGTGAACTGGACATCCTCCGCCGGCATCGTAGCCGGAGGAATCGGCAACCAGCCTGCGAAGGCATACCCTTGCCGTGTCGGAATACCGAGAGAGATCGTGGCGCCCAGCGGAACCTCAATGACCCTCGTCGCTACGCCGGAACCGTTGTAATCGACCGTCATCGTATGCGCATCGCGCTTGTAGTACACCTTCAGCAACGTTGTGCCGTCGCCTGCGATCAGGCGCTCAAGCACCGTTCCGGGAACGCTGTTGTCGAAGCTGAAGCCCGGATAGGACTTCAGCGTGACATTCGTCAGATTCGCCTCAGCACCGGTGATCCCGTAATAGGATTCCGTATCCGCCACCGTGTAGGTGTCGCTCGCAATATTTTGCTTCAAGTACACGACTTTATAAGGCGTGTTCTCGCGCGCAGTCCACGTTGCAGTGTAGGTAGTGTCGGAAGTCGGCATGAGGCTCGGCGCCTCCGGCGACCACCCGGCGAACGTATAGCCCATTCTTGTCGGCACAGGAATACGCGCGGCAATATTTTTACCGAACAGTGCCGTGATCGACGCTGCAGGAGCGCCCGCATAATTCAGGTTGAACGTCATTGTTCGATTCGTCGGATAATAATCCACACGCACTACCGCCGAACCGTCGCCCTTGATGGTCGAACCGCTTGACGTCCCGTTCGCATAGCCTTCACCCTTGAAGCGGTCAGAGTTGATCTGAATCTCCGTATCGGTTGTTCCAGTCAATATTTCCGTATACGCAGGCGATGCCGCCGTTCTGGAGTTCGGCTCTATCAAATAATGCTGAACGGTATACGGCGTATTCGTGTTAGCAGTCCAATGCGCGTACAGTTGGAGATCCCCCGCAGGCATTCGACTCGGAATCGTCGTCTTCGTGCCGTCGACAGCCTCCGTAAACCAGCCGTCAAAGGTGTAGCCCGGATATACCGGGGTCGCCGCGCTAATCGCCGTGTTAGGTGCGCCAACGATAACCTCCGTCACTCCGCCATTCTGCGGGTCCAGCTGCAGGACATATTCCCCTGCCCTGATGCGCCATGTCACCGGAATCGTACGCTTGAGCGGCTCAGACCCGAACGACAGCGGCGCCCCCTTCCACGTAATGACCAGGTTCCCCTTGCTCAGCGGGCTGTTTGTATTCAGCACCTCAATCTTGCGGGTCGCCGGGTCATACTTGAAATTCGCATGATCCACCTGAATATCGAACCGCGAAGCGTCATACGTCTGAGTATCGGTGCCGCCTGACTTCAGATCAAACATACTCATCTCGAGCAACATCTTCGGCACAGTGAGAGATGACGCAGAGCCTGCCAAGTTCAGCTCAGGCGCCTCATCCTGCGGATAGGCAAATTCTACAACATTCCGCTGCTCCCCTACCGTGTACAACGGCCATGTATTCTCGTATACCGGTATACTGCCCGAGAGCATCCCATCGCCCAATTGGGCGCCTATTGCAGTCTCCAGATAGATGCCGATCTCTACATACAGAGCGCCCATGGACCGGGTGGTCTGCTCCCCATTCAGTTGCTTCAACTGATAGTAGAAGTACCCCCACAGATTCACGTACGCGCCGGCTTCAATAGACACCCCGATGCTATTCAGCTCAACACTTCCAACCCCCGCTTTAAGCTCCAGCAGAACACCCGCCCGCAGTCCGAGCGTACCCATCACATAGAAGGTAAACTGGTAATTGCCGTCGCCCGGCAAGCTTACGGTTCCGCTCGAGCCCCTGAAACCAAGCACGTGCACGGTAACCGAGTAGCGTTTGGCTGTCGTATAGTTGAAATCAGCCCCGATCGTCAGGTTCACATTGGCGCTGACCACAAAGTTGGCTTCGAAATTGACTTCAATGATGCCATAAACCACGCGCACGCTCTTCTCGAAGAGCTTCTTCTTGATTAACGGAACCCAATCCGTCTCGTTCTCCATCATTTCTTGATACTGTGCCTTCAGAGATTCCGCATCTACGCTGGTATCCTGCACACCATCAATTAACGCTTTAATCTCTGTCGCGATGTCACGAACCTTGCCTAGCATACCGCCAGTAGCTGCTTTATCCCAGTCGTCCAGCGCATCCTGCAGCTTATCGTGTTCGACGGTAGCAATCTCCGCTGTAACGTTGATCCCGGTATAGGTATAGGCATCCAGATTAGCGGTGATCCGATAATCTCTCGGGTAAGGCACGCAGAGGAACCAAACACATGCCTCCCCCCATTCCGTCCCCCCATTGATGCCGAGATTCAAGGCGATCTCCTGAAGGAACGTACCGGTCATATGGATGACGAGGTCGCTCTCTTCATGGATCCGAATGACAATGTCCGCTCCGATCTGAAGCGTAGCGCTGACTCCGGAGGTTTGTCCGGCAATATGCTTCACTCTCGTGCCTAGCGAAGGGACGACGGTCAGATTCTCTACACTGACTTTGCCCGCACCTTTTGAGGCCGATAGCATATTCACTTCCATCTGCGTCTTGAAGCCATTCGTCTCCATAGCCAGGGCAGACAGATAGTTCGCGGCTTGATCGACGAAGCCGCTGGCGATCGCTTGCTGCTTAATTTGATCTTCAAGCTGCGCAATCTCTTCATCCGACAATAACTGGTCGCCGTCAATCGCTTGCTGCTGATAGACGTCGAAGATATGCGCGATGTCTTCTTCCGTGACATCGGTATAGGCAATCACATCCATCTCCGCCACAGGCGTAATTGACGTAATACGTCCATAACCGACAACAGCTGTGTTTACTGCACCTTCGGCTAATTCACCCTCATAGAAAGCGATAAAATCGCCTACATCGACGGTAGTGAGCTCATTCAAGCCTATTGATGCATACTGGCTGTCGCTGTAGTTCATCGCGATATGCTCTACCGTGATAGAGTGGTTGCCCGGGTCTCCGTCCGTGTCCGCCTCTACGCTCACAGGCAGAACATCCGGCTTGAACAACACCTGCTTGGCATCCGCGTGATCATAGGTGTAGGTATTGCCGTTCATCGCCGTAATCTGTACATAGGCGACAGCGCCATCGTCGGCACCGGTTGTGTCTACCGTGCGCAGATCGGGGCGAACCCCTTCGTAGATGGCGACGGTATCGCCAACCCGGATTGCGGCGCTTCCGGTATATTCAAAAGTTCCGCCGCCCGCATTCGCGGCAGCAAGACCGTTCTCGCTGTCGCCCACCGTCGTCGTGACCACCGGAATCGCGGGAGAATTCACATCCTTGCCATTAAGCATCATATTCGTGACATCTGCGAAGGGCAGATAAATCATATTCGGATTCAGCGGAACGACCATAACTTCTTCCTTGGCAACGCTAAAAACATAGATACGCGTCGTCGCATCTTGACCTTGGAAAGACAGATTGTCATCCGTCAACGTCAGTTGATAGGTGTGTCCTTCTGTGAACTGACCGCCTTTGGCCGCTAACGAGAAGAGACCATTCGCGCCGGTGACGCTAATCCCCGTAAAATCAGGATTCGAGGTGTCCTCAAACTTCATAAGCTCTTGCACCTCGGATGCCGTCAGGCTACCAGTCGCATCCGCTATAGCGATGGTGAAGCTCGGAGCGACATCCAGCACGGAGTAGCTCGGAGTGCTCCGTACGGCATTACTCACATTATCGATATACTTCGCGTACAACTTCGTATCGGCAGTGACCGTACTGCCCTCCGTGAAAATAAGCGACAAATCGTTATCCCTGAACCACCCTTGGAAAATATATCCGTCTTTCGCCGGGGCAGGCAGGCGGCTCAGCGATCCCCCTTCCTGTACCGTCTGGGCAGCTACTGCCGATCCACCGTTACTATCGAAGCTCACCGTGTAGTTGGCAATCCACTTCGCGTACAACGTCATATCACCCGTTACCGCTTCCGTGAAGCCGTAAGGAATTGTCAGGTTGCTGTCGCTGTACCAGCCGCCGAACGGATAACCTGTCCTTGTCGGCACTTCAGGCATCACAGCCACGGAGCCATCTTTCACCGTCTGGGCAGCTACCGCTGTACCTCCGTTACTCTCGAACGTAAGCGTATATTCGATACCGGTGCTGCCTTCATTTCCTCCGCCGCTGTTGCCGCCTGCATTCCCTCCGCCGCTGTTACCGCCGGCTCCGGGTGTCGGTGTCGGTGTCGGCGATGGCGTCGGCGTCGGCGTCTCTTGATTCTGATTGGCCCACGCCTCCACAACCGCGTTGCTGCGCATGAAGAGAATAGCCGCTTCCGCGCGAGACGCTTGGCCATGCGGGTTGAAGTTGCCATTGCTATCCCCGGCGAACAAGCCTTCTTGCCACAGCCTGACGACCGCATCGGCCGCCCAGGAAGAAACGTTCGCGAGATCGCTCGGCTCCGTAGTTATGCGATTGCTTGATTGATAGGGAATCTGATAGCTTTCAAAATACCGCAAAATCAGCGTCGCCATCTGCTCTCTGGATACGGTTGCATCCGGAGAAAAATTCCGTCCGCCCGTTCCGCCAGCAATCCCTTTCTTAACCGCCCACGCTACATATGGCGCATACCAAATGCCCGCCGGCACGTCGGCAAAGCTCGAGGCGGAATACTCGCTTACATCCACGCCCGCCATTCGTCCAAGCGCGGTCACATACATGGCGCGCGTCATCGTTCCCTTGGGCGAGAAGAGACCTCCGCCCGTTCCGCTGAATATCCCATTCTTCCGGACATAGACGGCCGCTTCGTAGAACCAGTCCGTTGGACGAACATCTTGGAAACCGCTTGATTCGGACGCTGCCGCCTGTTGCACCGACAGTTCGGCCGCTGTCGCCTGCTGTACCGGCAGTGCGGTCACGATCATGCTGATGATCAACATCCACACCAGAATCCTTGATTTCGACTTCCAACCTCGTTTTGTTGCCTTCTTCACGCTTATTCATCCCTTCTCGTAACTGTTATGAATCTCTTCCTGCCCTACTGCTCTTTCATCCCCCATGCTGTCAGGGCTGTCAGATTAATAGCTCTACAGCACCCGTCTCTACTTCTATGTAAATAGATTGGCCTTCGTCTGCTTGTACCGTTTAATCGCCCCCACGTGAAAATTGAATGATATCGCCGACACAGGGAAGTTTATGTCGAATTTTCACCTAGTTTATCATGGTGGATGGGGCCAATTGTGAATTACAAAGAAAACTTTAAGTTCGCTCTTGCGTCCGTTGACGGAGCTGATTACGAAGCTAGCGGAAATAACAAAAAATGGGTCAACAGCGCCAAGTTGCAACGCTTCGACCCATTTTTTTGGTATATTTAACCCTGCTTCTGGTAGGCTACCAACCTTATCAGCTTCATTGCTTCTGTCCCGCTATGACTGTAGGAGGATATGAAACCCTCTCTCTCGCAATACACCTGAACAATCTCGCATATATGAGGATCATCATCGACGATCTACAATACAAGGAAGCGATACATAGAATATCGACCCCGTCTTGCCGTCGCTCTCCGCTCGAACCGCCCCTCCATGCGCTTGTACGATTTCCCTGCAAATCGCCAGCCCAAGCCCGCTGCCTTCGACCCCCGTCTCCGCGTCCGGCCTATCATACCTGTAATTGCGATTGAAGATTTGTTCGAGCTGATCCGGAGGAATACCCGTGCCGGAATCTTGCACGCTAATGATCGCATAGCGGGTAGGATTCGCCTCGTCCACAGCTAGCGCAATACGCACCACCCCGCCTCTGGAGGTGAACTTCATCGCGTTCGACACGAGATTAAACAAAGCCTGCTCTAATCTTTGCGCATCCATCTCGACAACGGGCGAGTTCGGTCGTTGGTCTTCCCCATCTCCGATATCCAGCATGAAATTGAGCCCTGCATCGCGCACAACCAGCTCATATTGTTCAAAAAAACCACGCAAGAAGTGGATCACATGAACCGGCTCCATTCGGTACGAGACTTGTCCCGTCTCTAGATGCGACAAGAAGGACAACTCCTCGATCATGCGGTTAATCCTTATCGTGTTATCCTGGATATACTTCAGGTACTGTTCATTGCGTTCCGGCTTGACCCTGTCCTGCACAGCTTCTACATAACCAAGCATGCTGGACAGCGGCATACGCAGATCGTGCGTAATATAGGCTAGGAGTTTCTTCCGCCCTTCCTCAGAGTGAAGCAACCGGTCGTACGAAGCGCGGAGATCGTCATGAGCTGCAGACAAGGCCTGCGTGCGTTCCTGCACGGTCCGTTCCAGATTCATATTCATCTCGATAAGCTTGTCGTTAGCGTCCTGAAGTTCGCGCGCAATCCTTTCCTCGTTCGATGCCGCCCTCGTAAATCTCGAAGAAAGCAAAATCATCTGTGCGATCGTAAACACTAACAGACCAAGAGGAGAGGTATTTCCGATCGGCGACCGTTCGTTGTAATATAAAAAATCGTTGACGACGGTAACCAAAGCAACCACCGACACCAGCAGGAAGACCAGCGCTCCCTCCATACGACGAACAGCCGCTTGGACCAGCCCGACCATCAGATAAATCATATGGAGAACAACGACCACACCGATTATCGGTAATAATTTGGTATATATAAGCGCAGGAGCCACCACAACTACTAGACAGAGTGCGCCTGTTGCGATCCGGGTGCTAAGACGAAACCATCGCGACACATAATTTGGAAAGATGCATTCCGAGTACATCGTGATGATGTATCCACTGCTGCAAAGAATCAGGTACTCGATCTTGAACTGCAATTCCCACGGAAAAGTCGGCCACAATTGCGTGAGCAATAGCTCGCCGACCAGCAACGAGCGGATACCGAACAACAGGGTGAACAGACCAAAATACAATGGTGCCCTGTCTTTGCGTCGCAGGGCGAACAACAGCAGGTGATACACGCCAATCACCAGCAGGCTTGCGGTGATGAACATTTCAGCGGCGATTCTCAGATTTGTCCTGACGGTTAACTCATCACTACCGCCCAACTCGATATACTTGGTGATGCCGCCTCGCTTATGATGGAAGTTGGCTACTTGCATCACCAGCTCCACCCTATCCTTCTCGGGCTGAAAGAACACCAGCTTCGTTACCAAACGCGGCGTCACGCTGCTCTTGTCCTGACCAACCGCGCCGACTTCTTCCAGAAGCTCGCCATTCACCCATAGTTTATACGAATGAAAGATGGTAGGCAGCCGCAGGGCAAGACGCTCGTTCCGATCCTGCTCGCTAAGCTTTATGACCACCTGAAAGGTTGCAAAACCTGTACCTTTCAACTGCTGACCATCTAACCGATAGCCTAGCCAGGAGCCCGGAATGTTGATCCAGCGGTCATGATTTCCGTCGCTGGCCGAACGAACCCGTATGTCCTCAGGCGACAGCAGCTCTTGCCAGTAGAACGCCCACTCCCCTTTTAGCTTTAGCGGATTCTCGCTGACATGAACCTGCGTTAAATCCAGAATGCCTTTTTCGCTTTGAACCTTAGGGGAGACCGGAGCGAAGATGACGGCATAGCTTGCAATCAAGCCGACAACAACGGCAGCGGATATATAAAGCAAGATCGTACGAGAACCGAATCGGAGAGTACCCCTCATGATGAAACAGACCCCAATCTACTAGAGTGCAATAAATAAGTTGATTATCTAAATAGTATCATCATTTAAGGAAAATGTACCCTTCAAATATCTGCGAGGCGTTGAACACAAACATCACGATGAGGTCCTTTTTTGAACGTAAGAAAAAACCGTTCCCCCCCCCCCCCCCGGACGGTTCATTAACGTACAAACCAAGGAGAAGGGAACCGGTAACTAAGAAGACTCACCGATGCAGATTTATTCTAGCTGAACAGATTCAATTCCTTTCTTTCGTTCGAACCGTTTGGCGACCACAAACATAGAAGCCCGTATACGAAATACATTCGGGCTTCATTATACAGGTAAATACGGCTCTTAACTGCTACTTTCTTACGAGCGAAACACAGCACTCCACATGTGTCGAGTATACAGAGTCAATATATATTTAACCAGATCAGGACGTCTAACAAAAGTAGGTTGCTGTATAAAGAAAACATCGCAACGACCACATCAGCCGTTTCTGTGTATAATGTATATACGGCTTCAGATAACGGAGAATCTTCCATGAATACCATCATTTTGGGGAACATGGCCAACTTATCGAACGTGAACTTAACCTGAGTTAATACGTTGTAAGCCCGTTTGAAATGTACCGGAATCTTAAAGGAACCTTAAAGGATTCAGCATCATTGCCTTGAAAGAATCAAATTCCGGATGAATCGTGCTAAGATCGAGTTAATCTATATCTTGGTGGTGACAACAATAGTATGGAACGAATTCTGATAGTTGACGATGACCCGCAAATTCGCGAAGTGATCCGTACCCATATCGAACAATCTGGCATGCATGTGCTCGAAGCCGAGTCCGGTGAGCAAGCGATCGAACGGCTGGAATCCGAGCAGGTGGATGTCCTCATTCTGGATCTCATGATGGATGATCGCGACGGATTCGAAGTGCTGCGTTACTTGAATAAGCGCAGCTTAGACGTATTGGCTATTGTCGTCAGCGCTAGAAGAGCGGAACAAGATAAGATCGCCACGCTAGGACTCGGGGCTGACGATTATATGACGAAGCCCTTTAGTCCCATGGAGTTAATGGCCCGCATTCAAGCCGTTCTGCGCAGACGGCACCCTAAATCCAGCCCCCCTTCTTTGGTCATTCGTTTGAGCAATATGATTCTGGATATCGATAACTACGCGCTTCTGATCTATAACGAGAAGATTTCCTTAACGATGGTAGAGTGCGATCTCATGCAGCTCCTTATGCAGAATCCCGACCGCGTGATGACGAAGCTCGAAATCTATCAACAAGTCTGGCAGCATGAACGATATGACGATAACAACTTAAGCGTATATATGAGTCGGCTGCGTAAACAATTGGAACGGGCTCAGTCGTCTTGGGAAATTCAAACCGTACGCGGCGTTGGTTACCGGTTGACGGGAGTTGGCCTATGAAATTACGCACCAAGCTGTGGATATCGCTTGTGCTTAGCGCCGCAACGAGTATGGTACTGTTCGGCTATACGACTGTCTGGATCGGAAAGGTAGCGAATAAAGGCTACGCACTATTCGAGTTAAATCCGCTTGCGCAATCCATTGTCGATTCTATGAGGGAACTGCCTGAATTTGGGGCAGACACGGTAAAACAAACCTTGGAGCGCGCGCACGCAGAACACCCCGTCATTCGTTGGGTGTTGCTGAACGATCAGGGACAATCCCTCTATGATACGGCAGGACTTAATCCGACATTTACCTTCCATGATTTGGCGATGCTCATGCAGGATATACCCAGGAATTACTTAACCGAAGACGATATTCATATCCTCACCCCTGCCGCCAAGAACGGACAGCCGTATTTCTTGCTCATGAGCATTCCGGCCTCCGCGATGAAGCAAGGCGAGGTTTATTTTCTCATTCGCAAGCTCGAATCGTTGCTCACACTGGTATTGCCGCTTATCCTGTCGTTTTCGATTCCCTTCCTGTTGGCCTTATGGTTGTTCACATCCTTGAATAAAAGAATCCGCAAACTCAACCATGCGCTGAATCAACTGAATATCCAAAGCGACTCGCCACTTGTCGAACTGTTCGACAATTCCAAGGACGAGCTGGGCCAGCTGACGCAACATTATAATTCCATGGCGCATCGGATCCGAGCCCAATTCGCGGAAATTCAACATTTCGAGAGCAAGCGCAAGCTGCTGCTATCCAATCTGTCACATGATCTGCGAACGCCTCTGACGACAATGCTCGGTTGCGCCGAAATGATACGCACCGGAAATTATAATGATCAGCAAGAGCTCCAGAGCAGAGCCAAAATCATTCTTCAACGTTGCAGATACATGGACAAGCTGCTCGACCAAATGCTGGACATCTCCCGCTCGGATCCGGATGATCTGACCCTTCGCCTGGAGAATCATAATTTATCGGAGATCGTTCGCAAAATCGCGGTGGAATACATCATGATGCTCGATGGCGATCAAGTGGAATTGGACGTCGAAACACCCGATGAGGATATTCTTCTCCCTATTGACGCTCCCCTTATGGAGAGAGCCCTACGGAATCTCCTCGACAATGCGATCCGGTACGGCAAGGATGGACGATATCTTGGCATCCAACTGACAGCGGACGACCAATTTGTGAATTTCTCCGTGAAGGATAAGGGGAAAGGGATTCCTATCGAGCATCAGGCGCACGTCTTCGAACGCTTTTACCGCGTGGACAGCGGAAGAAAGGGAGAAGGATTGGGGATTGGCCTGGCCATTGTCAAGGACATCGCCTATGCCCACCAAGGCAACGTGGAGTTGAAAAGTACGCCGAACGTGGAAACGGTGTTTCGGATCAAGCTGCCTCGTTAAAAAAAAAATTAGTATCCCCTATTGTGGCTCAGTTTCTTGACAGAGAAACCGAGCCACAACAGGATGTCCTGCCAGCCGGTGACAGCCTTGCCGTTTATGTTAGTATACTGCTACTGCCGCTGTCATTTCACTCCACCAGCTCCGCACCCTCGTCAATGACAAACTCCATGAACCGGCGTAGGATGGTCGAAGCCTCCGCGCGAGTTGCTTTACCGGCAGGATCGTACAGATTGTTATCTTTGCCGTTCACGACACCTGTTTGCAGGATCGCTTTTACCGCTTCCTTTGCCCATAAACTGATTATCGCGTCATCTGCAAAGGTGACAGCCTGCCTATTGACGGGCAGCTTATACCCAGTGGCTTGGGCGTAACTCACCATCATAACCGCCATCTGTTCACGAGTAATCGGGCTGTCCGGATCAAACTTGTTATTGCCGATACCCTGCACGATCCTGTTCTGCACTGCCCATTCGATGTAGGGCATGGCAGCGCTTGTGCTTGAAACATCAGTGAAGCTGCTTTGCTTGTACTTGTACTTGTACTCGTTCATGTCAGCACCGGAGAGCATGCCCAGCGCCATAAGGAAGTCCGCTCGGGCGATGGCCGTATCGGGCGAGAAGGTTGTCGCGCCGGTGCCGGAGATAAGCCCGCGGCTGATAACATAATCAATGTTGTCCTTCGCCCAATGCTTTGCCGTATCCATAAAAGCCGGCGCCGGTGCCAGATAGCCCACTCCATAGGTGGACAGACTGTTCCTGCTAAACATCAGCATGTTGCTGTCATAACTGGAACTGAACAAAAGCTGTGGTTTACCGATCTTGTTTACATACACGACGTAGAGGTTCCCGTTCTTTTCACCGGAAGCCGCCTTGTAGGAGATACCCAGCGTGACCGTGCCCTTGCCGAAGTTCGTAACATACTCGATCTTGTCGTCCTTCTGATAGCTGACGGTGAGATCGTACACCGGTCGGCTACCGATCAGTACCTTGGCCTCATCAGACAGCTTGGCAACAGGATTCGCTCCGAACGCGACGTCTCCCACTGCCTGAGAATGCATTTCCTGAATGGCTGTTTGGTTAAAAGAGAAACTGACAAGCGTGCTGTTTACATCAAAGCGTTTCACACCTTCTTTTTCCAACAAGGCGAGGGTTCCTTCCTCCAGCTTCACGCTGAAGCTTATCCCGTCTGCACCAAACTGGATATTGTAGACAATGCCAATGCCGTCAGCTATGTTTCCTTTGTTCTGAGCTTCCTTTTTCACGGCATCGATCAATGCCTTTACTTGCGGGACCGTAATAGGGACAGAAGCATTGCCGTTCTGATTCACGGCTGCGGTTAGGTTTATGGATGCGAGAGTCGGCTGATTTGGTTTTTTGTCGATCGTGATCGCGGGACTATTCGGCGTAGTTGAGGGTGGACCCCCTCCACTTCCGCCGGTGTCTCCCGTGGAGCCGCCGATATCCCTCCAATTGGCCGTAACGGTCACGTTAGTGGCAGGCATGGTAAAGGTGGTCGTTGCGCTGCTGGTGTCCGCAAAGCTTACGCCGTCTGATGAAGTCCAACCATTGAAGCTGTAACCGCTGCGGTTTCCCGCCTGTATTGAAACTATCGCACCGCTTGTATAATTTCCGCTGCCGCTTGCGCCTGTGCCGCCATTGCTAAGGATCACGGTATAGGCCGGTGCGGGCTCAGTCAGCGTGACGGTCTGCTCGGCGCTCATGAAGCTGCTTGAAGTTGCTTTGACACGAATGTGGTAGATGCCTGCCATTAGGTTCGTAATTTCCGTACCCGTTACATCCGTCCAGCCGCCGGTTGAAGATCTGTACTCCATGGCCGCAGTGACGCCTGTAACAGTGCCTGTCCCTCCGTTGGTGACAGGATCAATGCCAGCTGTCGTCGGAGTGCCGGGTCTTGCTGGAATAACCAGGTTTTGTCCAGCGCTATCAATCGTCGATGTCCCGTTGCCCTTCTTCACGATAGCAATCGTCGTTCCGATGTAGCCTGCAACATCCAGCTTGCCGCTAACTGGAGATACCGGTGTGCCATCGAACGTATAGTTGCCGCCCACTTCGAAGCCTGTCAACTTTTCATTGGCATAATCGATCGCGATATTAGGCGTGGCTTCTACCCCCGGTGTAAATGCCGTGATCGTAACGATCTGCTCGGCGCTCTTGAAGTCGGTTGCCGTTGCTTTGACACGAATGTGGTAGGTACCTGCCATCAGGTTCGTAATTTCCGTTCCCGTTACATCCGTCCAAGCACCTGCTGATAATTGATACTCCATGCCTGCCGTTACGCCTGTAATCGTCCCATCGCCACCGATGGTTGTCGGATTCACGCCTACTGCAGTCGGAGTGCCGGGTCTTGCTGGAATAACCAGGTTTTGTCCAGCGCTATCAATCGTCGATGTCCCGTTGCCCTTCTTCACGATAGCAATCGTCGTTCCGATGTAGCCTGCAACATCCAGCTTGCCGCTAACTGGAGATACCGGTGCGCCATCGAACGTATAGTTGCCGCCCACTTCGAAGCCTGTCAACTTTTCATTGGCATAATCGATCGCGATATTAGGCGTGGCTTCTTTCCATATCGCAGTCAACCCCAAACCGTTCGTATAGGTGACTGTATCTCCGGCATTGTAGGTTTTGCTTGTGTCGCCTGTTTGTTGCCATTTGTAAAAGGTCATATTAGCCGGCGGAGTCAAGCCAGTGCCGCTTGGCGCTGTGAAATGACCTCCAGCGCTGATGATGTAAATCATGTTTTCTCCGTTGACACTTCCGTCGCCAAGCTCAAGGGCGACAGCTTGCAGTCCATCAGGACCCAGCGCCCCAACATTCAGGACTTCAAGGACGGGCCGGAATCCGTATGCAGCATGGACGTGATCCGCTTGGGCGCCAATCGCATTGCGCACAGCCGTGCCTCCTCTCGAGAGGCGGACCCCCGGGTTTATCGTATTCGTATCCTGCCCCCAGGAGAGTTTGGACCAGTTTTTTATCAAGGAACTATTTTTATCTAAAATTTGATCCCATTCATTATTAGTTGGTGAGCCAGTACCCGTGCTATTACCCACACTCAGAGATCGCAATTTGTAGTTGGTATCATAGGTTTTGCCGAAGATAAGGCCGTTCGCATTCAGCGTATTCCACGATATAGAATAGCTCAGGGCATAATCCGGCGCAAAAAGGTTGCGATTGCTTGCCATAGCCGTCTCCGATGCGTTTGAATGGCCACTGCTTGAACTGTCAAGACTATACGCGTTGACTGTTCCCGCATAGGTGAACGGTACATAGTGCAGGGTAGTATCGGGCACAGCTGTGTTCACTGTACCGATATGATCCGCTTCGCTGGATAGGTCGAAATAGTAGGTTTGTCCTGTTGGGAGAGAAAAATCTTCGCCCGTGGCAAACGCCATCGTTGGCAGCATGGGCAACATGGGCAGCACCATGCACGCCGAGAGCAGCAGACTGCTCATTCGTTTCCCTATTTTTTTCATTGCATTGTTACCTCCAGAATGTGAGATTCGTATTTTATTCAGGATTCCGCTTTTCTATCAAAAAAATTATACTAACCGTTCGACCATAAAACTCTTAATGAAATCTTAAAAGATGCGGAAACATCGCCAATGTATGGCTAGCGACCGTACAGTCTTACTCGTCTTGTCTGATCCGGTTCAAATAGCTTTGCCGTATGCGAAAGAGGCAGTTGCCATCGGCAACTGCCTCTTAATCGGTCTGAAACTCATTAATTTTCTGAGTGCCTTTGTTTTAACATCCGGTTTAGGCGCCCCGTTTGTCCCCTTCTTATAAATTTATGGTAAACTATTTAAATATTTGACAAACCGCAGTTCCCCCCATCGTTACCTCCATATTAAGAATTGAACGCGATGCGAGTCAAATATACTAGAGCAAGATGCGCTGCCGCCTGTTTGAATGGTCGCAAGTACCCAAATGGGTGCAGCTCTCCTAGTGAAAGGAATTGGCTATGTGAAAAAGAGAAAGACGCTAACCTTAATTATGATCGCTATCACTCTCTTGACAACATACTTTGTTCTTAGCTCCTTACGTATATTCGACTCCGATACATTCGCTGCGAAAAATGGTGTTCTTTCATTACAGCATTGGGATCGGCAGGATGAAAAAATTATTGCGCTTGATGGAGAATGGGACTTCTATCCAGATGAATTAATCGTGCCAAGTCCGAATGAGGATGTATTTGAACGTTATAAGAACCAACGCCAATCCATTCCAGTACCTACAGCGTGGGATCGCTATAGAACTGAGAACGCTACTCCTTATGGGACAGGTACGTATCGCTTGCTTATTCATGTTCCGGAGGATGACCGTTACGGTGTAAAGCTGAATACGATTCGAAATGCCAACAAAGTGTATTTAAACGGGGAAGAGCTTGGCTCAGCAGGTGTTCCTTCAAAAAGCACCGAAGAATATCGCTTCGATTACAAAAAGTATGTCGTGCTGGGAAATAGTAATAATAAACAAATAGAGCTTGTTATTCTAGTTGCCAATTATGACTATGCCGTTGGCGGGATTGTCAGTTCGCTCCATTTCGGTCTAGCCGATCAAATATTAGCCAAACAAGGCCGTGAAAAATTCCTTGAAGCCTTTCTCATTTCCGGTTATTTGCTGTTTTCATTCATATACGTTACAACATATTTACAACATAAACGGAAATTCCGGTATGAGCTTTATTTCAGTCTATTCAGTTTAGCGCAAGCTGTACATATATCAACGATAAATGAAAGATGGATCTACTTACAATTTCCGGAGCTCAGCCCATCCTCACAACTAGGAATTCAAGCCATTTCACTTACACTTTTCGTATTGTTTTTCCTACTATTTGTTTATCATTTCTTCAACATGTCCGCCAGCAAAAGGATCGTCACTGCATTAAGTGCAATGTTAGGATTTCAAGCTTTGGCAGTGTGTGTGTTAAGCATGACTATTGATTTAATGGTAAAGGTTCCATTTCCGCTCATTCAACTCATTGTTTCAGGGACTACCGCTATTGGATATGTGTATATTTTTATTATGCTGCTAAAAGCCTATAAACAAAAAACGGATGAATCCGACTATGTGCTGATCATTGTTTTTACTTTTGCTGTTTATGGTGCTCTACTTGCAGTTGTCCTGCTATTTGAAGTGGATATCGAAATGCCGTCGCTTCTTTTGTTTCTAATTATGGTGATGAGCTTAGCGCTATTAATGAGTCACCGTTCTCAGCGGGCATATAATAAAGTGGAGGAACTGTCTAATGAATTGCTTGAATTCGACCGGATAAAGGACGAATTTCTAGTCAAAACATCACATGAGCTCGGCTCTCCACTTCACGGTATCATGAATCTCACTCAATCACTGCTGGAGGGCGTAGAGGGGCCTTTAAAAAGGAAACAGCAAGAAAGCGTTATTTTGATACACTCGGTTAGTAGAAGATTGACAGGCTTGGTTAAGGATCTTTTATTTATTTCCAAAATAAAGCAAGGTGAGGTGTCTTTTACATCCAGACCAGTCGAAATTCGAATTATTGAGGAAGTGCTCGCTGAGATTGCCTATGTCATGCCGCCCGCTCTGCCTGTTCAACTGATCAATTCGATTCCAGATAATTTGCCGCTTGTCTACACCGATGAGCAAAAGCTAAAGCAAGTTTTCTTTAATCTGATCTATAATGCGATTAAATTCACCAAGCAGGGAACGATCACGATCTCAGCTCAAATCATAGAGGATCAGATGCACATATCGGTTGAGGATACGGGACCAGGTATTGCTACAGAGTACCAAGACCTCATATTTACAACCTTTTATCAAGTTGAAAGCAGCCGGATCAGGGAATCAGAAGGACTTGGCTTGGGATTAAGCATTACCAAGAAAATTGTGGAGAGTGCAGGCGGACGTATTTGGGTAACTTCTGAAATAGGTAAAGGCTCATGCTTCACCTTCACGCTCCCACTGGCTACTAAGCAGCAGCTATTAGGTCATAATGAAATAAACAATCACGAAATGAACCAACAAGTTACGTTTACCCAAATGAAAAATCGGGAGATGGAGCAGTCGCAGGTTATCCTCCCTACAAAAGTGGAAGGATCAAATCCATATACGATATTAGTTGTAGATGACGAGCCTGCCAACTTGAAGGTGCTTATTAATATGCTTCATTCGCTTCATTATAGCGTAATTGCAGTAGGCAGCGGGCAGGAAGCACTCGACATCATTGAAACGGAAAAGGTGGATCTATTAATATTAGATTTAATGATGCCCCGTATGACGGGATATGAGGTTTGCAAAACGATCAGACAGGAGCATGACTTAGTAGATTTGCCTGTCATCATATTAACAGCAGCAGGACAATTGTCTGATTTAGTTGTATCCTTCCAATTAGGAGCCAATGATTACTTGCAAAAGCCTGTTAATTTGAAGGAATTAGAGATGCGAATCGAGTCCTTATTATTAATGAAACAATCAGCGCAGGATGCAGTGGAGCATGAACTCAACTACTTTTACGCTCAGATTAAACCGCATTTTTTATACAACACACTCAGTGCGATTACTGCGCTAAGTTGGTCTGACCAGGAAAAAACCCAAATTGCATTAGAACATCTTTCTACCTATTTCCGAGGAAAGCTGGATTACCAGAAGCAGCGCTCACTCGTCCCTTTGGAGGAAGAAATACAATTAGTGATGGCTTACTTAGCGATAGAACAATTGCGCTTCGAAGAAAGGCTTCATATCGAATATAATATCGACGAAACGATTCAAACCTATATCCCTGCAATGACGCTTCAGCCGCTAGTGGAAAATGCTGTTACTCACGGGATAACCAAAAGTATTAAAGGTGGAACTCTGCGTCTTACTATCGAGCGGGAACAGCAGTATATCAAAATTACGATAGAGGATAACGGTGTCGGGATTCCTCTAGAAAAGCAGCAAGAGCTAATGCGTGGTCGAAGTGAGCGATTGGGCTTCACAAATCCATTTAGAAAGCTTTCACTTATTAAAGGAGCTCATTTTCAAATGAACAGTGAAGTGGGCAAAGGGACAACGATCATCATTCATATGCTCGAGATCAAAGACAATTGAATTAGCGATAGGAGACGTTTCCATCCGTCCTCCTTCTGCTCCTCAAACGGATCGGAATTAATTCAATTGGATTAAAGAGGCATTGGAAAGACAACATACCAGCCTCTTCTATTAATCTTCACAGTGCAGTAGGTCATAGCAATATACAGCATTGTATTTCCTATTAGTAATTCCGAATACCCCATCATCCCGATGTAAGCCCGCCAACGGCGCTTACCGACTATATCTGTTCAACAACGTTGACCATCCATACCGACGCGCCTTTGTCACGATGAAGCCGATCGTTGCGGACACGAGCGTCCAAGAAGATCAGCAGCAGTCGTACTCATACGATTCTTGTTAGTTCACTGTTAATTACTCGATGTGCAGCAACATAACGATCTTTCGGACTTATCCCAAACGATGCAAATTGAACTTTCAATTGATTTGTAATAAATTGGACTTCATACTGCTTCGCATTTCCCACAAAAAAGCTATTGAATGTGGATTCATTCGGTTTCACGATAAATGCAACGTCATGAATCAATTTTTTCTTTCCGTTTAATGCGTACACTTTGATTCTTACTCTGGCATTCTTATGTTGATGTTGGTTTAGCGAGTTCACAACAATATCTTTAGATACAGTTTTGTCTTTCTCTGTAAGGTTATTTAGCGGTCCAGTCGAATATTTACGAATCATACAAACTCTCCCTTTATTAAATAAGATTTTATGATCAAGTCATGTCACTGGTTGTGAATATCTTATTCAATCAAGGGTTTATCTGACTGGACGAGACAGATGACTATGCCATTTGGCCGAATTGGCGTCCCCCCTCCTGCTCCGCAAACGGATCGGACATCAACGCAATCGCCAGCCTCGCTCCATCACGCATCCCCTGCAAATTTAATTGACCTCACCTCTCCCCACAAACAAGCTTTATCGATTGCCTTGCTCCCTCTCAACCGTTTTGTGAACATAAAATCGGGTAACTAGCTCGTCGAGCTTGCGACTTTGGGCCAAAACTGTTTCATTCGTTGCAAGCGGAATTCCCTTCGCTAGCGATTCTTGACCAAGTTTGTTTATTGCGTGCTACTTCTGCTGTCCGTGCGGATAAAATATATACGTTCTCGAATCAAATTGTTATTAAAAAATTCGGACACCTAAAATCCCACGCGGTTCTCAGAGGTTAAACAACAATTTATGTATCTGCTCGACGAATGAATAAAAAACAACAACAGCCTTTCACTCCTCTATTAGTGATGAAGGGCTGTTGTTGTATAGGGAGGACAGGTAATAAATTCGAACAGGAATGACACTTGCCCTTAACAATATGGAACATAACATTTCGAAAAAACGGCAACCCACCTTTATTTCGACACAATAAAGTTAGGGAGATTTTTTTCAAGATACTTCATTCTTTCCGAATAATCTTGATCTGCATGAGTTTCCGAAAGTATATTGTTCGACACTAACAAGTCATAAAATGATTTCAGCATCTGGGCTGATATAGCGGAAGTAATCATCATTCTTTGACCGTCGATCAGAACGGAAGATATTTTTTCAGGCTGCACAAGTTCAATCTGTACGCCGTTCCTGTCGATTATGAAATACATCTCTTTTACATTCTCAAACACTAAATGTTTTACTTCAGCCCCGTTTGCCAAGCGACTCTGAACTTCTTTCATGGAATAGCCCGGAATGGGATCATTTATCAGCAGCCATTTTGCAAATTCTTTTGCATCGATTTCGTCTGTATCATATTTTTTCCAAACCGCGCCATTATCTTTGCTTATCTGTACTGTGTTATCCATCGTGACACGAAGAACTATTTCGTTATCCATATAAACTGCACGATACTTTGAAGCCATAAGGCCGTCTATCAACCTCGGCACATCATATTTCTTGTTGAATGTTAGATCGTGCGGCATTAAATCTGTAGCGGTGGCACCTTGAGATAATGCTGGCACTATTTCGGTAGTGATGGCACCTTGATAGAATGCGGGCACGGCTTCGGCTGAAGGTTCGGCTGTAGAATTGTCGACATCCGTAGAAGGTTCCGTTTTGTCCAATGCAGAAGTCGCAAAGATAATAACGACACTTGCTACAAGCCCAATAGCGAGCAGCGTCGTGGTGATCGTGATTTTCTTGGTTTTCATAATCGATATAATCCTTTCTTCGGTCGAGTTTTTGGAAAAGCCGCTAATCATCGGCGACAAACCGATTTTCTTTTCTTCTAACCGGACAAGTGCCCTAGCATAAGTAGCTTTCGTGTTTTCTCCAATTTTCCGTATGACCGTTTCATCACAGAATAGCTCGATATCACGGTTGGCAAGGATATACATGCCCCATGCTAAAGGGTTGAACCAATGGACGCATACGCTAGCGGCAAGAATCCATTTTTTTAGGGTGTCGAATCGCTTGATGTGCGTAAATTCGTGGGTCAGGATAAGCGCAAGTTGTTTCTCATCGTCATAATCTAAATTTTTCGGCAAGAGTACAACAGGCTGAAAAATACCGTAGGTAAGCGGCGTTGAAATATGATCTAGTTGCCTGATTTGAACATCTCGCCATAACATATTTGAATGCTGCCATTTTTTTATAAAATCGTTTTTTATAGGCACAGCCATTTTGTAGATTTTGCGATACCTTAAATGCGGAACGATAAAAAATAAAGCACATAACGTAAAACCAACTAACCACACCCATACGATGGGCGATATTTGCGAAGCCGTCTTCAGCGGCGTAATCGGCGCGGTCACATGTTCTGTAAGGGGCGGCATGATTACCGTAGTTCCAATAACAACTGTTGAACTTTCCGGCGCGGGAATCGATTGGGGCACTGTAAATATTCCGCTTAAATGTTCCGCTGCCGTAAAAATGCTGAATTGCGATTGAACTGAAACTGGTACAAGCAATTGAATTAACGCAACGCCCCAAAGAAACATAAAGGTCATTTTGGGCAGCTTGTGAATCAGCAAGAAACGTAAGAAAATAACCGCAAGAATAAAGACGGAAGCCGAGATGCTTATTTGATGTAACGGCATTCCCTCACCTCACTCCATGCTATCGATAAGACGTTTCAAGCGGCTGATTTCTTCCGTCGACAGTCGTTTCTGTCCCAACAATGAAGCAATCAGTCTGTCGGGGGCGCCATCATACATTTTATTAATAAGTTCCGTAGTTTCGTGTTCTTGCGCCTGCTCTCGCGTAACAAGCGCATGGCAAACAAAATTAGGCTCCCGCCGTTCAATCGCCCCTTTATCAAGGCATCTTTTGATAATGGTATAAGTTGTTGTCTTACTCCAACCTATTTTTTCCTTTGCGATTTCCGCAATCCTCTTTGCGGCCGTATCGCCGTCTCTCCACAAAATTTCCATAATATTAAGTTCGCTATCGAATAACTTCATAACCAAATGAATGCACCTCGTTCACCATTATTCTACTGCTGTAGAATCATATATTAATATTCTACTGTAGTAGAATATTTTTGTCAAAACGAAAAAGACGCCGATTATTCGACGTCAAGCCACCCTCCCGAATTTTGATCATGAGAGGGAACCGTCAAGCTTCTTGGATGACTTCGATTAAATAGGTCGACTAATTCTGGTAAATGATAGATCCGGCAAATTCAGATCGACTTTCTTGCTTGTACGACAGAAAAAATGGGTTTCATTCACCAGGTCGAGTATTCAAACAAAACCGGCCACAGCCAAAACGAAGTATCATGTCTCCTGATAATATCCTCAGTCGGAATTTGATGACCGCCATTTCTAACTCTCGCTGCAACTCGTTCTATGTTATGCTGATTCCCAACCGATCTACAATTGGGTTTCGAATCTCGCCATTGTTGTATTCTTTTACAATTTGGCCATCATCAGCAACGGTATTTGATTCAATTATAACGCAGCAGAACAATTTCACATCACACACGGGTCCGAACAGTCTCTAAAAGAGAGCATCCGACAATTAGGCAAAGTCAACATACTTTTATTACTGGGAAAACTCTAAACTACGCCAAATAAGATCAGATTTTGTGAATTAGGACGGGCGATTTAATACCAAACAGGGAGACGGCGGCTTCATCAGCCGCGTCTCCCTGTTTGGTATAAACCGTTCCCCGGCAGCGCTCGCTGCAAAAGGCTATGTTTAATTTCGTTTAATGCTTCACGTCCTCGCCGGAGGCTTCCTGGATCGCGTCAAACGCCCAATGCTTCGCAGGAACATCCGTCCATTTCGCAGGTTTGGAAGCTTGCGGTTTCCATCCGAGCAGCTTATTGACAATAACTACGGCCTGAGAGCGCGTAAGCTTGTCGTCCGGACGGAAAGTGCCATTGCCATAACCGGCGATAATACCCGCAGCTTGCACCCGTTCGATGGAAGTCTGCGCCCAGTGGCCTTTAATGTCGGTAAAGCCGCCGCCGTTGCCGCCTGCGATGTTCGCTTCGGAGCCGCCAAGCAGCTTGGCCGCAATACTGGCCATCTCGCCTCTCGTTATCGCCTGATCCGGTTTGAAGGTGCCGTTAGAATACCCTATCAGCAGTCCTGCCGCCGTCGTCTGGGCGATCGCCAAACGCGCCCAGTGCTTGTCCGGTACATCTGCAAAAGAAAGTGCCGTATTCGTAGATTTTGCAAGGAAAGCGCGCGCCAGAATGGCTGCCATTTCGGCGCGGGTGATCGCGCTGTTCGGCCTGAAAGTGCCGTCGCCATAGCCGAAAATGTAAGGGTTATGCACGGTGACGGACAGCGCAGCGCTCCAACCGGACAGATGCACGATCGTAAACGTGCTGAATTTGCTCACCGTGATCCGTAAGCCAAGCGCGCCTGATGAATTGTAGCTGACCAATTCACCCCGCACAAACTCTTTCGTACCGTCGCTATGCTCGATGAAGACGCCGAGATCTTTTTTCTGATCTTCGGTAAGATTTGCGTTGCCTAACGGAAGCACGAGTTCCACCGGTCGGCTCTGCAAGTTCGTTTCAATCGTCATCGGACGTCCGATGACGCTAACGCCTTCGATTCCGATCGCGAGCTTTGCCGCTTGTTCGGTTTTCGCGCGCTGCTCGACCGCCTTGCGCTCGTCTTCCTGCTTGATCGGAACGACACGGAAATACGTATCGCTAGATAGTCCTTGCATCGAGCCGCTCGGGATGCCGATATGAACGTCATTCGTGAAAATGGACAATCCGACGTTCTCTCCCGCGAGTTTATCGGTAGAAGCTTTCGGGAGCTTGACGTTCAACTCCGAAACTTCGTCCTTCGCGTCGGGAATGACGAGCGTAGCCGCACGGGTGCTGCCCGTCTGCATTTGGCGGACCGTATCACCGACTTGCTCTGGCGTGAAGTTCACTTCGTCTTTTTTCTTCCCGTTTGCGTCCGTCGTTCGGGTGATGACCGTCTGCGCGACAACCTTACCGTTCGTGCCGGCGCCGCCCTGTACATCGACCTTGATCTCTTCTTTGGCAGGCGCAGAAACGCCCGAAGGCCCCGAAACGCTCGAAGGCGCCGGATTAATCGTAACGGTCACTTCGGACGATTCGCTTCCGAGATGGTCGCCCGCGCCCGCATATTCCGCTGTGAGTTTATCGTTTGCGCCAACAGGAAGGGACGTCGCCGTCCATTCCGCTTTGCCGTGTTCGTTCAACGTCGCCGTGCCCAGCGTCGTATTTCCGTTCTTGAATGTTACGGAACCGGTCGGCACGCCGCGTAAATCATCATCTGCCTCTATGAGCGCCGTCAGCTTGACCGATTGTCCGGCCGTAGCCGTTGCATGATCGGCGGAGAGTGAAACCGTCGTCGTGATTTTGTCATAGACCTTGACCTGAAGCATTCTTCCGCCGGCTTCATACGGAGGGGTGCCGTTGTAGCTGGCTAGAAGTGCACATTCGTATGGAGAATTTCCGGGGTTCGGCAGTTGCGTCCAATCCGACACTGTCAGCGTGGCCACGCCGTCGTCGTCCAGTTCCCCTGTTCCCAGCAGTTTATAGTCCAACTCCTCTGTTCCCAGCAGTTTCACGCCCATATAAAACCTCACGGTGCCGGTCGGAACCGCTCCCGCGCCGGAAGCCGGTCCAACAGTTGCGGTAAGCGTAACCGTCGAGCCATATTTCAACCCGCTGGTCGTTACGGCAGCCGGCTCGAGCACCAACGAAATTTCCGTCGCCAGTTGCGGAACGACCCCTGTTGGCGCGCTCGTCACCGTTGCACCCGTCGCTTTCGCGTTTTTCGGCGTGACCTTGACCTTGATCACTTTGCCAGTGTCCGCAACCGTAACCGTGTACGTATTCATCGACGATTCCTCTTGCACAAGCGTCTCTCCGCTTGTGCCGCTCGGATCGTAACGATAAAACGCGTAAGTCGTACCGGACTCTTCATCGTCGTCCGCGTCCGCATAACCGGAAGTTGCCGTCAGCGTGCTGCCGACTTGCGTCGTGCCCGAGAGCGTCGGCGATGCCGTTGGCAGTGCGTCCGTAGGCACGAACGCGCGAAGGCTTGGATTTCCGGTACTCGGATCCATCAACCAGACGTTATTGAAATCCCAGCCAGTAAAAGTGGATTGCGTCTTCATTTCCACCGTTGTTTTGCCGATGCCTTTGTTCGTATCCGACTGGCCTGAAATGGATTTGTCGTAAAACGACTTATCGTCGACGCTGCCCGTATTGGTGCCGATCAGGCCACCGGTATTTCCCGTACCCGTGACGATGCCTGCCGCGAACGAAGTCGACACGGTTCCCGGAGTAGTCGGTCCGAGCATCGTCGTTTTTCCGACCAAGCCTCCGACATCGGTACTGGTCGAGTTGACCGTAACGATCGCATAGCTGTTCGCGATCGTGCCGGTACTATTGCCGACAAGTCCGCCCGCGAAAGTACCCGAAGCTGCGACTTTGCCCGTGGCGAAGCTCTCGGAAACGCTGCCCGTATTCGTCCCCACCAGTGCTCCGACAGCCACCGAACCTTTCACGTCGACATTCACGAGCCCTACGCGTTTAATCGACGATCCTTCTTTAATTCTGCCGAAAAATCCGACGGGCGCCTCGACTGGGTCTGGACGATCGATTTTCAAACCCGTGATGACGTGACCGTTGCCGTTGAAGGTTCCCTTGAACTGATCCGATAATGTTCCAATCGGTTTCCAGCCTTTACCTCCATTATAACCTCCACCTGTGGGTGACAAGTAATCCGTAAGATCGATATCTCTAGTGAGGATATAATTTCCAGATGTATTATTCCGAATCGCATCCAACTCTTCCGCAGTCGATATCATAACCGGCAGCGCTTCGGCGATAACGGCCGTCGCAGCGCTTGTCGCTGTCGCCCCCGTCGCTTTCGCGTTTTTCGGCACGACTTTGACCTTAATGACTTTACCGAGGTCCGCGGCGGCAATCGTATACGTTTTCATCGCGGACGCGCCTTGCACAAGTGTCTCGCCGGTTATTCCGTCCGCATCGTAACGATAAAACGCGTAAGTCGTACCGGACTCTTCATCGTCGTCCGCGTCCGCATAACCGGACGATGCCGTCAGCGTGCTGCCGACTTGCGCCGTGCCCGTGAGCGTCGGGGTTGCCGTCGGAGCATAATCCGGAGTTGTCGGAACAGTGTTGAATACGCGCAGCTCCGGATAGTCGTCAAGTTCGCGGATCGTCCATACCGACTCGAAATCCCAACCGGTATACGTCGCCTTCATAAACATGTGCGTCGAATCTAGGCCGGTACCATTGCCCTCATCGGATTGGCCGCTGGTGCTCTTATCGTAGAACGAATTAACCACGGTTGCATTCGAATAACCGACAAGACCGCCTTGATTCATTGAAAACGTAGCCGTTACTGTGCCTGCGGCGTACGAGTTTTCAATGCGTGCCGTAAAGTCCTCGATATCCATGTTGCTGCCGACAAGGCCTCCGACCTGATAGGGTGCGCTAACCGAAGCGAGCGAGTAGCTATTCGCGATCGTCCCGGAGTTGGCTCCGACCAGCCCGCCCGCTGTGTTGGCAGTCGAAGTAACCGAACCCTTCACAAAGCAATTTTGTATCGTACCGCCCAGACTTTGTCCGACCAGAATGCCCGTAATCGGTAACTGATTGACAACTTGAGCGCCGACGACGCCAAGGTTCTTGATCGTGCCGGTCAGCCCCCGAAACAGCCCCGTTGTCATTTCGGAACGATTGATTGCAAGCCCGGTGATGACGTGCCCGTCCCCATCGAACACGCCCGTAAACGGACTTTCAGACATCCCGATCGGATTCCAGCCCTTGCCTTCGTTGTAGCCGAGCCCCGATGACGACACGTACTCTGTCAGGTCAATGTTTTGCGTCAACTTGAAATTCTTGTTCAGCATTTCGCGGACGTTGTTCAGTTGGGTCGGATTTGAGATCAAATACGGATCCCCCGCCGTCCCGCTGCCGCCCGCAAACAACGCTGCCGCTGACGCCTCGGGCGAACGAAATACCGCCTCCGTTGGTAGCAGCAACACGAATGCGAATAATAATGCCATCCATTTTTTTGCCATCATGCAATCCCCTCTCGTAGCCTGGCTTGTTGCCTGCCTGCATCGAGAAAGATTATAACAATCGGACGTAACAAAAATGACACAAACCGAGCTTTTTCGCTA
Source organism: Cohnella herbarum (assembly GCF_012849095.1). Lineage (NCBI taxonomy): Bacteria > Bacillati > Bacillota > Bacilli > Caryophanales > Paenibacillaceae > Cohnella > Cohnella herbarum. The sequence goes on from NZ_CP051680.1 coordinate 4,010,904, forward strand.
TTCCGCTTCGCGCAGCCTCGCTTCGATCGCGTTCAGCACCGCACGTTCCTGGACGGCATCTCCTTGCCCCCGCCACCACTCCGCCAGCCGCTCGCCAAGCCGATTCATCATTTCGTCGACGGCGGCATCCGCCGACGCGCTCCACGAGTAGCTTCGGCTGCCGAACAACGGCTGCCGATAGCCGAGAAACAGCTCCATCGCGCGTTCCGTCCGCCGTTCGACCGCCTCACGGTGATTAGCCAGTTCGCGCAGCTCTTCCAGATCGGACAAACCGTCGGGGCCGAGGAAACGATAGGAAAAATTGCCGCGTTCGATAGAGAAGGCAACCGGCAAATGCTGCAAAACCTGCTTCAACCGGTAGATACCGGTATACAAATTGCGATCGCCCTTTTTTTCGGGCGAACCGGGCCACAGCAGGTCGATCAGCGCCCATTTGTCGATCTGTCTGTCCTTATTCACCCAGAAGTAAGCGAACAGCTCCTCCGCCTTTTTCGTCGGCCAACGCACCAGTCTACCGTCGCGCCCCATCACTTCGAACGTGCCAAGGCAACGGATCATCGGTCCGGCACGCGCGGCGTCCGGGACTGCGGCTGCGGGGCGAAGCTTGTCCAGCCGGCGCAATACGCGCTCGATATCGCCGCTGCCAACCGGCTTCAGAATATAGTCGATCGCTTCGACCTTGAAAGCGTCAAGTGCGTACTGCTCATAGGCGGTCAAAAAAATGATTTTCAAGTCCGGTTTGATCCGCAGCAGCTTTTCGGCAAGCGCAAGTCCCGTCAGACGGGGCATCTGGATATCGAGAAACGCCACGTCCGGCAGCAGCGCGGGAAAGGCGGCAAGCGCCTCCTCTGGAACATCGAAGCAGCCCATCAGCTCGAATTCGGGATACGCCGCAAGCTGGTTTGTCATGTACGCCAAAATGCGCTGTTCATCCTCTACGATCATTGTAGCGTAGGCCATTGCTTAACCTCCTTCTGCAATCGGGCAGGGAGCAAAATCGTGCAGCGCGTGCCCCTCCCCTCCTCGGATTGAAGACGGAATTCAGCTCCCGCTACGGCCGCGACCTGCCTGCGAACATTCGGCAGCCCGACTCCCTTCACCGTCTCCCCGGCAATAATTCGCCGCACCGCGTCCGGATCGATCCCGATGCCATCGTCCTCCACATCGATGCGCAAGTAATTTTCTTCGCGCCCGATCCGAAGCGCCACCGTTCCCGTGCCTCTTTTGTTGAAAATACCATGGCAAATCGCGTTCTCGACGAGCGGCTGGACGAGCAACGTTCTCACTTGCGGATTATCCGTCAGCAAGGACGGATCGATCTCAATCTCGAAGCGAAGCCGGTCTCCAAAACGCAGCTTCTCCAGCTCGACATAATCCCGGATCAGCTCCACTTCCTGCTCAAGCGGTATCGTATGGATCGTCGATTCGTGCCGGAACATGCGCCGCAGATGGCGGCTGAGCAGCCTCAACCACTCGGCGGCTCGCTCAGGCTCGTCATAACAAGCCGCGATAATGTTGTTCAGCGCGTTGTACAGGAAATGCGGCTTAATCTGTGCCGCGAGGAACGCTCGCTCGTTGCGGAGGGCGGTTTCCATCGTGCCGGACAACTGCAGAAGCAACTGCACCCGTTTGCGAATCTCACCCGCCGAGAACGGCTTGGCGATATAGTCCGTCGCTCCGACCTGATAGGCAAGCTCGACATCGGCCTCACGCGATACAGCCGTTGCGATAATGACTGGCAGCGACACGGAGGAGTGGTTAGCCCGAACACGTTTCGTCAGCTCCAGACCCGACATCCCTGGCATCAAATAATCGGTAATCATCAGGTCGAACCGGCGGTTGTTCAGCCACACCAAGGCCTCTTCCCCTCCGTACGCCACTTCCAGATCGTAGTCATCCTGCAAGATGAGCCGAAGCACTTCCAGATTCATCGGATCGTCGTCGACCAGAAGCACCGAACGGCGTTCCCGCTCTCCGGCGTCCGCCGATGCGGCCAGCTCCGGCCAGGCTGCTGCCGGCAGTCCCCCTTCCCGTTCATCCGGCGCAACGTGAATTTTCGCTTCCGACGTCCTCCTCGCCTCCTTCAATTCCAGCGCCATCTCGGTTCCGCGCCCCGGCTCGCTTCCCGCAATATACAGCTCGCCTCCCATCCGGCGAGCCAGCTCCCGGCTGACGAACAGGCTAAGCCCCATGCCTTCCATCGGCGGCTGCCCCGCCGCGTCCGCGCGATACCTGTCCTCGAATACGCCCTCTTGCTCGGATTCCGTCATGCCGATTCCCTCGTCCGCAATCAGCAGCGTAACCCGGCCGTTTTGCGATTTCGCGGAGACGGGGACGGTTCCCTCATTCGAATACTTCACTGCGTTGGACAACACGTTGTAGACGATTTGCTGCAGCCTGATCTCGTCCGCCTCGACGAACGTTCCGGACGGCACGCGATTCACCAGCGCGATCGGCTTAAGGCCAACATGCATAGAGATAATCCTCAGCACATGCTCCGCGACGGCAGACAAATCCACCGACGCCAACCGTACTTGCAGCGACATATTGCGAAGCTGCGTCGCATCGATCAAGTTGTTCACAATATACGACAGCCGTTCGGCCGTATCCACGACGACGCCGAGATGTCGGCGCGCATCCTCGCGCATCCCCGTCTCCTTCCGCAGCACGTGTTCAGCCAGATTTTGAATGCCGTGCAGCGGTGTCCTCAGTTCGTGCGACGTCCGCTGCAAAAACTCGTTTTTCGTCTCGTTCGCCTGCAGCAATTGCACCGTCAGTTGCTCCGATCGCCGCAGCGCGTTCCTCGAGCAGAAAGCCAAATACAAATTAATCGTGGATATAAAAGAAAAGAACGAGACGAACGACAGACGTTTACTCGCAATAATCTGATCGAGATACAAATATTGAAACAGCAAGCTTCCCGTCAGAAATAGCGCCGTGCCGAACATCAACGCCCGCTTCACGCGATTTTCCCTCGATTGGTCTTTGATGAGCAGCAGCAGCCAGCTTACGATCGAATACCCGCAGATGATGAGCTGATAGGGAGAAAACAACATTTTCACGGGTATGTACGTCCGGTACGGCAAGATCGCCACCGCCGTCAAGTAAAGCAGTATCGGCGCCATCATCAGTCGAAACACCTTTTTCGAAGCAAATGCCGGATCCACCGCCCGAAAAAAGACGAGCAGCAGTATAAGCGCTCCGGACAACGACAAATCTTGCAGCTTGTAGGCGACCGTAAAAGGCAGCCAATCGAGCAGCACCATGAGCACCTTCTCATCCGCGCAAGCCACAGTGAGCGAGATGATGAGAAAAAACAGTCCGGCGTACAAGTACAGGCGATCCCGGGAACGCATCAAATAGACGGCTAACGAATACAACCCGAAAGAAACCGTCATCATGAAGCCGACCAGGCCGATGCCGAAATTAATTAGGGCGTAGCGGGATACTTGCTCGGGCTCCCCGATGACGATCGGTTGCGCAATGCCTCCCTGGTAATAATGGAAATTAGCTGTCTGGATGACGAGATGAAGACGGTTGTTCTCGACCGGGACGTAAACCGTATACGGGGTATTTTTCGGTTTCTCCGTCTCCTGCGACTCCGACGGCCTTCCGTTCTCGTGAAGCAAACGGCCGTTGACATACAACCGGTGCGACATACGAATATTCGTCACTTTGATGCCGATGACAGGAGGGGCAGATGGCGCGAGCAATATAACAGCCTCATAAGTGCCGATGCCGAAAAGCTGCTGCTCGGGAACGGATTTATGCCAATTGCCGGGCACCCGGATGCTGATCGCCTTGTCTGTGGGCAGCGAGTCGGGCGAAGCCAGCACGTTAGGGTAGAACGTCCAAGTGCCGTCCAGCCTCATCATGCCATCCTGAGCGAAATCCCACCCTCTCGCGTCCAGGATGCCGTCCTTGACCGGAAGCGTCGGACGAGTCACCTCCGATTCGAGCGTCATGTAAATCTGAACGAGAACGAAAAGCCCGATGACCGCAAGAAGCCCGAATCTCGCCAACCAACTTTTCATATAAATGTCTCTCTTTCTGCGCACGGCAATAAAAATGGAACGAATGTCCATTATTATAGCAGAACTCGACCCGAAGCGACGCAATCATTCTCGCCTCGTGAGTTGGCGTTCATCCGCATCACGCAGCATTCTCTTGCATCGCCGCTCCACGCAGGTCACTCTTGGCAAAAAAACCTTCCGGCGTACAATACCGAAAGGTCTCTCTTGGCTTATTCTTGCGGTGCGCTTGCTCAGGCGTCTGGTGCGAATCTACTGTTCGAGCGGATAATAGATATACGTTTCAAATCAAATTGTCCTTAAGAAGTTCGGTCACTTAAAACCTTCGATCTTCCTGAAAATCAAACTGCAATAAACGCATTTGTTTAACGATTGAATAACAAACAACAGCCCTCCACCGCTGAATAGAGCAGCAGAGGGCTGTTTGCTGTGCATAGTGACAACTAATGCTTAGGCGCCCCTGTTAATTGAGAATCTGATTTAATGACACCACGCACTCCACATGCCCCGTATGAGGAAACATATCCACCGGCTGAACCTCGACGGTTTTGTATCCCCCATCCTCGAGCAATCGCAAATCCCGTGCCAAAGTCGACGGATTGCACGATACATAAACGATTCGCGAAGGCCGGAGTTCCAGCATCGTGTCAATCAGCGAAGGATCGCATCCTTTGCGAGGAGGATCGACGACGATGACGTCGGGCACGATGCCATCGTCTTTCCAGCGAGGCATGATCGCTTCCGCCGGGCCGACTTCGAACTCGGCATTATGGATGCCATTAAGCCGCGCATTGCGCTTAGCATCCTCGATTGCCTCGGGAACGATCTCCACGCCGTACACTTTATCGGCGTGCTTCGCCAGGAACAGGGAAATCGTTCCTGCGCCGCAATACGCATCCATGACTGTCTCGTTACCGGTCAACGCGGCATACTCGACGGCTTTGCCATATAATCGAACCGTCTGCTCCGGGTTGACCTGGAAGAACGATCGAGGAGAGATCGCGAACTGAATCCCGTCGATCTCGTCGTAAATGACGTCTTCTCCCCACAACACACGCGTTTCTTCCCCGAACACGACCGGCGTCGCCGCCGTCTGAACGTTCTGGCAGATGCTCACGACCCCCGGAACCTTCTCGCGAATAAGCGCCGCAAACTCCTGAGCGTGCGGGATATCCCGGCCGTTCGTGACAAGCACTACCATGCGCTGACCGGTCGTCCGAGCATGACGAACGACGACGTGACGCAGCAAACCCCGTCCGGTCGCGCGATTATATGCTCCGATATCTAGCATTCGAGCGGCTTCCTTAACCGCCCGAACGGTCTCTTCGTTCTCTTCCTGCTGGATGAGGCAAGCGTCCATCTCTACGATATCGTTGCTTCCCTGTTCATAGAAGCCGCCGATCAGCCCGCCTTCTCCGAATCCGATCGGAACCTGCGCCTTGTTCCGGTAACGCCATGGGGCGTTCATGCCGATCGTCGGGTGAACGATGACGGTTTGTTGGCCTTCGGTTGCCGCCTTAGAAGCAGCGGCGCCACTCCCAACCTCTCCCGCAACCGCAAGCTTCCCGATCCGCGCCAAGTTATCGACCACATGCTGTCGTTTCCAGCGGAGCTGTTCGGAATAACTCAAGTGCTGTAATTGACAGCCGCCGCAAGAATCATAGATGGGACAAGGAGGCTTGACCCGACCGACCGAACCCGAATCCGAGCCACCCTGAAGAAGCTCGGTCATCCGAGCTTTGCCGAACGATTTGCCGATGCTAACGACTTCCGCCTGCACCTTCTCGCCGGGGAGAGCATCGCGAATAAAAAGGGTATAGCCATCGACCCGGCCTACCCCGTCTCCGTCATGCGTCAAACCTATAATCTCGCAGGTAACAAGTTGACCAACGATTACCGGCACTCCGGCAATTGCCCGAGGCGATTCGCCACTACCGGCATTTCTTCTAGACCGGTCTCCTGTTCCCCCGTTCGATCCCGTATCTCTCGCATTCCGGCGTTGTCCGCCCGTCCCACCGAGCTTCTTTCCGCCGCTTCTCTTGCTGCCGCCGCTAACCGCTTTCCCATTCCGTCCGCTCATAGTGAGAATGCCCGGCCCGGGCCGTTCTTCCGGTAGGACGATTCCCCGTGTTCATCCACGACAACGTTCAAATGCGCCGGCAATAGATTAAACGTGCACGGCAACGTACCGCCGAACTCGCCGTCCACGTTCAGTTGCACCCGATGGTCCGATTCCACGGAGATGTGATTCGTCTGGAAATGAATGAAATGCGGGTCATTCAACACCGGCTCTCCGCGCATGACCAACGTAGCGATCCGAATAAACTCGGGCAAGCTACACTTGCGCAACGCCAGGACGTCGAAAACTCCATCATTCGTGCTTGCATTGGGAGCCAAGCGATCGAACCCGCCGATGGAGTTGCTGTTCGCGATCAGGAAGAGCATGAATTCCTCGTCCAATACGCCGATCTCTTCCGCGGATATTCGCATTTGCGTAGGGTGAAGACGCGTGATGCTCTCCAATCCCTTCATATAATAAGCAAGCTGTCCGACCATCGTCTTCAGCTTGCTTGGAATGTCGTAAGTCAACTCCGTCAGCGTACCGCCGCCGGCAATGTTGATGAAGTAGCGGTCGTTCGCTTGCCCTACGTCGACTGGAGTCGTATGCCTGCGGGTCAGCAAATCGCACGCATTCTCCCACTTTCGAGGAATGCCATGCGCGCGCGCGAAATCATTCGTCGTTCCAAGCGGCAGAATTCCGAGAGCCGGCCTGCGTTCATGGACCGACATGCCGTTCACCACTTCGTTCAAGGTGCCGTCTCCGCCTGCCGAGATGATCATGTCGAATCCGCGTTCCACGGCATCCGACGCGGCTTGGATCGCGTCTCCCTTATTCTCGGTAGCATGGCAAGACGTCTCGACCCCTCCCCGCTCTAAGCGTTGCAGAATCGCACCCAGCTTACGTTTGACTTCCTCCCGGCCGGAAGTCGGGTTATAGATTAACCGGGCTCGAATCGTGTCCACCAAGGATCCCCTCTTCATCTTTCGTTCAATCTCTTACATTCTCTCTTGCATTGTCGAATCTCAAACCTTCTATCCATTCTCGCGCTTGCCGAACAATCCAGTTCGCCACGTTCGGATGCGGCATCAACGCGCGTCCATCATAGCGATAAGCATCCTCCGCGACTCCCGTTCCCTCAAGCCGACGGGGAACGACGACGTTCGTGAAATACCCCTCGCTCAGGAATAAAGCCATTACCAGAACGACACGTCCCGAATTCTCTTGCTTAAGCTCTTCCATACGTTCATGTACCTGATTCGGCAACAGAAGCGCGTATGAACAGGAACTGTAACCGCCAATCTCGACTACCCTCTCCGCTATCGCGGCAAGCCCGCGCTCCCAAGCCTCGAGGAAGCCGGCTTCCTCGCTCCCGTGTCCAACCAGAAGCACGCTTTCGCGCGAAGGATCCAATGACATTTCCTTTAATCTATCTAAGACGACGCCGATCAGCTCCGGAGAGCCATCCATCGGTTGGCCGTAAGTTAGCTGTAGCGATGGCACCCGATAGGGCTCCAAATCGGTCTCGGTCTTAGGTTCAGGATATGACCCGAGCGCCCAACCGATCTCGTCTACGTGAGTGCTGCCGGAAGACACGAATAACGGCAATGCTAACAAATGCGTAACGCCTGCCGCCTCAAGCCGATCTATTCCATCTTGAATGAGTCGCCCTTCCACCAATTCCAAGAAACCGGCTTCTATCGCCATCGTGTCCCCCAATTGAATGCGTGCCGCTTCAATCGTTTCTTCGACGAGAACGACCCATCCGGCTTCTCTCGATCCATGGCTAATTACCAGCAAGCCCGGTTTCATGAAAGAGCTAACCCCTTTCTTTCCAATCGGTTACACCTTCTTATTCATGCTAGCGAAACGTTAAGCCAATGTCAACGCCGTACGGCTCTTCGAACAGGAAAAACCGCCAAGCGCGCGTTCGCGCTTGGCGGTTATCCACACAACTTTCTTATTTCTTCGAAGCGATGAACGCGTCAAGTTGTTTTTGTTTCTCTTGAAGCACTTTAGCCAGTCCGTTAGCTTCTTCTTTTTTCTTGAATTCGGCTGCTTTGGACGGATCGATCGATCCTGTTTCTAGACCTGCGATATATGTTTTTCTTACGGTAACGAGCGACGCCGTTTGGGATTTAACCGGTTGAGCGTCGAACGTAAAGCCCAGTGCCGGCGACAATTTCGCGCCTCTGTTAAAGTTTTTGAATTGAGCCCATTTGTTCGAAGCTTCCGTATCCCATACGTAGTTCAGGAATTGGTTACCGAACATCCAAGTTGCGCCCGGGTTGTAGTTAGCCGCGCTTGGACCCGGTTTGATGATCTCGCCGGAAGTTCTCAAGTAATGCTCGCCTTGAATACCGAAGTTAAGCAGGTTGTTCAGATATTTGTCGGAGTGCAACAGGTTGATGAACATCATCGCCCTTGCAGGATCTTTGGAAGTAGAAGAGATACCCAACATCGAACCCGCGGTTTCGCCGGTCGATACGGTGCGTTCAGTCATGTTGATTTGTTTCAGTTTGCCTGCCAAGCCTGCCGCGATTGCGGTCTCTGCGTCTTTTCCAGGCTTCAGGGATGCCGTGATCATGAACACGTTGCCTTTTTTGAGCGCGTCTTGACCGGACAATTGCGTCGTTGCAGCATCTTTGTTGATATAGTTTTTCTTGTAGAAGGAACGAGTAAGCGCCAATTGGTCCATGTACTTCTTGTCATCGAATCTCGTGATGACTTTCGTGCTCGTGCCGTCTTTACGGATCAAACCTTCGATGGTCGTATCGCCAAGGAAGTCGTGTTGGATGAAATAGTGAGCGTTGAAGTTGTCTCCGTCGCGTAAGAACAGCGGAGTCATGCCCGGTTGTTTAGCTTTGACCTCTGCCAGGATCGGATCGAGATCGGCTACCGTCTTCACTGCGTTCAACTTAGCGGTCAAGCCGAGTTTGTCGGCGATATCTTTACGGTAGATGACTCCGCCTTGCGCCGCTAATTCTTTATTCGTAGGAATGCCATAGTTATGGCCGTTTACTTTGGCACCCGCCAAGAAGGCAGGGTCCAGGGATTTCGTGATATCCTTGCCGTATTTCTCGATCAAGTTGCCGTTAGGACCTTTAGGATCGTCGAGCGCTAGGAATACTTGCTTGGCTACGTCGTTGGCGTGGCCGTTCCATTGCGCCGTGAAGATAATATCCATCGGCTCGCGGCTTGCTTTCAACAGGTTCATCTTGCTGTCCCATTGTCCCCAGTCGATCGGCACAAGATCAATCGTTGCATTGATTTTACCTTTGAGATGCTCGTTGATCTTGGCTTCTACCTTAGCCTCGTCCTTCGCAGGAGAGCCTGGGTAGTATAACGAAAGCTTGTATTCCGGCAGCGTCGACGTTGCCGCGCCAGCCGAGAACGTGGACACGATCATGCTTGCTCCCAGAATTACGGCGAAGCTTTTGCCAATCTTGTTTTTCCCTTTGAACATGTCGGTATTGCCTCCCTTTTCAGATAATTGCGAATGTATACTCAACCGGCCGGTAACCGGATCGAGCCGTTCGGGATCGAAGAGCCTATGCTCTTCGGCTTGCTTAGCCCTTAACCGCTCCGACAGTCAATCCTTTAATAAAGAATCGCTGGAAGAACGGATAAGCGAAGATGATGGGGCCGATTCCGACGACCGCCATGGCCATCGTCACCGTCTCCGTCGGCAATTGGAAATCCGGATTCTGAGCCAGAATGGCCGAGTAAGCCGTTGAATTGGCGCTTAAGAAGGTAATGTCGAGCAGTGCCTGATACATTCGGAACTGGATGGTGATCAAGTTTTCTTGGTTTATGAAGAGTAAGCTCTGGAACCAATCGTTCCAATAATTGAGCGTACAGAACAACCCTACGGTTGCAAGCACGGGAAGCGATAAAGGCAATACGATTTGCCCGAAAATACGCCATTCTCCCGCTCCGTCGATCTTCGCCGATTCCAATAGTGCCGTCGGTACCGAGTTGGTGAAGAAGGTCCGCAAGATGAGAACGAAGAACGGCTGCACGAAGTAAGGAATCATGAGAATCCATATCGTGTCTCGAAGGTGAAAGCCTTGCGTATACATCAAATAGTATGGAACTAACCCGCTGTTAAACAATAAGGTGAAGAACATGATAAAGGAAAACGTTTTACGATGCTTAAAGTCGGGTCTCGAAATGGGATAAGCATATAACGCCATCGTGGCGAGCGCTATAATCGTACCGACTACCGTGACGAAGATGGATACGCCATAGGATCGTACGATGCTTTCCCAATCGCTGAGCAGGAAGTCATAAGCGCCGTTGCTGAATTTTTCCGGCCACAGCTTGTAGCCGTTGACCAGTACCTGTCTCTCATCGGAGAACGAAACCGCGATGACGAGAAGGAGAGGTAATATACAAAGCGCAGTGTATATCCAGAAGAAACCATTGATCATGAAATTGGAAAAGCTAGATACTTCGTTAACGCCTCTTTTGCGTTTTACCGTAACCGTTGCCATAATAGCCCCCTCCTCTCCTAGAACAGTGCATCATCTTTGCTAATTCTGCGTATGACCAAGTTCGACGCAAGAACGAGCACGAACCCGACAACCGCTTGGTATAATCCTGCCGCGGAAGACATTCCGATATCGCCGCTTACGATGAAAGAATTATAGACGTAAGTGTCGATAACGAGCGTCGTGTCGTACAGGATTCCGGAATTGCGGGTGACCTGGAAGAACAAGCCGAAATCCGAGTAGAAAATACGGCCGATCTGCAGGAACGTTAAGATGATAATCACCGGTCGGATCAAAGGGATCGTGATGCTCCAGATTTGACGCCACTTGGAGGCGCCGTCGATAGTTGCGGCTTCGTAATACTCGTTATCGATTCCGATAATCGCCGCGAGGAAGATAACCGCGTAATAACCGATTCCTTTCCAAGTATTGATTATCGGTAAGATAAACGGCCACCATTTCGATTCCGCGTACCAGTCGACCGGCTCTCCTCCGAACCAAGGGAGAACGAACTTATTGATAATGCCGATCTCCGGATTCAGGAAAGAGTAGACCAAGTAAGATACGACGACCATCGATAGAAAATAAGGAAGAAACATCGTCGTTTGGTGGAACTTAGCCAACCGCCGGCTTCTCATCGCGTTGAAGAGGAGTGCCAAGGTTACGCCGATGACCAAGTTCAAGATAATAAATACAGCATTGTACATTAATGTGTTTCTCGTAATGGTCGCGGAGTCCGTCGTGCTGAACAGATAATTGAAATTCTCCCAACCGACCCATTCGCTGTCCAAGAAGCTTTGAATGAAACTGTTGGACGAATATACGATTTGCTTAAAGGCAATCGCCGATCCGATCATCGGAAGGTAGTTGTTCATGAGCAGTACGATCAGCGCGGGCGCCATCATAATATAGAACGTTCCGAATCTTCTCCAGTAGCCTTGATTTTGCTTGGTACGCAATTTAGGCGTAGTTGCCTTCGCATTCGCTTGCGTAGCAGGTTCCATTCCATCACCATCCTTGATCTCTTGTACACTTATTGTACAGAGGGATGGCTTCCGTCATCTATCTACTACGGTGACCGACTTAGCACTATTGTGACATTTTGAGGATGTTCAATAAGTCCAGTTTTGATCACGAAGCCTATCTAGTAGCGTACTCGACATCGAATCTTGAATTCAGCCGGGCCTTTCGGTACTCACGTAGGTTCTTCCTACGCTCCGTTCCTCAGTCCCTAAGCTTCATCCAACCTTCTCGGTGCTGAAAACCGGACTTTTTGAACTTTCATTTTTTTTGGAAAATAACCCAACGGAACTTGTTCGCCGTTAATGCAACGTTTGATTTTTTTTGCGGTATTCTTGGGGGGATAGACTTGTCATCTTCTTAAAAAGCTTGGCGAAATAGGAGAAATGCACGTACCCAACGCTTTCCGCGATGTTGCTAACCTTGTCGTTCGTATCGACAAGAAATCGTTTAGCTCGCTCGATACGCAACTGTGCAATGTAGTCGGATAAAGAGAACCCGGTCTCCTTGCGGAATAATCGAGAGAGATAGGCAGGATTGCGATAGACGGAATTCGCGATGTTATCCCGAGTCAATTCCATATGTAGATTGTCTAATATATACGACTGTACCTTCGCTATGACCGCTGAAGCGTCGCGCTGGCGCTCGGCAAGCGCTAAGCCCATTTTCGACACCATTTTCCCAGCCCATGCCGCCAACTGCTGCGTCGAACGGATGGCTTGGGCATCGGTTAATTCATTTACCGTGAATACGTCGTAGATCGAACAGCCCTTGCGATAAGCGGCTTGGTACAGCATGTGCAGAATCCCGTATTGGAATAGCTCCAGCGATTCCCGGCTGGCGGATTCGGCTTGCCAGTTATTCAGCGTCTCTTGGATTCTGGCGCAGAGCTCTTCATATCCGCCATTATCCAGCAGCATCCCCCAATCTATGAACGAAGGCAGCGAGATTCCCGTAGGGTTAGCCGTTCCCTGTCCGCTAGCTAATGAATCCAGCACCGTTTGCGGCGCGGATACGTTGGATCTCTCCAATTGCTGCAATCGTTCGAACGCATCGACAAGCTCGTTAATGCCCACGGCCTCTCCCACGTAACACGATACTCTGCAGTGAAAATAATCGTTGCAAGCCCGGACGTATTCGCCGCATCGCTTGAGAAGATCGGCACGATTGACTACGGCGCCCTCTCTCAGATACAGCAAAGCCATGTTTAGTTCATTGCGGTCCTGAAGCGCCATCCCCGGCCATTCTCCCAAGATGATCTCCGCCGCCGCTTTGCGCAAAGCGTATTCCATAATGCTTTCGTCCCGCGCGTCCAATTCGACATTCCACTGCTCGATACTCAGTAGGATCGGAAGAATCCGACTGTCGGCCGTTAGCGGCATATCGTAATATTCGAGCTGCCGATTCAACCGATCAGGAGATAGCCGAACCCGGCCGGCCAGAACGTCTTGCCAGAACCGCTCAACCAATATCGGTAATTGACTCGTCCATTGCTTGCGATTGTTATCGACCGTCTCTTCGATCTTCTGCCGTTCTTTCCGCATCCCGATCTCGGCAATGGCTCGTTCTACGATTACCTTGAGCGCATCATGATCGACCGGCTTTAATACATAATCGAAGCAGCCGTTGTGCAGCGCCTCCTGCGCGTAATCGAACCTTGCGTGTCCGGTAAGGAAGACCGTCAACGTATGCGGCCGATGATCCCTAATCCAGCGCAGCAGTTCCAGCCCGTTCAATCCGGGCATCTCGATATCGGAAATAACCAAATCAACGTTTTGCTCTTCGAGCAACCGCTTCGCTTCGGTAACATCCTCTGCTTCCAATATGTCTTCGATCGGCAAGTCGCTCCAATCGATTCCTTGCGTAATTCCCTTCAGCGCATAAATTTCATCGTCGACGACGAGCATCCTAACCATAATAATCCTCCTTACCCTGCTGTAGAGTACTCTTCACCTTCGAAAGTATTCGGACGTTGAATAGGGAGCCTCACCTGTACGATAGCCCCGCCGGACTCCCCGTTCATGAACGTGATGCCGCCCTCGTTTCCGTACAACATTTTAAACCGACGAAGAATGTTCCAGATGCCCAAGTGGTGGTCGCCAGATTCCGCGAAATGGACTCCGCTGCGCAAGTCATCCAGGAACGGTTCGGGAAACCCCGGACCGTTATCCTCTATTTTCAGCCGAATGTAACGTTCCGGTTCATCTTCATCGATGCTCGACGTAATCCCGATACGGAAAGGCAGCCCGTCTTGAACCTTCTTATAGAAGCCGTGTATAACCGAATTCTCGACGAAAGGTTGCAATAAGAGCGGCGATAATTGGACGGTCAGATGTTCGGGAATGACTTGAATCTCGTAATCCATCTTCGTAAGGTACCGAATCTTCTGAATTTCCAGATAGTGCTCGATATGTTTGATTTCATCTTCGAGCGGCAGAACCGTCCGATGACCTAGCATCAAGAAGCGGAAATAGTCGGCCAAGTGCAAGCTTAGCTTTTGCACCGATTTGAAGTCCTTCAGCGCGGCTAGATTATAAATGATATTCAGGCTGTTCATATAGAAATGAGGATTGATTTGAATCTGGAGATGCTTATATTCCGCTTTTTGTACCCGAATCTGCTCCTCGTAGACGTCGATTTTCAGACTTTCGATCTGTTCGGCCATCAGGTTAAACGTTCTCGACATGAAGGTGAACTCGCTGTTATCCGTATTCACCGGCATCCGTACGTCGAATTGGCCTTGACCGAGCTTGCGCATTCCGCGTACGAGCCCGACCAACGGCTTAAACATGACCCTCTGCAGGAATACCAAGTATAAGGTTAGCACGATCGCGACGATTAGAGGAATCCATACGGATAGCATTTTTTGAAAAAAAGGAAGGCTTTTCAAAATATAATTTTCCGGAATCACGATCATATAATGAATGTCCGAAATCGCCGACGGGTGGGAAATGACCAGAAAATGATCCTTATTCCACGAGGTTCGCCCTTGCTTGGTCATCTCCACGATATCATTATGTACTAGCTTCTCTTGCACGACCGGCAACGGGGAATTGGTCAGCGCGTTGCCGTCGTGATCCACTACGAACGTAGCCCCGTCCGGCCCGACGTCGAATTTACTTACCTCTTCGTTTAATCTATCGACTTGCACGAGCGCTCCGATATAGATGTCGTCGGAACCCCAATTAACGGTTTTGATTAAATAGTTCGTATCGTTGGGAATAGAGAACTGCTCCCACCTTTGACTCTCTTGAGGTAAGCCTTTGGAGGCGAGCTTGGTGGTGTAATCCAGCAGCGCGGATTGCACTTCCGCGAAGTGAAAGCTGTATTGCGTGGAGAAGAAAAGATCGTCATCCTTGCGGGAATAGACGAAGAAGGTATCGACTTTATTGTAATAGCCCGTATCGTTCAAGAACCGATTCGCAAGTTCCACCTTGGCCATCGTATATTCGGAATCGTTCTCGGCGAGTGACAGCGTTTGCAATGATTGGATGCCGGCATCCGTCATCGCCATGCGGTACAAGTACCGCATCGTTTCCTGGAGGATCGCATCATTGTTCTGCACTTGCTGAGCCATCAATTTGTTGTAATGCAGAGAGATCTGATCGCGAACGACATTCGTCGCATAGAGGTTGTTGTAGATAAGAAAGAGCACCATGGGTGCGATCATGAGCAAGAAGCCGAATACGATCTTGAATCGAATAGACTGCCAGAACCTCATATTCCTCACCCTTGGCGTTTGTCTTCGTTCCTATGACTTGAGCGCTAGTCTAGGTGTCAAGATTTGTTTGCATCGGTCTCGTTGCCGAAACGACCCAATCGCTCCAGCGCAAGCTTATAACCGTCGTTGCCATAGTTCAAGCAGCGTTTCACGCGGGATATCGTTGCCGTGCTGGCACCCGTCTCCGTCTCGATCTGGTTATATGTATGGCTTTTCCCTAACATTCGCGCGACTTCCAGCCTTTGCGACAAGGACTGAATCTCGTTCACCGTGCACAAGTCATCGAAGAAAACGTAACATTCCTCGACGTTCTTCAACGTTAAAATCGCTTCGAACAGTTGATCTATGGATTTATCGTTCAGCTTCTTTAATTGCATGAATTCGCTCCCTTTCCTGAGACGCGCTAGGTCATTCCACTTTGGTTCCATTGTACTGCGTACCTACCAATAGTTCAAGCATCACCGTATTCACGCATTACAGGGTTAAAATGTCCCGGACCCGGGCATCCGTCCATGCCCGATTGTTAACGACGACATAAACTGTTACTAAAAAAGGGTGTGACTCCATGAGCGAACCGCTTTCGTCCTCTCTGAACAGCTGGAACTCGGGCTTCGGACAGGATCCGTTCCCCGGAATCGAAAGCTCGTTCTCCGGTCCTCCGGCCGCCATAAATCCGACCGTGATCCCCCCGCAAGTGCAAGTGGTTGAAGCAACAAAAGCGACAAAGGGCGGTTTGCCCTTCAACCTCTCTAACCTTAGCGATCTGAAATCCATGGTAGATCGCATGGGCGGCATCGAAGGCGTCCTCGCCACGATGGGCAAGGTCCAGAAATTCGTGTCGACGATGCAACAAGTCGCTCCGATGATCAAATTATTCATGGGCAACAAGGGCAAAAAATCATCCGACACCAAAACGAAAACCAAGCGCAGGCGTCGTCCGGTCAAGCGTTCTACGAGCAGAAAGAGGCGGAGCAGGCGATCGGCCAAGAAACGTTAAGCTACGTGCTTTCTCAAATGTAAAAGAGGCTATTCCTTTCCCAAGGAAACGCCTCTTCTTTATTTCAGCTCTCGTATTCCAGGAACGGATCCTGAATGTCGATGACGTGAGCCTCCGCATCGCTGACTCCCGTGTAGAGAGATGCCGTTCCGTCCGCGTGGCGAATAAGTCCACCGCTGAAGATGACGTCGACCAGATCCGGGCGCTTAGCCGGTCCGTCGGGGAACATGCTTCGCGTGGCAATCAACTTAATCGACGTGTATTCTTTATCGATGGGATTGAAGGCAAACACCATCGGATAATAATGCCTGACGTTGTTATCTTCCATCCTGGCGATATGGCCCAGAACTCCGATGATCCCATTCGATAACAAATGGGCTTCGTTCGCTCCGCCCCATTCCTCGGGCAGAAACTGTTGACGCAACAGGTGAGCGCCGGAGATCGCTTCCTCCGTGAGCTCTTCCAGTTGCGCAATCTCCGCGTACCCGATCAGGGCACGGGCTCCATCGACCATCATAGGCCGAGTAAATACGCCGATCCGGCCATTCTCGAGTTCGATCAGCCGAATATCCTTCATCGTGATCGGACCTTTGGCGAAGGGCTCCAACTCGTTGATCGAATGCCCTCGGTAAAATACGGTGCGCCAAGACGTGACGTAATGCGGATCATCCCCGTCGAAATAAACCTCGACGCCTCCGAATACCAGCTCATCGCCGATAAAGGTAACGAACGGATCCTGCAAAGCGAATACCGGAGCGCCGTTCCGAGGCACCCATTCCCCGTCGCGCTCGACGAAAAACATCACTTCGGATGATTCCCTATCCCGATCTTCCACCCGGCCGGCTATGACCGGTTCCCCTTGATCCGGGAACGGTGCGCATATATTGTAGACGTCTCGGTTCCCGACTCCGGAGAAGACAAGCTTCCTCCCCTTCGAATCGGGTTTGCCCTCCGTGAATTCCCGCAATAATTCGACGCTCGATTTCGCCTGATCCGTGTATGCAAGCATGGGAGTCCTCCAGACCAAATAGAGAAAATAGAAATGACGGTATTCTTCTTACCTTTTACAAAATTAGTGGAGGAACAAACTGAGAACGTAATAGACGAGCATAGCCAAAACTCCGACGACCGGAATCGTTATCACCCAAGTCATCACGATCCGTCCTGCCATATTCCATTTCACGTCCGAAAATTTCTTCGCCGATCCGACGCCTAGAATCGATGATGTAATCGCATGCGTCGTACTGACGGGAAAATGCGCCAAAGTGGCCGATAAAATAACGGTAGCAGATGCGAAATCAGCTGTAAATCCGTTAATCGGCTGAATCTTGAATATTTTCGTCCCCATCGTCTTGATGATTTTCCATCCGCCGACCGACGTTCCAAGAGCCATTGCGATCGCTGCCGATAATTTAACCCACAGCGGGATATCCAAAGTGTCTTGAATGTTAGCCGCGACGAGCGCCATCGTGATGATTCCCATCGCTTTCTGCGCGTCGTTCGTCCCGTGGGTGAACGACTGGAATGCCGCCGTGACCACCTGTCCGTACCGGAATACTTTATTGACCTGGTGAGGACTGGATTTCGCGAAAATATACTTAAGGATGAACATAAGACAGAATCCGAGCGCGAACGCTATTATCGGAGATAGAATAAGCCATTTAAGGATCGTGGAAAACCCCGAATAGTTGATTCCCGACCAACCTTCCGACGCGATTGCGGCTCCGGCCAGCGCGCCGATAATCGCATGCGAAGAGGACGAGGGAATTCCGAACCACCAGGTGATCAAGTTCCACACGATCGCCGCGATCAACGTCGCAATGACGACGGTCAAGCCATGCTCCAGCTTGAAGGGATCCGTAATCTTGCCCCCGATCGTCTTGGCGACCCCGGTAAACATGAGCGCTCCGATCAAATTCATCGATGAAGCCAGAATAATGGCCCGCCGAGGAGTGAGGGCACGCGTCGAAACGGATGTCGCGATGGCATTCGCCGTGTCGTGAAATCCGTTAATGAAGTCAAATCCTAGAGCAAGCGTAACGATAACGACAACTAGCCACATTGTGTAATCCATTGTATTCTGTTCAGTCCCCGCTTGCGCCGATTAAGAATTGCGCATAATTATGGATTGCAGCGTATTCGCAACATCTTCGCACGAGTCGGTCGTTTCTTCCAATCGCTCGTAAATTTCTTTATGTTTAATGAGCTCGATCGGATCCTTCACGTTTAAGAACAGGTGTTTAATGCCTTGGCGCATCAAATCGTCTCCCTCGTTCTCCAGCTCATTGATCTTTACGCAATGCGGCTGCATGGCAAGCAGTTTCTTCTGGGTCAACAAATAAATCGCCGATTTGATTTCTTGAGCGCTGCGCAGCAAGCATTCGCCGAACTTGCGAATGAACGGATCGGCCTTCGTGATTTGATACATCTCGAACCGTGATGCGCAAGCTTCGATCCCGTCAAGAACGTCATCCAGCTTCTTAATCAATTCCATAATATCTTCCCGTTCGATCGGCGTGATGAACGTCTTGTTCAGTTCGGTCAGAATAACATGGGTGTACTTATCGCCTTTGTGTTCGAATTCCTTCATTTCCTTGGCGAACGAAGCTACATCCGGTAAATCCCCGTTGACGGCCGTGGCGAAACGGTCAACCGTTTCATAGATGATGTCCGCCATTTCCTCCAACGTCATAAAAAAGATATCTTTTTTCTTCCGAAACACGGATAGCCCTTCTTTCCCATGTATATGGCTTATAAATTTACAATCCGATAACGTCCCGATTACATGGCGTTAACTTATTTATTTTATCACAGGGCGTACAGGCTTTGTATAGTCCCCCAAACGGCACTTGTGACACTTTTTTTAAGTTTGACCCATAAATGGCATTGCTACTCCGTTCGGATACATCTAATTTTGCCGTTTTTTGCGAATATTTCCGTCGAAAAACGGTGAATGTTTCTAATCGATATTAAGTACGTAAACGGAAAAAGGGATTTCCGCTATCCCATTCGCATGGTCGCGGAACAATCCCTTCGTCTGCCGATGTGGAATCGCCGGCTTATTGATAAGTCACGTGCTGATCCAACGCGGTTGAATTCGGTACGACATGATAGTAGGTTACGCCCGGCAGGAACGGCAGCTCTTGTCCGTCCTTCACGAGACGGATGACGTCTCCCTCCTTACGCTCCCACTCGCACGGGATCGCCTTGCCGTTCTGGAACAAGATCGCTTTGCCGCCGCTGTTCAGATCGACGACCAGCCGGCCGACATCGTCCTTGATATCGTGTTTGGCCGAGAGTACAACCAGGTTCGTTGCGGTCAACTGCTGATCGTTGTTTTTGTCGATGTGGGGCTCGCCGTTAATAGAACGGGAATAGACCGCTTTCACGCTATCGTAAGCATAAGAAACTTTGTAGTCCGACAACATAAACTTGATGTCGATCTGAGTCGCTGCCGCAGCCGTCGCGAGCTGCGTTGGCGCAGAGTTAAAACTCAGGAGCGGCATCGTCGCCGTATTGCTGTATTTGCGTTTCTCGGCGCCTGCCCGGAGCTGCTCCAACGTCGAATAAACGTTATGAGGAGCCTTGCGGGACTTGTCCCGATAGAAGTAAGCGCCGGCGTTCGTGATTTCGTCTAAGTCTTCCTTATGCTGTCGCTGAAGGATCGCGAACGCATCGTTGCTAGCTCCGGCGTGTACGAGCACCCCGCTATAAAATTCGCCTACTTGGATGAAATAAGGACGAATGCTTCGGATCGGTCCGATCGGATCGGTGAATTCCTTGCTTTGGAACACGGCTGCGAAACGCGTTATTCCTCCTTCCGCAAGCAGCTCCCATACGATATCCGCCTGCGTGAGTCCCGATTGCGGCCGGGCGGGCTTAAGGTTATTGATCATGACCGCGAACGGCCTGTTCGATACTTCGCTCTCCGCGGGCAACCCCGTTAACGGAGCCAAGAAGGCCGCAGTAGGCGCCGTTGCGGTTTCGCTAGCCGACTCGGATGCGCTGGCCGTCGGCGCCGCCGTCTCGACCGGCAGGTTCGACGTCTCTTTCGAACCGTTGCCGCATGCGGTTAAACCAACGAGCGCGGACGCGAGCGTAAGCTGCATCGCGATTCGTAATCGTTGCGTCATGCTCAGTCTCCCTTCGCAAGATCGATCAAATATGTACTCTTCCATTAAACCATACGAGCCCCTCGGGAAAAAGAGCCGATTTTCCTTATTTCGACAACCCCGTCTACTATAGAGGCAACCGTTTATTTCTGATGATCCCGCGGAAACCTTCCGGACCTTCGTCTTCCATCGCCCTTATCCGCGCGATGGAATTCTCTACGATCTTCTTCGTTCCATCCGGCATGATCACTTCCCACTCCGAGCCATTTATAGGAATGAACTTCGTATAAGGCTTGCCAAGCAAATCTATCCGGGCTACCCCCAGAATTTCGCACAGTGCCGCATTAAAGAAGACAATCCTGCCTTCCTCGTCCGTTTCATAATAACCGTCCTTGATCAAATCTACGGTCGTGCGGATCTCCTCCGTTTGCTTCTCCCGCTCTGCCGCCTCCGATTGACGGAGTTTGTCCATCTTCAACATGGCAAAAGAGGTAAAGGTAAACGATACGGATAAGACCGTCACTACGCTTGCCGACAGTCTTGTCCCTATCTCGCGCCAATCCCCGGCGGACCAATCCATGACGAGATAATCCACGCTCATTTGGCACGTAAGCGCCGCAACGATATAAATATAAGTCAATCTTCGAATCTCCAAGTTATTCATGGGAATATCTCCTTTCCCTAATTTTCTCGAGGTTAAAAAAGGACAACAAAAAAGAAGCCTGCGCGAAGAGGATTCTTCTCGTGGCTTCTGCAATACAGCTAAGAAACGGCTAAACGACCGCATCTCTACACGATACTCGTTACCTCTCTATTGCGCTTACGAGGTTAGCTGCCGGATTCGGGCAAGAGAGTCGCCCTACTTCAGATTCCTATAACGGAACCTGATGATTCACCCCTTGAACGTTCGGACACCCGGATACTCGGATGTGCTTGCGTTCCGTTGGATCCCCCGCTCCTTGTCGTTTCCGCAAGGATTAAGCGTTGTTCGTTTGAACGAACCATGATGAGTCTAATGGTACCTGTTCCCTATAGGGTTGTAAAACGTCCTAGAACGACTTTAATCGTCGATTTACGACAAATTCGGCATTCGGGTCGCATACTTACGTGTCCATCTTCGAATTGCCCGTCATTCTCTTCCGTTTCCTTCCGCTTGCGCCAAATTTACCGAGAGCTATCGAACGAATGACTCGGCGATCAATTTTTGCTTAGCCAGAACGAACCTCCGCTCATCGATATCCCTCCGGGACGCAACTCCTCTTCAATCGGTTGCAAGATACTCAGCAATTCCGCGTCTTGGGAGATGAAATGACTAGGAAAAGTTACGCGGAATGCCGGGTTTGCGCCCTGAGCCAGCAAGTAAGCAGCCAGCATGTATTGTTCGTTGTAGAAGCGGTGGGACCAAGATGCGGGATAGTCGTCCGGCAAGAAAATATCATGAAAATGAATCCGTACGCCCGGCTTCAGGCGAGGCATGATTTCCAAAAACACGATGTTCGCGTCGGAGTTCTGAAAGACGTAATGGCTGCTGTCCACGAACAAAATATCTCCCGCCTCTAGTTCCTCGAACAGGCTTATATCCGTATTCTCCAACGGCTTCCTGATCACGTCGTCGCACAATTCATCGATTTCGTCCCGCGGGAACGGGTCGATGGAGACGATGGAAGTTCGCAACCCGTGATCGACGGCCGCCCGCTTCGCGAACTTGGTCGAATACCCCGAACCGATCTCGTAATATCGCGCCGGATCGGTTGTCGCCAACAAACCGTATAACGAGATCGCATCCAGGCCGCTAAACCATTCGTTGCGCCAGGAAGGCTGCTGCGGATTCAATACGTCCTGATCTAAGCCGATGCTCGCGAACTGTCCGCGCAGCTTAACGAATGAACGCAACTGCTCCGCATAGCTGGATCGATTGCCGTTGATGGCGTCATAGAGGGGGGTATGCCGCGGAAGCTCGCCTCCGAATCTCGGTTTCGGAACGATCGGGTAATTGACGTAGATCGGATACAATGAACTCATCCCATCGACTCCCTTCACCCCTAACCGTATTCCGTTCCTCTCCTTCTTGCGACTTATACTTGCCTACTCTGCTCTGCGCGTAGCAAACAAAAAAAACGGGAGGAGCGGCGCAAGCCGGCTCTTCCCGTTTCTCATAACCTAGCGTTCTTCTCCTTATTTCACGAAAAACGTCGCATCCGCCTGATCCAAAGCATTCGAGATCGACGAAATTTCCAACAAGCCGGCTCTGTGCCTCATGAAGGCTCCGGAAATGTTGTAGGACTCGAAGGATGTCGCCCAACCGTTCGAGAAACCGGAACGAATGTGCCAAGTCGCGTCGTTCTTGAACAACGTCGAATTGTCGTTCGCTTCCAGCCATACTTTCCCGTCCCGGTGTCTCAAATAATAGCCGGGGACGGTTACCGATTCGATCGATACCGCGGACGCGTTAGCCAGCCCGGGAACGATTCTCCATTGGGAATCGGCGGCGTACTGGGCTCCGTCGAGTTTGCCCCGCCCGCCGTTAAAGCGAATAAAGCTGCCTTGAATGTTGTAGCTTTCGAATTGATTCACCGGAATTTCGACGTCGACGCGCGTCGTCTTCCAATTCTGCGTATCGAGACCGTTCGCCGTCCACTGTATGACTTTCGTTCCGGGCAGCGCGCCCCCGCCGGCATTGTCCAACATCAAGCCGCTATGTTCGTTCATGCTCGTGTAATAACCGTTGCCTCTGTAGGCGAACTTCCATCGTTGCGTATCCAGGAAGTTATCCGTCCACAAGACGACGTTCGTCCCCGGTGTCGTAACTCCGTTAGGATCGTCCAAGACGAGATTATTGTTCACGTTCATTACCCTGAAGAAGCCGTTGCTCCGATAATCCGTCCGCCACCATTGGGTATCGGCGCTAAGATCTCCCCATTGAATGACCTTCGTTCCGGGAGGCGAGCCGCCGCCCGCGTTATCCAGCAAGAGACCGTTGTTTTGGTTAATGAGCTTATACGTTGCGCCCGATGCGAGAGCGGAGTCCAAATTCATCTGAGCGACGTTCGCCCTGATCTCGTTCCGGTTTCCTACCTTGACGCTGTTGAGTTCAAGCAGAAGCGAATGGTCTAGAGGCAGAAGCGTTCCGCTCCAGGCCGCAGGCGTGTTCTGATTGCTCCCCTTGACCGTCAGCGGCGCGTCGACTTGCGTCCACGTAGCTCCGTTATTGCCGCTAGTGAACATCTTATTGGCGGAAGAGACGACGTCCGTCATTCCGCGAACGTAGAACCTGCCGTTCGCGCTCCCGTCGTCGACGAAAGCGACTTCCGGAGTCTGGGACGCGCGGTAGATTCCCGTGCCGACTACGTTCCCGAGATTCGTAGGGCTGCCCCAGTTGATGCCGTCCGTCGAAGTTTTGAATCGGACCGCGAAGTTCGGAGTCGCTCCCAGCATTTCGAAGAACATGAAGTACGTTCCGTTCTTGGAACGGACGACTCTGGGCATTCCCGGCCGCCAATCCCAATTCGTATTGTCGCCGATAATGATGCTGTAATTGCCCCAAGTCAGTCCGCCGTCGCTGGAAATCTCCTGCGCGATCGCCTGATTATAGCCCGGTTGCCGTTCATCGGAATAGTAGCAGATCAGCCTGCCGTCGGCGGTGACCGCGAATTCGGGCTCCCAAGTCCGCTTCGTCCCAGCCGTTCCCCGCGCGGCCAAGTTGCTATGCAGCTGCCAAGTCGCGCCGTTATCCGAGCTTCTCCAAATATGGATCGTGTACGGAGCGTTGTTATCCCAATCCGTCGATGCGAACAACAACGTCCCCGCCGGTAAAGCCCCGACTTGCTGCGGCAGCACGTAAAGCGTGGTCATGCCTTGTTGATCCCTATTCAAACCAAAACTGTTCGGATCGATCTCGCTGTAGAGAGACCAGGTCAAACCGTTATCGGTGCTCCTGTAGAAAGGAAACGGCTGCATGCCGACCCAGTTCGTATTGCCTGGGAACTTACGCGTGAAGGTTGCGAGAATATCCCCGTTGCTCAGCTTGACCGCTCTCGTATAATACGGCTCGGGTTCCGCCGGATTACTGTATACGACCGATCCCGTCGTAGCCGCTTGAGCCGGGGCGATCATGATCGCCGAAGATAACAAAGTCAATGCGAAAGTAAGCAGAAGCAACGTTCTTAGCCTTTTCCTCATTTCATTCCCTCCGTTTATCGACAATCTACGAACGTTAAGAAACTCTCAAACTAAACTCTCATAAGTTGCTCTCCTACGAAACTCTCATTCCGTATTCCTCGCGATGAGATCATTCTCCCGAAGGCACGGCAATATCCCGCGCGTCTTCGACAGGAACTCCGAAATCCGGTCTGCCGTCCGGGCGCCAGCCGAATTTCTGAACCCTCGTGTTGCGAAGGCCGAGCTCGGCGCCGGGAAAAGGAAGAGCATGGAACACGATCCAATCCTCCTCTCCGTCCGGAGAAACGGTAAAGCTGTTGTGACCCGTGGCATATACTTCGTTTACTATGGATTTGCTGAATACGGGCTTTGAAGATTTCTCCCAAGAGGCAGCTTCCATCGGATCCGAATTTTCGCCCATCGTCAGCATGCCGAGCGAATAGTCTTCGGACCATGTCGTGCTAGCCGAATAAACAAGAAACACGAATCCGTTCCTCCGCAAAATGACCGGACCTTCGTTAATCGCCATGCCGCCTTGCTTTTCCCAATCGAGCGTAGGGGCCGTCAGCAACACATTGTCCGACTCCAACGTCCAAGGATTCGTCATGCGTACGATGTAGATGGCCGAACCGTAGTCGGGAAAATGACCATAACCTGCATAAAGAAAATAAAGACGATCGTGCAATACCATGACGGTGCCGTCCAAACCGGGAACGGCGGTCGGTAGAATCCCTTTCCATGTCCAATCGCCTATCGTCGGATCTTCTTCTCTGTTTTCGAGCACGCATATCCTACGGGTTTCGTCGCCTCCGCCATCGTTGGCGGTAAAGTAGACGTACCATTTGCCTTCCAATCTATGAATCTCGGGAGCCCACAGATTGTAGCTGTAAGGACCGCCCGCTTCCGGGGTCCAGATCACCTTCTTCTCGCCGTTCGCTACGCCGGTAATGGAGGCGGATTTGGTTAGCTCCAAGCATCCGAGCTGGGTGGACATAAAATAGTAATAGCCGTCGCTATGCTTCAGCATCCAAGGGTCGGCTGCTTTGTGGACGATCGGATTGCGGAACGTTGCGGTCATAAGTATATTCTCTCCTTCTTGGATGTAACGGGAGGGCTGTCGTCGGATGGAATAGGCCTATCCCTTGATTCCCGTCATGGTGATTCCTTCGACGAAATGCTTTTGCGCGAAAAAGAACAATAATAGCGTTGGGATCAGCGCCAGCACGGAGCCGGCCATAATATACGTCCATTGCGAAGTGTACTCGCCCTGAAACGACGCCAACACGAGCTGAAGCGTAAACTTCTCCGGAGAATTGATATAGATGAGCGGATTCAGAAAATCGTTGTAACCCGCCAGAAATCCGAGCAAACCTTGCGTAATGACGGCCGGTTTGGATAGAGGCAGCATGATGCGGATGAACGTTTGGAACGGATTTAGCCCGTCCACCTTGGCGGCATCCTCCAATTCCTTCGGAATCGTCATGAAAAATTGCCTAAGCAGGAACACTCCGGGGGCGGCTCCGAACATTCCCGGTATTATCAACGGAAGCCAGCTATCCACCCACCCGATATTTTTGAACAAGATAAAAGTCGGAATCATTGTCACGATACCCGGAATCATCATCGTGGCCAGCAGCATGACGAACAGCGCGTTTTTCGCGGGAAAATTCATCCTTGCGAACGCATACGCCGCCAGAGAGTTCATGAACAAACCGACCAGGCAAGGCAGAGTGATGACCAGCATCGTATTCAAATAACCGTGCCAGACGTTGGCCTCCGTCAATACGAAAACGTAATTGCTCCATTCGAAGCTTTCGGGTATCCATTTGGGCGGCATTTCGAATTCGAGCCCTTGTTCCTTCAGGGAAGTCGAGAGCATCCACAGAAAAGGAATGGCCATCACTAGCGATCCCGTCAGAAGGAAAAGGTACGCGAGGGTTTTGCTAACGTATTCGCCCGCTTTTTTCTTTTGTTGCCACGCGCCCGTTGCGGTTGCGGTATTCGACATTCGTTCTTCTCCCCCTATTCGTAGTGCACCCAGCGCCTGGACAACCAGAAGTTCAGCAGCGTGATGACCAGAATCAGCAAGCCCAACATCCAAGCGATTGCCGACGCGTACCCCATGCTCATATAGCGGAAAGCATTCTGGAACAAGTAGTACACGATCGTCGTCGTCGAGTAGTTCGGCCCTCCCTCCGTCATGATTTGGAACCGCGGAAAGTCCTGCAGAGCCGCTATGGTGGAGGTGATCAGAATATATAGCGTCGTCGGCGAAATGCAAGGCACCGTAATTCGGAAAAATCGTTGAAAACGATTAGCCCCGTCGATCTCCGCGGATTCGTGAAGACTCTTCGGAACACCCTGAAGCGCGGCCAGATACAGGATCATGTTAATTCCGAGAGTAGCCCAGACGCCTTGAATGATCATCGCCGGCATTGCCCAGCGTTCGCTGCTAAGCCAAGCCGGACCTTGTATGCCGACGAATTCCAGCAAGTAATTAAGCAAACCGTAGCTATCGTTGAAGATCCATTTCCATAGCAACGTCAGCGCGATGACCGAACTGATCGTCGGAAGAAAAAACAACGTTCGGAACAAGCCGATGCCGCGAATTTTTTGATTCAAAGCCGTAGCGATGCCTAGCGCCACCGCCATGCCGATCGGTATGCCAAGCGCGGCGTAGAAAGTGTTGTACATCGTTTTCCAGAACAGTTCGTCGTTCATAAGCTTCGCGTAATTGTCCGTTCCGTTAAATACCGGCGGTTGATACCCGCTGTATTCCGTAAAGCTGACGTAAACCGAATAACTGAGCGGAATAAAAGCAAACAGCAGAAAGCCCACGATCGGCGCGGAGACGAATAAATAGGCCCACAGGTATTCCTTGCGTTTCATGATTGTCCTCCATAACCAGAGTCGACAAGAAGGGAGAGACGCGTAACGCGCCCGTCCCTTCTACCGAAACGATTCTATACTGCCTCTATTACTTAAAGTTTCCCTCTATTATTAAAAGTTCAAAAAGTCAGGTTTTTGAACTACCTCTATTACTTAAATACGGCCGGGTTGCCTTCCTTGATCGCCTGATCGATCTTCGGCTTAAGCTCGTTCAACACGTCGACCGCCGTCTTCTTGCCCTCCCACATAGGCGCAAGCCCTTGCGTCAGCAGGTCGAACCACTTGGCGTTCGGCAAATTCGTCCATGGCCCCGGCACTTCGCTCTCGACCGCTTTAATGAACACGCTAGCATGCTCGGGCTTTTGTCCAGGTTGCAGGAAGACGTCCGTGTTCGCCATCGATTTGAAGCTCGGAATCGAGAAGCCCATCAACGCTTGTTCCTTCTGTCCTTCCGGTCCGCCCAAATATTCCACGAGCTTGTAAGCCGCGTCCGCTTGCTTCGTTTTGCTGTAGATTCCTAGACCCACCGAGCCGCTCCAGCCCGCCCATTGGTTCACCGGCAACGGCGCCACGTCCCAATCGAAGCTCAGCTTGCGGAATTCGGGAACCATCCAACGGCCGGTAATCATCATGGCCAGCTTGCCCGTCTTAAACATTTGGCCGTCGTTCATGTCCTTCAGCGCGGCCGCGTTCGGTACGACTTTGTGAACGTTGGAGAGGTCGGCAGCGAATTGCAGGGCGTCCGCCGCTTCTTTGCCGTTACCCAGAAACTCCTGCTTGTTATCGCTCAGGAATTTACCGCCGTTACCCAGCACGAAGCCTTCCCACCAGATCGGCCCCATCCCATACTGCTTGACCTTGCCGTTCTCCTCTACCGTCAATTTTTTCGCCGTATCCAGCAATTGCTCGAACGTCATCGGCGTATCCGCGCTTGGGAAAGGCACGTTCATTGCGTTAAAAATATCTTTATTGTAATAGAGAACGGTTGGTCCGATGTCTTTCGGCAACGCGTACAGCTTTCCTTGCCCGTTAGACGCCCCGTCGTAGCGATAGCGTACGAGCCCGGAATCCCACATGTCGGCCGTGTCGATGGAGCTGGCGCTTACGTAATCGTCGATCGGAAGCAGCAATCCTTGGCTGACCCAACGTCCGAAGTCGCCGTCCGGGACATAGAACACGTCAGGCGCGTCGCCTCCGGCCAGAATGGTGTTCATCTTACCGGCATAATCGGCCGGAATATGCATGTACTTGACTTTGATCGTCGGATTTTTCTCTTCGAAGCCTTTGATCAGCTTCGTGAACACTTCCTTCTCCGATGGATCGCCCCAACCGGCAAACTGGATATTCACCGTCTCGCCGGAATTCGAAGATCCTGACGGGCTGGACGCTTCGCCGCTCGCCGACGGCGCTTTGTCGTTGCCTCCGCATCCGATCAACCCGCCCGTAAGCACGACGACCGAAGTCAAACTCAGTAAACTTTTGCCCAACTTGCCGTTCTTTCGACTCATTGTTCATACACTCCCCTTTTATTCTCGTTATCTTCCTTTCTCTTTAATTATAGAGTCAACGCCTCGCCAAACAATTATGAAAACGCTTCAATCCCTTCGCAAAACAAAGCGATCCAAGAGCGATTTCGACGGTCGAAAACGAACATGGACGTTTATCGCGGTCTTTGGATGGCCAAGCATAAACGGTTATCGCCGTCCTCGGAATGCGAAGGAACTTTTATGTCGGAGGTGATTCAGAAATGCATAGCGTGAAACTTATAAATTCTGGAATCACGAACAAAAAGGCCGCCTCGAGGGCGACCGTTCATTCCTGTTTGCTTGATTAATGCGCATGTTGATTTTGTTTGCGCCACTCCAGCGGCGTAACTCCGACGGACTTGACGAATAGATCGTAGAATCGGCTGGACGAAGTAAATCCGACCTCCGAGGAAATGTAATCGATTGCCTTGTTCGTTTGTTGCAACAGCCTCTTGGCTTCTTCCAGGCGTAGATTGATAATGTATTGTTTCGGCGATATGCCGAGAATCTCCGAAAACTTTTTGCGCAACATACTCTCCGACAAGAAATGACGCGAAGCGATCTCGTTGATCGTAATAGGGGTGTTGTAGCACTGGTGAATTTCTTTTAACACTTCTTGAACGATTTCTCTATCGCTGGTTTTTTCGGTCGGGGCTTGCAGTGTCGCCGTGTTTCTGTGGAACAACAACAATATCGTTTCGAACGCTATCCTCATCAGATCGTACGAATCGTCCCGTTTCTCGTCCGACTTCCATTCCTTCTCCATCTGCGAAAGGCACAATTCAGCCCAACTCATATGCTCGTCATTCAAGCGGGAACTCCGGATCCGAACCGGCTGCCGATAAGCGTTCAGGAATAAATATTGACTATAGGCGGGAACTTTGTCATAGCTGAAGTGCACCGAGATGCCTTGCCATGGCTTCGTGCATACGAAACCGTGATGAAGCTTCGAAGGAATCAGGATCAGATCCCCCTTCGAGACTTTGATGTTCTGCTCTTGGGAGCTGTAGTACCCTTCCCCGTCCAGGATCAGAGTCAGTTCATCGTGCTCGTGCGAATGGGACATGAACAAGCCTTCGCCTAACTCGGCCTGAAAGGTATGAGGTTTAAACCGCTCTATGCTCGTAATGAAGCCTTTCCCCGCATGCTCCATGAGTCACTTCCTTTTTCCTGCTTGGTGCCACACCCGGAATCGATAGCTCAGGCTCGCAACTCTATTCTTCCATATTAACATGGGAATCGTTGCGGGATCTAGAGCCATCGGAGCCGAGGGGATTCGGCAGGAACGCCTTTCGATACGGACGACGGAATTAGATGCTCCAATGCTGCCAGTCCTGCTGACGTTTCTCATGAGTCGCCAGCCAATCCAAAGTCGATCGGTACAACTCTGCTTTATGGACTCCTTTGGAATACGTGTGGTCGGCCTGGAACAGAATATTCTTGTCGCAGCGACCTTCGCCCCTTAGCCAGAATGTTTTCTCTAACAAGAAGCTGTAATCCGTAGGAATCGTATCGTCCGATGTCCCGTGCGCGATAAATACGTCCCCGTGAAATTTCGGCGCTTCTTGGAAGGGCTGATGCTGCTGCAGAGATTCGAAAAACTCCGGCTTCAGCGTATACCCTTGATAGTCCGAATACCCCTTCTTCACGGTCTCGTCATACGCGCCGCGGCCGACGATTTTTAAGATATCATTGAACGGATGCGCAACCGGCGACCATAGGGCAAGCGACTTCACCCGGCGATCCTTCGTTCCGGTCAACAGCGCGACTGCTCCCCCGAGACTGTGTCCAAGCAAAGTTACGCGCAGCGGATCCACGCAATCCAAGCTGAGACCGTAATCGAGTACCGAGCGCGTCTGGGCGATCATGGAGTCGATCCCATGCTCCCCGTATACCCCTTCGCTTTCTCCGCAGCCCGCATAATCGAAGCGAATAACGAGAAACCCCCTTCGCGCCAATTCCCGGCTAGCAAGCAGGAACAATCTATCTACGCCGATACGGCTGCCGATAAATCCGTGGCAGATGACGACGAGAGGCATTTTTTTCTCCGAGCAGCCTCCGTCCTTGACCGGGTAATGTATCGTAGCCGTTAAGTTAAGCTCTTCATGACGAATCGTAATCTGTTTTTCCATCTGCAACCCCTCATTTCCTTTAATTCCGATGTAATTAGTATGAATTAAATTTAACACCATCATCGAAATCTGTCAACCGATAGCTCGGAAAAAAGGCGTTTGTTTCTTTTCCGTCTTTTTAGGGAAGATTAGACCTATTCTAGAAGGTACGTCGCATAGTCTGCGATTCCTTCACGAGGAGATGACAACCATGGAAAGCTTCGTTCGATGGGTTTCAGCCCATGCCGAGATCGCTCTGCTCATCGTCGTCACGATCTTCGCCGTATCTTATATTATCTCTCACCGAAAATCGTTGTTTTATAAAGAATAGCCGTCGAGATCGCCTTGATTAGCAAGGTTTCGATCTCGACGGCTATACATGTTGTAGAGAATTAGACAAGCGCCTTGGCGGCAATGTCCGTACGGTTCTGCTTGCCTTCGAACGAGATTCCGGCAGCGGCGGCGTAAGCGTTAGCTCGCGCTTCGGCGATTCCGGCTCCCCGGCCTACGATGCCGAGTACGCGACCGCCGTTCGTGACGATTTGGCCGTCTTTCAGTGCGGTCCCCGCATGGAATACCAATGCTCCCGGCGTGCTCACATTGTCCAAACCTTCGATCGGGAAGCCTTTCGGATACGAGCCGGGATATCCTCCGGAAGCGAGCACGACGCAAACGGCCGCCTCGGCGCTCCACTTGATGTCGATATCCTTCAAAGTACCGTCGATGGACGCTAGGAAGATGTCCAGCAATTCCGTCTCCAGGCGCGGCAACACGACTTGCGTTTCCGGATCTCCGAAACGAGCGTTGAATTCGATCGTTTTCGGGCCGTCCTTGGTAATCATGAGGCCCGCGAACAATACGCCGCGGAAGGGACGACCCTCAGACACCATCGCGCGAGCGGTCGGCTTGATGATGTTCTCGATCGAATCGTCGATGATCGATTGCGCGATGTGCGGCAGAGGAGAATACGTCCCCATGCCGCCCGTGTTCGGCCCCTTATCGTTGTCGAACACTTGCTTGTGATCTTGCGCGGGCGACATCGCGCGTACCGTTTCCCCGTCTACGAACGCCAAGATCGACATTTCCTGTCCTTCGAGGAATTCCTCGATGACGACTTTGTCTCCGGCTGCTCCGAACGACTTGTCCACCATTGTTTCTTGTAGAGCTTTGTCGGCTTCCTCGCGCGTGAAGCATACGGACACGCCTTTACCAGCAGCCAGACCGTCCGCTTTAATAACGATCGGCAACGACTGCTGCATCAAGTATGCCGAAGCTGCCTCGTAGTCGGTAAACGTTTCGTATTTGGCAGTCGGTATGTCGTATTTGCGAAGCAGGTCCTTCATGAAGATTTTGCTGCCTTCGATTTCCGCCGCGTTCTTGCGGGGGCCGTATACCGGAATCGATGCCGCCTCGAATTCGTCTACGATTCCCGCCGCCAAAGGATCGTCAGGTCCTACGACGACGAGATCGATCGCCTTCTCCTTCGCGAACGTCACGAGTCTCGCGAACTCCAACTCGCCGATATCGACGTTGTCCGCCAGTTCCGCTGTTCCGGCATTCCCCGGCGCGCAATAGATTTGTTCGATTCTCGCGCTTTTCTTCAGCGCCCAGATGATCGCATGCTCGCGCCCGCCCCGTCCGATGACTAGAACTTTCACTATCGCTTCCTCCTCCGATACAACATAATTCCTATATAACTGAACCCGATAACGTTATCGCATAACGCAATTTACACCTGACCCGACACTTTCGTGAGTAATAGCATTACCTCGTAACGCTATTAATCTCCAATTGCCGACTTTTACAACCTCAACCTCACAATAACGTTATCCTGTAACGTTATGACCCACGATAGTTTGTCCATCTAAGGAAATAACGTTACGTCGTACCTTATTCCGTCGAAAGGCTGGGATGAGCGAGTTGTCGCACAAGATAGAGTACTTAGAGTACCTTAACCCATTACATGCCAGCACCCGAGTCGAGATAGAGTACTGAGAGTACATTATCTTCGGCGGATGATGGGAATGAGCGAGTTGGTTCACAGGTTAGAGCACTCAGAGTACCCTAACCCGACCAATTGCAGCACCCGAGCCGAGATAGAGCACTGAGAGTACCTTATCTTCGCCTAATGATGGGGATGGTCGAATTGGTGCACAGTGGCGCACAAATTAGAGTACTCTACAATTAATGTTTGAAATGGCGAACGCCGGTTACGACCATGGCAATGTTGTTGGCGTTAGCCGCCGCGATCGATTCCGCGTCTTTAATGGAGCCGCCCGGCTGAATAATCGCCGTAATTCCCGCTTTAGCGGCAAGCTCGACCGTATCTCCCATCGGGAAGAAAGCATCGGAAGCAAGCACCGCGCCCTTCGCTTTATCTCCCGCTTGTTCGATCGCGATTCGAGCCGCGCCTACGCGGTTCATTTGACCGGCGCCGACGCCGACCGTCATGCTGTCGCTAGCTAATAGAATCGCGTTCGACTTCACGTGTTTGACGACTTTCCAAGCGAACAGCAATTGCTTAAGCTCATCATCCGTCGGCTTGCGATCCGACACGACCGTGATATCCCCGTCGCTCAAGCTGTGTACGTCGCTTTGCTGCACGAGCATTCCGCCTTCGACGCTCGTTACCAACCATTCCGAATTGCGCTCCGCGGCGGAAGGCAACTCGCCGATACGCATTAGACGAATGTTTTTCTTGCGTTGCAAAATCTCCAATGCTTCCGGAGTGAATTCCGGCGCAATGATAATTTCCAGGAACAATTCGCCTAAGCGAGTTGCCGTCTCGGCTCCGATCGTCCGGTTAGCCGCGATGATGCCGCCGAAAATCGAAGTCGGATCGGATTCGTAAGCCTTCACGTAGGCCTCGTCGATATTTGCACCGATACCAACTCCGCAAGGGTTCATATGTTTAACCGCCACGACGGCCGGCTCGTTGAATTCCTTCACGATCGCCAGAGCGGCGTTCGCGTCGTTGATGTTGTTGTAGGACAATTCCTTGCCGTGCAATTGCTCCGCGGACGTGATATTCCCGGACGTCGCCAACGGCTTGCGATAGAAAGCGGCTTTCTGATGCGGATTCTCGCCGTAGCGAAGCTCCTGCACCTTCTCGTAAGTGACCGTAAGGCTATCAGGCAACGGATCGTCAAGTTGTTTGGCAAAATAATCGGAGATCAGCGCATCGTAAGCGGAAGTGTGGCGGAATACTTTGGCTGCCAGGCGCTTGCGCGTTTCGAGAGTCGTATCTCCTCCGCCGCGGATTTCCTCCAGCACTTGGGCATAATCGCCGGCATCCACGACAACGGTAACGAAGGCGTGGTTTTTGGCCGCGGAGCGAAGCATCGTCGGACCGCCGATATCGATATTCTCGATCGCGTCTTCATAAGAAACGTTCGGTTTAGAGATCGTTTCTTTGAAAGGATACAAGTTTACGACAACGAGATCGATATAGTCCAAATTCAACTCTTCCATAGCTTTAATATGCTCGGCATCGTCACGAATCGCCAGCAATCCGCTATGAACGGCCGGATGCAACGTTTTTACGCGTCCGTCGAGAATTTCAGGAAATCCCGTCACCTCGGAAATGCCGATGACCGGCACGTTTTCCTTCTCCAGCAACGTTTTCGTTCCGCCTGTCGATATTACCTGTACGCCTTGCTGTGCAAGCTCTCGGCACAATTCCACGATTCCGGTTTTGTCCGAGACGCTGACCAGCGCTCTTCTGATCGCCACGAATGAATCCTCCGTTCAGTTGTTTATCGTTACTTTGCGTCCGTTTAACCTAACCCGATCTTCCGCGATCCAGCCGACTACCTTGGGCAACAGCTCATACTCCGCTTGCTGAATTCGGGCACCCAGCGTTTCCAATGTATCTTGATCCCGTATTTCCACCGCTTGTTGGGCGATAATCGGCCCGGTATCCGTGCCCCCGTCCACGAAGTGAACGGTTGCGCCCGTTATTTTCGCCCCGTATTCCAACGCTTGCCCGATCCCGTTGATCCCCGGAAAAGCCGGAAGCAACGCCGGATGGACGTTAATCATTCGACCATAGTAGGGCTCGACGAGTACGCTCGTGACAAGTCTCATATAGCCTGCCATGACGATGAGGTCAAT
This sequence comes from Cohnella herbarum, assembly GCF_012849095.1. NCBI lineage: Bacteria > Bacillati > Bacillota > Bacilli > Caryophanales > Paenibacillaceae > Cohnella > Cohnella herbarum. The sequence continues at coordinate 4,046,134 of NZ_CP051680.1, forward strand.
GCCGCGCTCTTGCAGATTAGCCACGATCTCTTCCTCGTAGGCTTCCCTCGTAGGATACGACTTCGGAGTAAACGTATACGTCTCGACCTCGAAGCTGCGCGCGCGTTCGAGCACGTAGGCGGATGGCTTGTCGCAAACGACAAGCTCGATCTTCGCGTTGATTTTTCCCGCTTGAACCGCTTCGGCCAACGCTTGAAAATTGCTCCCGCTGCCGGAAGCAAATACCGCTATCTTAATCGGAGCGGAAGGCTTTATCGCCTTCCCTTCTCCTCCATTGCTTGCGATCATGGCAATTCAACGCCTTCGAACGTAACGATCTTGGAACCGGACGTGACCGTACCAATACGATACGCTTGCTCGCCTTGCGCTTTCGCTACCTCCAAAGCATGCTCGGCTTGCTCAGCAGGAACGACAAGCACCATGCCTACGCCCATGTTGAAAGTCGTATACATGTCGCGATCGGTAATGTTGCCCGCTTGCTGCATCAAACCGAAGATCGGCAACACAGGCCAGGAGCCGCGGTTGATATCCACGTTCACGCCTTCCGGCAAAACGCGCGGAATGTTTTCGATGAAGCCGCCGCCCGTAATGTGCGCCATGCCTTTGATCGTAACGTTTTCCAACAAATTAAGAATTTGTTTTACGTAGATACGAGTTGGTTCGATGAGTACGTCACCGAGGGTTTTACCTTCTAACTCAGCAGGCTTGTCCGTCAGAGAATAGCCGCTCTGTTCCAGAAGCAATCTGCGAACGAGCGAAAACCCATTGGAATGAATGCCGCTGGAAGCTAGTCCGATAACCGCATCTCCGGCTTGAATCGTCGAACCGTCGATCGCTTTCTTGCGATCCACGATACCGACCGTAAAACCCGCGATATCGTATTCGCCTTCGGAATACATGCCCGGCATCTCCGCCGTTTCGCCGCCGATCAACGCGCAACCGGCTTGCTGACATCCATCAGCAACGCCTTTAACGATCGCTTCGATTTTCTCCGGAATGACTCTGTCGCAAGCCAAGTAATCAAGGAAGAAAAGCGGCTCGGCGCCCGTAACGATAACGTCGTTCACGCACATCGCTACCGCGTCGATCCCGATCGTGTCGTGCTTGTCCATCGCGAACGCCAGCTTCAGCTTCGTGCCGACGCCGTCCGTGCCGCTGACGAGAACAGGCTCCTCGTACTTGTCTTTGTTCAGGCTGAACAGCCCGCCGAATCCGCCGAGCCCCGTTAACACTTCCGGACGGAACGTCTTCTTGACGTGTTTCTTCATCCGTTCGACCGCTTCGTTGCCGGCTGCGATATCGACTCCGGCTTCTTTGTACGCTTCGGACAATGGTTTCACTCCCTTTAACTTATAGGCACGCAAGGTGGGCTTACTCTCCTCGCCCGCTCACTACTCTCACTCATTTAAGTTCGCCCGGCGAACTTATTTCATTCTCGCGAGCCACTTTCGCTCATTTAAGCTCGCCTAGCGACCTTATTTCATTCTCGCGAGCCACTTTCGCTCATTTAAGGTCGCCTAGCGACCTTATTTCATTCTCGCGAGCTACTTTCGCTCATTTAAGCTAGCCCGGCGACCTTATTTCATTCTCGCGAGCCACTTTCGCTCATTTAAGCTCGCCCGGCGACCTTATTTCATTCTCGCGAGCCACTTTCGCTCATTTAAGCTCGCCCGGCGACCTTATTTCATACTCGCGAGCCACTTTCGTTCAATTAAGCTCGCCTGGCCCCTCACCCGTCAGTCGCAGCTGCAGGAAGTCAGCTTAGCGTCTTCGAACTCGACGGGGGTTGGATAGTCGTTGTTGAAGCAAGCTAAGCACAAACCCCGATTATACTCGTCGTCGTGCCCGCCGACGGAGTCGATCAAGCCCTTCTCGCTTAAGAAATAAAGCGAGTCGGCGTTAATCGCCTGACGAATTTCCTCCACCGTTTTGCTGGAAGCGATCAGGTCCGCCGGGTTCGGCGTATCGATGCCATAGTAACAAGGATTCATGAATGGCGGCGAAGTTATACGCACGTGCACCTCTAAGGCGCCTGCTTCGCGAAGCATGTTTACGATCCGCAGCGAAGTCGTGCCCCGAACGATCGAGTCGTCGATCATGACGACCCGCTTGCCCTCGACGACTTTGCGTACGGCGGACAGCTTCATTTTCACGCCTTTCTCGCGAAGCTCTTGAGAGGGCTGGATAAAAGTACGTCCGGTATATTTATTTTTGATCAAACCTAGCTCGTAAGGAATACCCGTCTGCTCCGCATAACCGATCGCAGCCGAAATACTCGAATCCGGCACGCCGGTCACGATATCCGCGTCGACGAACGACTCTTGCGCAAGCTGCTGCCCCATCCGTTTACGGGAGGAATGCAGGTTCACGCCGTAGATGTCGCTGTCCGGCCTTGCGAAATAGATATACTCCATCGCGCATACCGCGCGGCGCTGCATCGGCGCAAAACGATCTTCCCGCAAGCCGTTCTGATCGAGCACGAGCAGTTCGCCCGGCTGTACGTCCCGAACGTAGACCGCTCCGATCGTTTCCAAAGCGCACGATTCGGAAGCGAAAATATACGCATCGCCTAAGCGCCCCATGACGAGCGGACGAAGACCGTGGGAATCGCATGCCGCGATCAATTGACCCTGCGTCTGAATCAGGAACGCAAAGCCCCCGATCAAGCGGGAGAAAGCGTCCTTAACCGCCTCCACGAGATTTTTGGGAGAACGGGCGATCAGATGGGCGATGACCTCGGTATCGCTTGTCGTCTGGAAGATCGAACCTAAGTCTTCTAACTCTTTGCGAATGCCCGGCTCGTTAACCAAGTTACCGTTCGTGCATACCGCCAAGTCCCCTCCGCGATATTTGAACACGAGAGGTTGCGCGTTACCCAGTCCGCTTCCGCCGGCTGTCGAGTAACGAACATGGCCGATCGCTTGACTACCTTTTAACGATTCTAAAATGTCGCGGTCGAACACTTCTTTGACGAGCCCCATCCCCCGATGGTAATGGAACGTGCCGTCGTTCGAAGTGCAGATTCCGCAGCTTTCTTCGCCGCGGTGCTGCAACGCATGCAAACCGTAATAAGATAGATTGGCCGCATCGGGATGACCGAACACCCCGAATACGCCGCACTCTTCCTTTAATTTGTCGAAAATAGAGTCTTTGCTGCCGTTGCCCTCGTTGTAATAGTCCCCGGTCCAGAGCTGAGTCACTGCTGTTCCCCCATTTGCAACACTTGGTGTCATGCTTGATTACCGACCATATGATTAGGAATCGCTTGTTTCCACACCTGGCGAAGCTCGGCGATCGATGCGTCGATCGCATCGTGCCCTCCGATATTCACTTTCAGACGATCGCCCGCAACCGTACCGAGACGTTCGACCGGAACTCCGGCAAGCGTAATCGCGACCACAAGTTTGTCCGCAAGTTCAGGCTTAGCCGTAAGAAGGATACGAGATTGCGATTCGCTGAACAACGCGATATCCGGACGAAGATTCGATTCGAACGTGACGTTGGCGCCAAGTCCGCGACCGAAGCCCGCTTCCGCAAGAGCTGCTGCCAACCCGCCCTCGGACAAGTCATGCGCCGAAGCGACAAGACCTTGCTGAATAACGCTAAGCACCGTTTTATGCAGCTTCTGCTCCGTAGCCAGATCAAGCTCCGGAGGGCGGCCTTCCGTTACGCCGTGAACCGCGTATTGGAATTCGCTGCCGCCGATTTCCGCTTTCGTCTCGCCAAGCAGGAAAATGACGTCCCCTTCGGCTTTAAACTCTTGCGTCGTAATGTGATCCGTATCATGTACGAGACCGACCATGCCGACCACTGGCGTCGGGTAGATCGCGCCGCGCGTATTCTCGTTGTAAAGCGATACGTTACCGCCGATGACCGGAGTATCGAGCACGCGGCAAGCTTCCGCCATGCCGTCCACCGCTTTCTCCATTTGCCAGAAAATTTCCGGCTTTTCCGGGCTGCCGAAGTTCAGGTTGTCCGTAATCGCGAGCGGCTCTGCGCCGGAACACACGATATTACGACCAGCTTCCGCTACCGCGATTTTCCCGCCGACTTCCGGGTCAAGATACACATAACGGCCATTGCAGTCCGTCGTCATCGCAAGACCTTTGCGCGTACCGCGAATCGTAACGACGGCAGCATCCGAACCTGGGCGAACCGCAGTCTCGGTGCGAACCATATAATCGTATTGATTATAAACCCACTCTTTGCTCGCAAGCGACGGAGAACCGAGCACTTTTTTCAGCGCGGCGTTCAGGTCGAGTACTTGCTCGTAGCGGTTCGTATCGATGGATCCGTTTTTCAAATAGTACTCGGGAACTTGCGACGGTTTCTCGTAGATCGGGCAATCGTCGACAAGCGCGTGAACCGGCATATCGCCGACTAGCTCGCCCTTGTGGAACAGTTTCAGACGACCATCGTCAGATACTTTGCCGACCTTCGCGCAATGCAGTCCCCAACGCTCGAAAATCCCTTTCGCTTGCGCCTCGTGTTGTGGTTCGCAGACGAACAACATCCGCTCTTGCGACTCGGACAGCATCATCTCGTAAGCCGTCATGCCTTCTTCGCGCTGCGGAACTTCATCCAGATAGAGCTCCATACCATTACCGGCTTTGCTCGCCATCTCCGCGCTCGAACAAGTCAATCCCGCCGCGCCCATATCTTGAATACCGAGTACGATACCGGAATCGATCAGCTCCAGAGTAGCCTCCATAACCAGCTTCTCCATGAACGGATCGCCGACTTGCACGGCCGAACGCTTCGCTTCGGATGCCGCGGATAAATCCTCGGATGCGAAAGTCGCGCCGTGGATTCCGTCGCGTCCGGTTGCAGGACCTACGTAGAACACCGGGTTCCCGATTCCTTTGGCAACGCCGCGTTGGATTTTGTCGTGGTCGATCAGACCTACGCACATCGCGTTTACGAGCGGATTGCCTTCATAGGCTTCATCGAACATGATTTCTCCGGCTACCGTCGGGATTCCGATACAGTTCCCGTAGCCCGCGATCCCGCTGACCACGTGCTCGAACAGGTAACGAACGCGATCGTTCTCGAGACGTCCGAAACGCAAGGAGTTAAGCAAAGCGATAGGACGAGCGCCCATCGAGAAAATATCGCGAATGATCCCGCCGACGCCTGTCGCCGCGCCTTGGTAAGGCTCGACCGCTGACGGATGGTTGTGGGATTCGATCTTGAACACGACCGCTTGATTATCGCCGATATCGACGATTCCGGCGCCTTCGCCAGGTCCCATCAATACGCGAGGTCCCGTGATCGGGAATTTCTTTAAGAGGGGTTTCGAGTTTTTGTACGCGCAGTGCTCGGACCACATTACGCTGAATACGCCGATTTCCGTGTAGTTCGGTTTACGTCCCATGAAGCCGCAAATAAGGTCGTATTCCTTGTCCGATACTCCGAATTGCTTATATATTTTCTGTTCCGCGATTTGCTCGACAGTTGGTTCCTTAGCGGATACTTGCTGCGCCATTACGTTCCCTCCTTAGTTGGCCCGAGCGCTGCTAGCCGCGCCGGATTTTGCCTGCGTCAAAAAAGCGTTTAGTACTGACGTAAACATCTTCACTCCGTCTGCGGAACCGAGGATATCTTTCACCGCGCGCTCCGGATGCGGCATCATGCCGACTACGTTCCCCGCTTCGTTGCACACGCCGGCAATATTGTCTACGGAGCCGTTCGGATTGTCGCCCGCATAGCGGAAAACGATTTGGTTGTTCGCTTTCAGCTTAGCCAATGTTTCGTCGTCTACGAAATAGTTGCCTTCGCCGTGGGCGATCGGAATATCGATAACGTCGCCTTGCTTGTACGCATTCGTAAAAGATGTGTTAGTGTTCTCTACGACCAGCTCTACTTGGTGGCAGCGGAACTTAAGCGAGTTGTTGCGGATAAGCGCGCCCGGGAGAAGCCCCGACTCCGTAAGAATTTGGAATCCGTTGCAGATTCCGAGGATGAACTTGCCGGCTTCGGCCGCTTTGTGAACTTCCGCCATAACGGGAGCGAATTGCGCGATCGCGCCGCAGCGCAGGTAATCTCCGTAGGAGAAACCGCCCGGTACGAGAATCGCGTCGTATGCGGACAGGTCGGTGGCCGTGTGGAAAACGTAATCGACGGATTGGCCTACCGTGTCTTCTACGGCTTTATAACAGTCAATATCGCAGTTGGAGCCCGGGAATACGAGGACAGCGAATTTCATGAGCGCCTCAGCCCTCCAATTCGAAACGATAGTCTTCGACAACCGTGTTCGCCAGTAGCTTCTCGCACATCACTTTGAGCTTTTCCTCCGCTTGCGCGCGGTCGTTCGTATCCAGTTCCAATTCCAGGTATTTACCGATTCTCACTTTGCCGACTTCGTTGAAGCCAAGCGTATGCAGCGCGCCTTGCACCGCGTTCCCTTGCGGGTCGAGCACGTTCTGCTTAATCGTTACGTAAACCTTTGCTTTCATTGGAGTTCCTCCTGATATGGGGTATGGATTTGATTAGTTGGTTAGTTGGTAGATGTGCGACTTGAAAATGTAGCGCGATAAAGTTGGTTTAGTTTGGCTTAGTTGGCTTCCCGAGGCCCACTTCGTGCAAAATAGTGGTGGTTTTCACCGCTATTTCGTGCCCCGGCCCGACTTTCGGCACTATAGCGGTGTTTTTCACCGCTATTTCGTGCCCCGGCCCGACTTTCGGCACAATAGCGGTGGTTTTCACCGCTATTCCTTGCCCCGGCCCGACTTTCGGCACAATAGCGGTGGTTTTCACTGCTATTCCGTGCCCCGGCCCGACTTTCGGCACTATAGCGGTGGTTTTCACCGCTATTTCGTGCCCCGAGCCAACTTTGCCCGGTCCGCTATTCCTTACTTCATTAACCTGCGAGCAATATCCTGATATCTCGACGTAGTCGCTTCTACTACCGAATTCGGCAAAGGGGGAGGAGGACTGTTCTTGTCCCAATCCGATCCCGACAAGTAGGCTCGAACCGGCTCTTTGTCCATGCTGTCGATCTCGACGTCGAGCTTGTAATTTTCCTCCGCCCAGAAACGCGAGGAGTCCGGGGTAAACAATTCATCGATAAGAATGATTTCGCCGTCGATCAATCCGAACTCGAACTTGCAATCCGCAAGGATAATGCCCCGCTTGGCGCAATAGTCTCGGCCGAACTCGTAAAGCTTCAGGCTGCGATCCCGCAAACCTTCGGCTAACTCCGTACCCACTCGACGCGCCATCTCCTCGAAAGGAATGTCCTCGTCATGTCCGACATCGTTCTTGCCCGCCGGGGTGAAGATCGGCTGCTCCAGCTTAGAGTTCTTATGCAAACCCTCCGGTAGCTTAATGCCGTTAACTTCGCCGTTCGCTTGATATTGCCGCCATCCGCCGCCCGTAATGTAGCCGCGCACGACGCACTCGATATCGATCCTTTTCGCTTTGCGACTAACCATGATTCTACCAGCAAGCTTGTCCGGCTCGCTAACGAGATCTCCCAGCAACGCTACGTCAGTGTGAACGACATGATTGGGCTGAATCGCCGCCGTTTGTTCGAACCAGTAAGCGCTCAAGCCGTTCAACACGCTGCCTTTGCCTGGAACCGGAGGATCCAGCACGTAATCGAATGCCGAGATCCGGTCCGTTACTACGATTAATAGATGTTCTCCGAGATCGTACAGCTCCCGGACTTTGCCCTTATGAATAAGGGGGGCGTTAACGAGCCCTTCGGCCGTAGCCAAAGCTTGGGTAGTCATGTCTGCCTCCTTGGGGCGATTCACCGCCGCCGTTTACCTTATTTCAATCCCAAACGTTCGAAAATCGTACCGACGTGCTTAAGATGCCATGTCGGATCGAAGCATTCCGCGATTTCCTCGGCGGACAACACATCCGTCATTTCCTTCGTCGACTCCACGATATCGCGGAAGTCGCGTTGTTCTTCCCACGCCTGCATCGCGCGCGGTTGAACCGTATCGTAAGCTTGCTCGCGGCTGAAGCCTTTGTCGATCAACTTCGTCATAACGCGGCCGGAGAAAGGCACATTGTAAGTACGAGTCATATTGCGCTTCATATTTTCCGGGAATACCGTCAAGTTCTTCACAATGTTGCCGAAACGGTTAAGCATATAGTTCAGAAGCATCGTCGCGTCCGGCAAAATAATTCTTTCCGCGGAGGAGTGGGAGATATCGCGTTCGTGCCACAGAGGAACGTTCTCGTACGCGGTCAACATATGTCCGCGAATAACGCGGGACAAGCCGCTCATGTTCTCGCAACCGATCGGGTTGCGCTTGTGCGGCATTGCCGACGAACCCTTCTGGCCTTTGCCGAACGGCTCTTCGACTTCGCGGAATTCGCTCTTCTGCAAGCCGCGAATTTCCGTCGCGAACTTGTCGATCGAAGTCGCGATCAACGCCAAAGTCGCCATATATTCCGCATGGCGGTCGCGTTGCAGCGTTTGTGTCGAGATCGGTGCCGCCTTGATCCCCAGCTTCCGACATACGAACTCTTCAACAGCCGGATCGATATTCGCGTAAGTGCCGACGGCGCCGGACATTTTACCGAATTGAACGCCGTCCGCAGCGCGCTCAAACCGCTCTAAGTTGCGTTTCATTTCTTCGTGCCACAATGCCAGTTTCAATCCGAAAGTCGTCGGCTCGGCATGAACGCCGTGCGTACGGCCCATCATCGGAGTGTCTTTGTATTTAATCGCTTGATCGCGAACAATCGAGATGAAGTTCTCGATGTCTTTCTTCAATATTGCGTTAGCTTGCAATAACAGATAACCCATAGCCGTATCCACGACGTCGGTCGATGTCAGCCCGTAATGAACCCATTTGCGTTCCGCGCCCAAGCTTTCGGATACCGCGCGAGTAAAGGCGATGACGTCATGGCGGGTTTCGAGCTCGATTTCGTTGATGCGATCGATGTCGAATTTGGCGTTCTTGCGAAGCTCCACCGTGTCTTCATGAGGAATATGGCCTAACTCTGCCCAGGCTTCGCATGCGCATAATTCGACTTCCAGCCAAGCGTTGAATTTGTTTTCTTCCGTCCAAATGGCCCTCATCTCGGGGCGGCTATAACGTTCTAACATGGTTGTTTAGACCCTCCATATATTCGATTGGGTTATCCATTCCAGGGCCGCTTCCACGTTAGGGGCGAGCACGTTCAGGTGTCCCATTTTTCGTTTATGTTTCGCCTCGGCTTTGCCGTAAAGATGAACCTTCGGCTCAACTCCCAGCCTCTCCGCTTCGGCATCATGATCCGCCATCCAAGCTAGCAGCGGTTCCATGTGTTCGCCGAGGATATTGGCCATGACGACCGGCGATAGCAAAGCCGTGTCGCCGAGCGGCAAGTCGCAAATGGCCCGCACATGCTGCTCGAATTGGGAAGTCCGGCAAGCTTCCATCGTATAGTGGCCCGAATTATGCGGCCTTGGCGCCAATTCGTTGACGTACAATTGTCCGTCGGCCGTCAAGAACAGCTCGACCGCGATGAGTCCGACGACGCCGAGCGTCTCGGCTATCGATACGGCCAACTTCTCCGCCTCGCGTCGCACCGAATCGTCGATACGTGCCGGAACGATAGATAAGTGCAATATATTATGAACATGGACGTTTTCCGCGGGCGGGAAAGTTTTCACTTCGCCTGAAGGCCGTCTGGCCGCGATCACGGAAATTTCCTTGTCGAACACGATAAATTTCTCAAGCACGAGCTGCGTACCGCTTCGGCTTGCTTCGTTCCAAGCCGGCTCTAATTCGTCTTCGGCTCGCAATACCCATTGCCCTTTGCCGTCATAACCGCCGGTAGCGGTTTTGAGCACGGCTGGCAAGCCCAACAAAGCGGCCGATTCGCGAAGGCTTTCCAAGCTGACGATTTCGGCATAAGGAGCAACCTTCACGCCCGCCGCTTCGACCGCGCGTTTCTCGCGCAGACGGTGCTGGGTCGTATACAACAACGCGCTGCCTTGCGGTACGTAAGATTCCTTCTCCAACATAGCCGCTACTCCCGCATCGACGTTCTCGAATTCATAAGTAATGATATCCGAGCGCTTCGCCAGCTCGCGTGCCGCTTCTTGATCGTCATAAGCCGCTACGATCTGGGAAGCCGTCTGTCCGCAAGGACTATTGGGAGTCGGATCAAGCGTGACGAACCGATACCCGAGACGGTTGCCCGCATGCGCCAACATCCGTCCCAGTTGCCCGCCGCCAAGCACGCCGATGGTCGCTCCAGGCAAGATCGTTCGAGGCTGCGAACTAGCCGCTCCCTCGTCGACGCCGACGATCTCGCATCCGAACGCATCGCATACAGCGCCTTCTCCGCCGAACAAACTCACTAATTTTTCTCCGTTTGTATTCCCGTTTGTATTCCCGATTGCATCTCCGTTGATATTCCCGTTTGTATCCCCGTAGCTCATGATGGCAATTCTCCGTTTTCCAATACTTCTTGCGTAATCCGGTCGCGACGGGCGTTTACCCGGGCCTGTACTTCCGGATCGAAAGAACCGATCATCTGCGCTGCCAGCAATCCCGCGTTCGTAGCGCCCGCGGTCCCGATCGCTACCGTCGCTACCGGAATTCCGCCGGGCATCTGCACGATCGACAGCAACGAATCTAGCCCGTTCAGGGCCTTCGACTGAACAGGCACTCCGATGACGGGCAGAACGGTTTTGGCTGCGACCATGCCCGGAAGATGGGCGGCACCGCCGGCACCGGCTATAATAACCTTTAACCCGCGCGAAACGGCGGATTCGGCATATTCGAACATTAAATCCGGGGTCCGATGAGCGGAGACGACTTTTTTCTCGTATGGAATGTCAAGCTCCTCGAGCACCTCGCACGCTTTCTTCATCGTTTCCCAATCCGACGTGCTTCCCATGATGACGCCGACAAGTGACGACATGATTCCACCCTTCCCCAGCTGCAATGTTTTCTTCCAGTCAAGATCAACGCGTTGCCATCTTCTCATTAATAATTCGTGCAACTTATGCTTGCTAATCGTCCGATAAAACGAAAAAAGACCGATGGGAATACCGTAAGTATTCCCCAATCGGCCTTTAAGCTCTCTACTACGAATAAGCAGAACGCAACGGCGACAAGAGAAAGCCCGAACCTGGACGGTCCGCGCTTCCATATGACTGTCGTTGACGATTGCCGCGTAGTCCGGAAATTAGGGTTTCCGGGTAGAGACGTTCGGGCCGATTCCCGACTTATACGCGCATTGCGCCTTGCCCGTAACAGGCTAGCTAAATGCTCTTTTGACGTTTCTAAGTGTACCGCAGAGAAGGGTAAACTGTCAATCAAAGACGAACGCTTACATAACATCGAAATATTAATGTTCGGATTTGGACATACTTACGCGTATATTCGACCCATTCCTCGCTTGCACATACGTTCATTTTCAAATATTGTCATTATTTTCAATATGTCTCCAGACCCTTAAATGGCCTATTTCTTATTTAAAATTAAAACCCCGCCCCACCTCCGTCTAAGCGGAAGTGAAGCGGGGTTGATTTATGCCATGAACCGCTAGGTTCATAAACGCGTATTATTCTCCGCCAACCCACACGTAACGTGCGATTACGATGACGAATACGACCCACATGAGCCAGTGAATCTTGTGTTTCTTCTCGCCCGTAAGACTAGCTACGAAAGCAAGCAACACGTAAGAAACGATTCCGAAGGAAATTCCGTTAGCGATATTATAAGTGAATGCCATGATCGTGATCGTTAAGAATGCGGGAATTCCGATAACCAGGTCGGTAAAGTCGATTTCTTTAACCGATTGAACCATCAGTACGCCGACGATAATCAGCGCGGCGCTAGTCGCTGGTGCCGGAATAAGCAACGCGATCGGAAGAAGGAACAGGGAAAGCAAGAACAACACGCCGGTCGTTACGGAAGTCAATCCCGTGCGTCCGCCCGCGGCTACGCCCGCGGAACTTTCCACGTAGGCGGTTACCGTACTCGTTCCGAGCATCGCGCCGCCGCTGACCGCTACCGCGTCAACGAACATCGCTTTACCGACTTTTTTCGTGCCTTCTTCTTTATTTTTGAAAAATCCGGCGCGGTTGGCCGTACCGACCAATGTTCCGAACGTATCGAATAGCTCAACGAAAGTAAAGGTTGCAATTGCCGTCAAGAGCCCCGTAGTGAAGAGGTCGGCAAAATCCATCGCCCAGAAGTTCAATTCGCCGAAATCCGGAGCCCAGTCCGCGCCTTTCAGCGAGCTGAAGCTTACGAGATCAACTCCCGGAAGCGCACCAATTAAGGTGATTAAGACCATACCGAGCAAGATTGCGCCTTTAACGCGCAGTACCATGAAAATCCCGATAATCCCGAGTCCAACGATGGTCAGCCATACGCTTGGATTCGCCAAGTGCCCCATCGAAAGCAGCGTACCGCCGTCTTCGAACACTAAGATCGTCACGAGACCGCTTGTTTTCATACCGACGATCGCGATGAACAAGCCGATACCGACCGTGATCGCATGTTTCAAACCATCCGGTATCGCTACGATAAGCAGCTGACGAATTTGAGTCACCGTTAGGATGAAGAAGATAATACCTGAAATAAATACGGCCGCAAGTCCCATCTCGGGCGTAATCGGATGCCCCGTCGCTTTAGAAGTAACGATAGTCGTTGCGAAGAATGCGTTAAGTCCCATCCCTGGAGCCAAAGCTACCGGGAAGTTAACGAACAAACCCATTGCAATCGTAAAAATACCTGCCGCTAACGCGGTTGCGAGGAATACAGATGTGAAGCTCAAATCTGCTCCCGACAAAATTCCCGGGTTTACTACCAAAATGTAGGCCATCGTCATGAAGGTCGTGATTCCCGCCATGATCTCTGTGCGTACATTCGTCCCCAGTTCTTTTAGCTTAAAGAAACTTTCCATGTCTCAATAAACTCTCCCTTCAAATTTGAATGAATGTGGAAAAACTAAGTATGAACATACAAAAAACCCAGAAGAATAATCTCCTAGGTTCCGCACAACCGGGAAAATCCATACTATCGAGGCACGGATGCCCCTTCTAGCATGCTTTCCCTTTCCGTAGACAGATCATTTGCGGTGACCTCGTAGAGACTCCCGGGCCGATTCCCGGGATTATACGAAAAGCTATTCAGTTGTTTGTCCAATCCATATTCTAGGTCGTAAGACCTTGTCTGTCAACGGTTATTTACGAATATTTTAGGGTTAAAAACGCATCAATCGTTCGGAATTGACAGACTTTTCTACGATGAGAGCGTTTCATTTACAATGAAAGCGAGAACAAAACCAAAATTACCTTCGAACCTTTTCCTATCTTATCCAAAAAAAATCGCTCCGGACGCGATAATGTCCGAAGCGATAGTCCCTCTATTTGACTTCGCTCAGCCGAACGACTAGCTTGGCGCTTTCCGCTCGAGTACCGCGATCGTACGGTCGGAATTTTCCGCTTGCGTCGCCGTTCACGAGTCCGAGCGCTTTCGCTTTCGCCACGGCATTCTTTGCCCAATCCTTAGCGTCTCCCATATCGGAGAACGAACCTGAGCCTGCGCTCGAATCCGATGATTTGCTGCCCGTCCGAAGAAATTCGTAAGCCCTGACGATCATTGCCGCCATCTCTTGCCGGGTAATTGGAGCATTCGGATTGAACTTGTTCGTCGACGAGCCGGTAATTAACCCCGCCTCTTTGGCCGCGGCGATCGCATCCGCGTACCAAGCATCTCCCGCCACGTCGTTAAAGCCGGAAGCTGACGAAGCCTTTAACCCCAATTCGCGAACAAGCATCGCCGCGAATTCGGAGCGATTCACTTCGCGGTTAGGCGCGAATCGGGAATTATCGACGCCTTGTACGGTATGTCCCGCCGTCAATTGCATAATCTCGCTGTAGGCCCAGTGGGTCGAGGGTAAATCGACGTAGTTCATTTTATAGTCGAGCAACATGTACGTATGTCCCGCGACGAGCTGGACTTCCCTCTTTCCTGCCGAATTCGTGCCTTTAACGTATATGGCAGATCCATCCGGCATCATTTCGTACAGACCCGTGAGTTTGTTCCCGGCACCCGAAGGCAGCGCGAACGTCATGCCGGACGCCGAAGCGCCTATGGCCTGCCGCTTACCCTCTTCGTTCACGGAAGAAACCGTGATTAGGAATGCCGTTCCGGACGCGCTTAGCGAAGCTTTTTCCTTCTGTTGCGCTTTACGCAACAACTCGGCTGTCGCCGACACGTTCTCGACCTTTACTTCCAACGCCAACAATTCATTGGCCCCCAAACCTGCCGCCGCATTCCGCAACTGGGAAGGGCTGAACGATACGATCATCGAAGATCCGAACGTGACCGTCAGTCCTCCTGACTTAAGCACGTCCGCCGCGTTCGTCGGCAATCGCAACTCTCCGCCCTCGCTTCCGAGTCCGACGACCAGTTTGCCTTCTTTCGCCGCCGTCTCCCATTCCGTTTTCGAAACCGTACGTACGTTTGGATTCGGTTCCTTCTCCGTTTCTCCGCCGGCTCCGGAAGGTCCGGCTCCCGAAGAAGGAGGCGTAACGGTGCTTGTATCCTTTTTCTCGATCGCGTAATTGTCGACGATGTCGCCGTTTTCCGTGCGGGCTTGAATCGTGATTTTGTCGTACGCAATCTGAATCGCCGAATAAACCGCTATATCATCGTCGTAAACGAAATCTAAATAATCGTATTTAATCCCGTCGTAGAACTTCCATCCCGCGGCTCCGCCGTCCAAATAAACCGTCCCGCGCTCGCCGTTCTTTAATGGCTTGCCTTGTTTCATCGGATAAGTATGCGCATAGACATGATCGTGCCCGACAAGGACGAGATCCACTCCCAACCCTTCCAGGATAGGCGCGAAATACGTTTGAGTATATTCGACCAACGTCTCCCGGCCCGCTTCCGTGTGATACGCCGGTCTATGGAACATCGCTACCTTCCACTTCTTCTTGCTCTTGAGAATATCTTCGCGCAGCCACTCCGCCTGCTTGACCATGTTCTCTTCGCTTGCCTCGGAATTCAGCACGATAAAATGAACGTCACCGGAGTCGTACGAATACGCGTATTTCTTCTGAGTCTCCGGTCCGTTGTCGGGAAGTCCCGACCCTTTGGTGAAAACGTCCTTGCCTTCGCTCTTAACGTCATGGTTTCCGATGGCCATAGCCGTAGGAATCGAAGCCCCGTAAATGGACGAAGCTTTCCAAAACTGGTTCCATTCGTTCAAAGCTCCGCCGTTATCGACCAAATCGCCGCCGTGCATGACGAACTGCGTTTCCGGATAGTTCTTGAAGGCGTCGCCCATAAGCTTCTGATAAATCTCCAACCCGTTGTCTTCCTTAGTATGCGAATCGGTTACGAACACGAACGACACCGGCTTGTACGCCGTAGAATTCGCCGTCTTATAAGCGTTCCAATCGCTCCAATGGCCTTCGTAACCTACCCGGTAATGATACTTCGTGCCCGGAGTAAGTCCTGTTACTAGCGCCTTATGGAAACGAATCTCGCCTTTCGCTCCGTTCTCGGTCATGCTAAGCAATTGCAAATCCGAGTTCGCGTTCTTGCTGGTCGCTTTCCCTGCCGCGAGGGTCAAGTCTCCGTTCGGCAACTCGCTATCCTTGACGTATTGAATTTGCGTTTGTTGAATGCGCGGCGCCGTCTGCCAAGCCACGCTCATCATCGTTGCCATATCCTCGTTCACGTAAGTTTGTACATGCTCAGGGTTGTCCGATCCGAACTGGGGAACGATCGTCCATTTCATCCGTTCGCTGATTCCGCCGTCTTTGACCGCCTGCACGGACCAAACGCCTATCGCGAGAGTAGCGAGCGAAGTACGGATTTCGCCTTTGCTATCGGTCATGCCCAGACCTTGTTTGAGATTGTTTTGCTGAACGTCCGCGACGGATATCCAGCCTTTCTTAGTACCGTCGGGCAAATAAACGTTCACGTATCCGGACGTGCTTCCGATTGTCGCGAACAGTTGCTGTCCCTGCCTAACGGTCAGCAACTCAGCAGAGGAAGCACTTGCGCTCGCGTAAACTTTCGAACTCGCCGCTATTACGGTCACGTAAGTCTGAGGCCCGTTGGCATCGGTAAATTCGATCTCCGCCCCTTCCACGGGTACGCCGGAATGACTCGTAACGGTTAGGAGGCTCTCGGTTAGCAGCGACGTTCCCATAATGTTTAATTTATAGGGAAAACCGATCCTATAATGCTGCGGAGCCGCGAAGGATGCGGTTGAAATCCCACCTGCATAGCCGAATCCGCCTTCGACCATGCGAATTTGTTTATATGCTTCTCCACGTTCCATTTTCGCGTTGCGGCTCACTTCGAAATCTATGTTCGCTAGAGGCGTCTCCGAGTCTCCGTTCAAACCGGAAGCACGGAATTCCGCATATCCTCCTACGTTGTCGATAGCGGTCTGCACGTCAACTAAGCCCGGGCGTCCAGAGACGTTCGTCACCTGCAAGATTGCAGGGTCGAATTTAAGCTTGGCATACACGCTCTCCGCTACGCTAACGTCCTTGGCCTGAAGCTGCAGACGATAAATCTCGTTGCTTATCGCTTCCTCCGGAGCCATCATGGCAAGCCGCGTACCTTGTTCGACGTTAAACGAATACTCGGCTGTCGCGGGATTGCCGGCCAGATCTCGCGCTTCCGCGATTACCTCATGGTAACCTCCTCCTATAGGAGTCGCCGGGGAATAGGCAATCACTTTGCTCCCGAGATCGTAAGTGATCGAACTAACGGATTGGCCATCCAACTTAAAAGAAATAGAATTCGGATCGATACCCGACCCGATATCGTCCGCCGACAAAATAATCTGGGACAACGGACCGTTTATCGTCTGATTCGGCGCCGGATAAGAAGGCGTCAAGACGGGGACGCTCGTGTCTTCGTCAATCGGATCGTAGATGAGCCGAATGTCGTCCACCCATAGCGAACCTTTATTTTTCTTGCTCATATCAGATTGCTTCATTTGCAAGAAAAGCTCCAGTACGATCGGAGCGGGTCTGCCCTGTTCGATATCGACCTCGAGGTAACGCCATCCCGTCCAGTCGATTCCGACGTTTTCATCCGCGTAGTGGTTCATCGTGAACGAACTGTCCCTAGAATCGCGAAATTTCGTCGTCAGCAGGTGACCGTCGTTGTTGCCGTACACCCACATTCCGATTTTCTTCGGATAGCCTTGAATCGGCATCGTGTAAGGAACGGCGCCGATGGAAATCTGCGACGGATTGTCTTCGATTCCGATCATATCGTAATCGAGCCGTGCCGAGTGGGCACCGTTGCGAACGTATTTCGGATTCGATTCCAGCGTTAAGCTGCCGTCGAACACCCGTTTTTTCTCCAGTCTAACCTTGCTTAATCCGTCTGTTTCGAAATCCTCCAGCATGACGACTCCGCTTGGAGTGCCCGAATCCGCAAAAGCGGTTGGCGTCGCGGAAATTGCGGGTGGAATAAACGGGATGAATACCGCCAATGCCAGCATTCCAAACACCATTTTCCTTATAAAAGGATGATAAAAACTCACGATCCTTCACTCTCCTCTGACTTTCTTGTTGACTTCTATGGATTTTAGGCCACTATTTACCATGCTAGCCCGCTAATGTAACCGTAAGATAAGCCCTATGTTAACTACAAAAATACTTCTGACAGTCCGGTTTAATTGTTAATCATGCAAAAAGAAGCCTTGCGAGAGTAAAATCTCGCCAGGCTTCTTAAGGTTAATGCGACGGTTCTATTATTCCCACTCGATCGTAGCCGGGGGTTTGGAAGTAATATCGTATACGATGCGGTTAACGTTCTGTACTTCGTTGACGATGCGGTTAGAAATCTTCTCCAAGACGTCGAACGGAATTCTTGCCCAGTCGGCGGTCATTCCGTCGATAGACGTCACGGCGCGAATGCCTACGGCGTACGAATACGTGCGGCCATCGCCCATGACGCCGACGCTCTTCATGCCCGGCAACGCCGTGAAGTATTGCCAGATTTCGCGGTCGAGACCCGCTTTGGCGATCTCGTCGCGAAGGATCGCATCGGACTCGCGAACGATCTCGAGCTTCTCCGCCGTCACTTCGCCAAGCACGCGGATCGCCAGACCCGGACCAGGGAACGGTTGGCGCATGACGATCGCTTCCGGCAAGCCGCATTCCGCGCCGACTTTGCGCACCTCGTCCTTGAACAGCGTCTTCAACGGTTCGATTAATTTGAATTTCATGTCTTCCGGCAAGCCGCCGACGTTATGGTGAGACTTGATCGTCTGCGCCGTAGCGGTGCCGCTTTCAACGATATCGGTATACAGCGTGCCTTGCGCGAGGAACGTGAAATCGTCGAATTTCGCGGACTCTTCCTCGAACACCCGAATGAAGTCGGTGCCAATGATTTTGCGTTTTTTCTCCGGATCGTCGACGCCTTTCAGATTCCCAAGGAACCGTTCGCTCGCGTCGATCTTGACGACGTTCATGCCGAACTTGCCGACGAACGTCTCCATGACGCTTTCCGCTTCGCCTTTACGAAGAAGTCCGTGGTCGATAAACATACAAGTCAGCTGATCCCCGATCGCCTTATGGATCAGAATCGCGACGACGGAGGAATCCACGCCGCCCGACAATGCGCAAAGCACCTTCTTGTCCCCGACTTCCTTACGGATGTCCGCGATCATGTCGTCGATGAACGAGCCCATCGTCCAGTCGCCTTTGCATTCGCATACGCCGAACAGGAAGTTGCGAATCAGCTCGTTGCCGTGCACGGAGTGACGAACTTCGGGATGGAATTGAACGGCGAAGAAGTTACGATCCGGATCGCTCATGGCCGCTACCGGAGCATGCTCCGTGCTTGCGTCGACGCGGAATCCCGCCGGCAATTCCGTAACGTGGTCTCCATGGCTCATCCAAACCGTTTGACGGCTGTCTAGTCCTTGAACTAGGGGAGAGCCAGCAACGAAATCCACATCCGATTTGCCGTATTCGCGTTTGTGGGCCGCTTCGACCTTGCCGCCCAGCTGGTGAGTGATCAATTGCATGCCGTAACAAATGCCTAGAATCGGAATTCCGAGCTCATAGATGGCCGGATCGACTTTCGGCGCTCCGTCCGCATACACGCTTGCCGGTCCTCCGGAAAATACGATCCCTTTAGGCGCGAGCTCGCGAAGCTTGTCCGCCGTCGTGTTGAACGGAAGAAGTTCGCTGTACACGCCCAAGTCGCGAATGCGGCGGGCGATCAATTGGTTGTATTGGCCGCCGAAATCCATTACGACGATCATTTCGTGCTGATGAGTAGTCACTAGTAAACCGAGCCTCCTAAGCGTAAACCTTAAATCGCCATTACTGACGGTCCTATCCGTTCCGCGGGGTAAAATCAATTGAAGTTATTATAGCTTTGCGGCTTCGACAGCGTCAAGGCGAGAGGCTCGGCCAGGATTGATTCCCGAGTCCAGTAATCATGAAAATATCCCTACATGCGTCATTGGGCTAGTCTTAATTTGCGATCCGTCGGCAGGAAGACGGCCAATAATCCGATGAGCGGCAAGAACGCGCATAGCTTGATCACGAAAGATATGCTTGTCGCGTCGGCCAGCGTCCCGAGAACAACGGATCCGATTCCCCCGAGTCCGAAAGCCAATCCGAAGAACAAGCCGGATACCATGCCTACTTTTCCAGGCAGAAGCTCTTGAGCATATACGATAATGACCGAAAACCCGGAAAGCAGAATAAACCCGATGAAGATAAGCAGCACGACCGACCAGAAAAGATTCGCATACGGAAGCAGCAACGAGAACGGAGCGGTACCTAATATAGAGAACCAAATCATATTTCTTCTGCCGAATCTGTCGGCCAACGGTCCGCCCATGAAAGTGCCAACGGCTCCCGCGGCTAGCAATGCGAAGATGAACACTTGCGCGTATTCCGTTGAGATATGGTGATGATCGATCAAGTAAAACGAGAAGAAACCCGTCATGCTAGCGACGTACACGAATTTCGAGAATAGGAGCATGATAAGAATCGTCATCGCGTAAGCGATCGTTTTCGTAGGAAGCGGTTCTCTCTTGACGACTTCCTTCTTCTTCGCGGTTTGTCTGCCGATGTAAGCCTTGTACCACCTCGCCACGTAAATCTGAACGACGAAAGCGGCCGCGGCTGCGATCGTAAACCAGATGATTCCGAATTGACCGAACGGAACGAAGATGAGAGCCGTAAAAACAGGAGCCAATGCTTGCCCGATGTTACCGCCGGTTTGGAAGATCGATTGCGCTAAGCCTTTGCGAGCCCCCGCTGCCATATGAGCGACCCGGGATGCCTCCGGATGGAGGACGGCGGAACCGAATCCGATCAGAACGACCGACACAATGATCTGCCAATAACTATCGGCAAAGGCCAACACGACCATGCCGAGTAGCGAGAACAGCACTCCCGCGGGAAGCAAGAACGGCTTGGGCTTGGAATCGGTATATAAACCGATCATCGGCTGCAGCAAGGAAGCCGTTACGTTAAGCGTGAAGGCAATCCATCCGATCTGCGCGAACGTAAGCTGCATTGACTCTTGAAGAATCGGAAAGATGGCGGGAATTACGGATTGAATGGAATCGTTCAGCAAATGAACGAGACTGATGGAGAACAATATAGAATAGACCGTGTTCATCTGTACGTTTGCCATAGTGGCAGCTTGTTTGGTGCTCATGCCGAACATCCTTTCGTCTTATCATCTGATGTTTGTAGTGGGAGTTTATTGTTTCTTTAGTCTTGCGGGCTTTCTTGCGGGCTTACTCTTGTTGCGCTGAACCCACCAATCCCGCTGGCATTGCGATTATCTTTTGTCGCAATTTAATTTTGCTTCATCTTATCATCTGACGTTTAATAGCGTGGGACGGTTCCCCAACGGCTTATCGCGGATATCCTATCTCATCCTGTCTCTAAGCTGTCCAACCGTGCCATCCAGATTCCGGAGCGTCCAATGCTCGGCGGCCGAAACGTCCTTGGCTTTGATCGCTTCGTATATTTTCTCGTGTATCTCGGTGTTCGGGTCGTGTCCCTCCTGTTCCTTGGCCAGCTTGTAGAGCGCTTCGCGCAACGCGGAAGAGAACGTTCGGTAAAGATCGACGACGACATGGTTTTTGCTCGCCACGGCAATGGCAATATGAAATTCGATATCCGAATTTAAGTAACCGTTCGTGTCTCCCTTATCCAAAGCTTCGGACCGCTGGTCGAGATGGCGGCGCATGTGCTCCAGATCCTGATCTTCGCGTCTTTCGGCTGCGAGCCTCGAGATTTCCAACTCCAGCATTTTACGGACTTCATATACTTCTACGATCTCGGCCCTTCTTAGCCTATGCTCTAGCGGCTCTTGAATGACCGGCGTCGAAGCAAGGAAAGTTCCGAAGCCTTGTTTCTTCTCCAGCAGCCCCGCGTGCACGAGGACTCTGACCGCTTCGCGTATCGTGGAACGGCCTACGCCGAACTGCTCCATCAGCTCGGGTTCGGTCGGAATTTTATCGCCATGCTTAAGTTCGCCACCCGAAATCGTCTTCTGAAGTTGAATGACCACGTCGTCGACAAGCTTCGTTCGGTTAAGCGCTTGGAAGGAAACCTTTGAGCCGGAATTCATCAGATCATCTCCTGTTTAAAGCATATTAACATATCCGTCGACCGTTGAAAATCCCTAAAAATCAAAAAGAACCCCTCATTTTGCGAGGAGAGCTTTCTTTACGTTATCGACATGCCCTTTGACTTTAATGTTCCGCCATTCTTGACTTAGGAGGCCTTGCTCGTCGATTAGGAACGTGGAGCGCACGATTCCCATGTAGGTTTTGCCGTACAGCTTCTTTTCCTGCCATACTCCGAACAGTTCGCATACCCGGTGCTCGGGATCCGCCAACAGCAGAAACGGAAGCTCGTACTTCTCTATGAATTTATAATGACGCTTGAGCTCATCGGTGCTGACGCCGAGAACAACCGCCTTTGTCTTTTTGAACGTCGGACTGGCATCGCGGAAATCGCACGATTGCTGCGTGCACGCCGGAGTCATATCCTTCGGGTAAAAGTAGAGGATCACCTTACGCCCGCGATAATCGCTTAACCGTACCGTCTTGCCGTTCGTGGCGGGAAGCTCGAAGTCCGGGACGGGAAGACCGATTTGAAGCTGCTGAGATTGCATCATGGGTAAAACTCCTTTGGCATTGTCGGGCTAGAAATTAACGGCGATACTTTGCAGATTAACTATCGTGACAAACTCGGGATTCAAGCTTATATTTGTATTATAGCAATTTAATAGGAGCGAGCGAAGCACGCCGCGTTTTTCCCCGGTTGGGGAGAGCGCGGTTTTTGTCGTTTTCATTCGCCTCGAGGAGGAGAAAATAACATGTTCGAAGTTCAGTATGAGCAATGGTTGGCGAATCAACGGAAGTCGCGGAAAGGCGAGCCTCTGCGTAAATTAACCGAAGATCATGGACAGTCGGAGAAGCTGTTCGCTCAGGAGCTGTGGTGGCCTCTATTCGGTAATTTTGATTTTCTTCATGCCGAATTCGAAGTCCCTCATTCCCGAAATAGTTCCTATTATCTCGATTATGCTTACATCAGGACTCCCCATCTCATCAACTGGGAAATCGACGATTTCAGCTCGCATGCGAAAAATATCACCCGAAGAGGTTTCGACTACGAGAAAGACCGGCAAAACCAACTCATGCTGGACGGCTGGCAGATTTACAGGTTTTCCCTGGATGCCATCAAGGAGCGTCCCCTGCAATGCCGGCAACTCATTCTTCAGGTGTTAGGTAAGTTGTATGGCGGTGTTTATACGGAAACGCCAGAATTATCAGTAAAACAAAGGGAAATTATGCGTCTTGCCGTTCGCTCGCAACAACCGCTTAACCCGACTGAAGTAAGTCTTCGGTTAAGGATTAGCGACCGTCACGCACGTGATTTATTGCATGAACTCGTCAGGATGGAATTATTGGAAGGTGTTAGCGGCTCCCAACGTATTCGTGCTTATCGCGCCACGCCTCGCAGTAGAAATCTTTATTTGGGATAACGGAACGCTCTTCCGTTATCCTACGGTTCAGTCGAGTTTTTCTCTGCTTAACGGAAATCGCTTCCGTTATTTCAAGAAATATCTATCATATACTTTGTTTCATGAGATTTAGCGGAAAACAGTTCCGTTATCATGTGAAGCAATGGAGGCACCCCTTGGAATAACGGAACTCTCTTCCGTTAAAGACTGGCAGATGTTACTCTCTCTGGCGTTACTTAGGCGCTTGTTGGTTTCCCATTCGTCTGTTGGCGTTACCGCGGCATTCATTGGTTTCTTTGTCTATGGTGAAGCTGCGGAGCTTGTTTGGTTACTCATTCGTCGGTTGGCGTTACTACGGCGCTCATTGGTTTCTATGTCGATAGTGATGCTGTGGCGCTTGTTGGTTACTTTTTCGTCTTTGGCGGTAATGTTGGTTCTCTTTCGTCTGTTGGCGTTACTACGGCGCTCAATGGATTCTTTGTGCATGGTGATGTGTGGCGTTTGTTAGCTACTCATTCCATCTGTTGGCGTTACTACGGCGCTCATTGGTTTCTTTGTGCATAGTGATGCATGACACTTGGTTGTTACTTTTTCGTCTTTGGCGATATTGCAACGTTGTTTACTCATTCGTCTGTTGGCGATAATGCGCAATTACTTAGTTACTTATTCGTCAATTGGCGTTACTACGATCCTCGTTAGTTACTCAAACCGCCGAATCAGCTACCCGCGCCGCGATAACGGCGAACGCCGTAGTTCCAGAACCAGAGGCCGAGCGAGAGCACGACGACTCCGACGACCGGGGTAAGCCACGCCATCCACCATTCATCCAGGCGACCGAGGAAGAACGATGCCGGATACACGCCGACGAAAGCAAAAGGAAGTATCCACGTCAGCAGAAACTTGATCGTTTTGTTGTAGATCTCGACGGGATATCTGCCGTAGTTCTGAATGTTGTAGATCAACGGACCGATACCGGTCGGCGCATCCGAGTAGAAGGAGATCGCGGACAACGCCGTGTAGATGCCCATATAGATGAAACACGAGCCCAGCACCATAATGATCAGCACGAACGGATCGTACCAATGAAACGGCAGCCCAAGCGTCGTCCACGAACTAATCATGATAACCAAACCGACGATCGATCCGACGATCGCGGGAGGATCCATGTTCTCCAGCATAACTTGCAGCAGCGAATGAGCCGGCCGGGTCAACACCCGGTCCATCTCTCCTTTAACGATATACCGCTCGCTGAAATTCCAGGCGCTGAAGAACGTCGAGAACAGCCCCGAGGCGATCATGAAATAACCATATACGAAGACGACTTCCGCCTCGCTCCAATTCCCTAAAGACGGAGTGTGCATGAACACGATGAAGATAAACACCAGATTCAATCCGTTAAACATCAAATCCGACAAAACCTCGATCCAGAAATCCGCCCGGTAACTTAGTTTTGTTTTCATATAATTCGCAAAATAATCCCGATACAACCCCAGCATAAAAGCATAACGGCTCATTCGCTCAACCTCCCTGAACGAACAGACGACGACGCGCCGCCCGCCATACGAGCATAATCGGAACGATCAACACGACCGTCCATATGACCTGCACCAACAACGCGTTCCATACGTCGGCGCCTTGAATTCGCCCGGTGAATACGGATCCCGGCAAATACGTGATCGCTTGGAACGGAAGCCAATTCATAACCGAGATCGCCCAGCCCGGGAAGAACGCGATCGGAACGACGACGCCCGACAGCAGATCCACCAAGATTCGCTTCATCGACATGATGCCTTGATTGTTTTCGAAGAAAAAAGCGCCCAGACCCGTCAAAATATTAAGCTGCGTATTGATGAGAAAGCTGAACCAGATCATGACGAAGAACACGATCCATTGCACAGGGTCGGTAGGCAACGTAATCGGAAAAATAAACGAAACGATAATCATCCCCGGAATCATGAACAGCAACAGCCGGAACAAGCCTTCCCCGAATCCTTGCATCATTTTCACGATCAAATACGAATAGGGCCGGATAATCTGAATCGCCACGCTGCCGTCCACGATCTCGTTCGAGATTTCGCGGTCCAGATTGTTGAAATAGAACGCTCGGGCCATCCAAGATACGGCCACGTAAGTGGACATCTGGATAACCGTAAAGCCTTGAAGCGTCTCGGCCTCGCCGTATATCGCCTTCCATAGGAAGTAATACGCTCCGATATTAATGGCGTAAATGATAATGCCGCTATAATAATTAACCCTGTAAGCGAGCATCATGAGAAAACGGATGCGAACGAAATCCAAATACGCGCTCGTCATGGTTGTCCCGCTCCCGAACCTGAACCTACCTTAGCCGGCTCTTTCTGATCCGTCGCCTCTAAATCGTCAGTCAAAGCGGACAGATCCCTTGGCGCTTCGGCACTTCCCGATTGATAAATCTCGCGCACGATCTCGTCGGTGTTCGTCTCGAAAATCTTAATGTCGCTAATATCTCGCTGACCAACGACGCGCGAAAGCACCTCGGACACGTTCATTTCGCGGGGAATCCATACTTTGGCGGTTACGTCGTTCTCTAGCGACCAGCGAACGGCAAGCTCTCCGGTCATCGCCGCCACCGCTTGGAGCGACACGGCGTCGGTGAATTGGAACTGTACTTCGCGGCCTTTGCCCCAACGGGATTTCAACTCGTCTAATCCGCCGTCATAGATAATTCGGCCGTCGTCGAGCATGATCACGCGCGAGCATAACGCCTCGATATCTTGCAGATCATGCGTAGTCAGCAGGATCGTTGTGCCTTGCTCCCGGTTCAACCGTTTCAGAAATTCCCGAATTTCCGTTTTCACCACGATATCGAGCCCGATCGTCGGTTCATCCAAAAATAGAATCGACGGATTATGCAGCAATGCCGCCACGAGCTCGCAGCGCATCCGTTGCCCGAGACTCAGCTTGCGAACGGGACGGTTAAGCAATTCCTGGAGTTGCATCGTTTCCACGAGCTCGTCCAGCCTGCGGCGGAAGTCGGTCTCGCTTACGCGATACACCTTGCGCAACAACCGGAACGACTCGATCACCCCGATGTCCCACCATAATTGACTCCGTTGCCCGAATACGACGCCGATCCCGTGCACGAATTTTTCGCGATCTTTATAGGGAATATAGCCGTTAACGACAAGCTTGCCCGAAGTCGGCACCAAGATGCCGGTCAGCATCTTGATCGTCGTCGATTTGCCGGCGCCGTTCTCCCCGATATAGCCGCATATTTCTCCTTGAGGAATCTGAAAGCTAATATCCTTCACCGCGGCGACTTCCGTATGCTCCCGCTTGAATAGATCTTTAAGCGCTCCCTTGAGACCCTCGCGGTTTTTCTGAACCTTGAATTGCTTGCGCAATTGGTGTACGTCTATGGCTAACATATGAACCTCCTGTATTCAAGTCGAGTTCATGAGTACGCGATAATCACGCGCAAAAATCGCCGAACTTGCTTATTTCATAGCCGAAACTTTATAATTTTATCACACAGCAACCTCGAAAGGACATACATTCATGCGCAAAAAATGGAAGATCACGCTTTTTACGATACTAAGCTTGGCATTTATTTTCCTTTGTTTCGTCGGGTGGTGGGCTATCTCCAATTACAACGAGTTATCCAATGCCAAGAAAACGAAGGAGGAATCCCGGTTCGGTCAATTCGAAGAAAAGCCCGAGTACAAACCTCCCGAATGGGAAGGTTCCGAACGCGTTAACGTGCTGCTGATGGGCGGTGACGAAAGAGGTCTTAGAGAGGGCGAGGTCGCCCGGTCCGATACTATGCTGGTCGCTTCCTTCGATCCCGTATCGAAAAGCATTCATTTATTTTCCGTTCTTCGCGACACTCATGTGGAAATTCCCGGCTATAAGGACAATCGGGTGAACGCGGCCATTACGCTCGGCGGTCCGGAGCTTACGATGAAGACGATCGGCAACCTAACCGGACTCGATATTCAGTATTATGTTTATGTTGATTTCCAGGGATTCATTAAATTGGTCGATGCTCTCGGCGGGGTGGACTTCTACGTGGAAAAGGATATGAAATATACCGATTCCGCCGACGACCATAAGTTCGACATCGACCTGAAGAAGGGCCAGCAGCATCTGGACGGAGATAAGGCGTTGCAGTACGTGAGATTTAGGCATGATAAGTTGTCCGACTTCACCCGTACCGAGCGTCAGCGGGAGTTCCTTAAAGCCGTCGCCGCCAAGGTGAAATCCGGCTGGAACCTGATCAAGCTTCCGGATATTCTGGGGGAAGTCATTCCATACGTCGAAACGAACATGACCGTTAACGATATGTTGAAGCTGGGAACTCTCGGCTACAACTCCCATCAAGCCGGTTCCGCGCAAATTCCTCCGATGGAGTTAGTTACGGATGAGAAGGTAAACGGTTCGGCCGTACTTGGCGTTCGAAGCCTCGATGCCCTGAAAGGGTACGTGCAAGAAGTGTTGAACAAGGACGAGAGTCTGGCGACGCCTAGTCCTTCCCCATCTTCTTCGGGCGCGGCTTCGTCGGCGACTAACGCTAAGCAATAAACGATGACTACGACGAAATAAAAACAGATCGAATCGACACATATCTTGGAGGCTTAATTGCACATGCAGAGAATTCGTTCGGCGCAATTATATGAAGAAGCGCAGCAGCATATCGTCGGCGGAGTCAACAGCCCTTCCCGCTCTTTCAAAGCCGTGGGAGGCGGAGCGCCGGTGTTCATGAAAAAAGGGCAAGGCGCGCGCTTCTGGGATGTCGACGATAATCAATATATCGACTACTTGGCCGCTTTCGGACCGATCATTACCGGGCACGCCCATCCGAAAATTACCGAAGCGATCGTTCGGGCCGCGCATGACGGCACATTATACGGTACCGCTACGGAGCATGAGATTCGGTTAGCGGAACAATTGAAGGCGGCTATCCCTTCCATGGACAAGGTACGGTTCGTCAATTCCGGCACCGAAGCCGTCATGACGACGATCCGGGTTGCGCGGGCTTTTACGGGCCGCAACAAGATCATCAAGTTCGCCGGCTGTTACCACGGACACGCCGATCTCGTCCTTGTCGCCGCCGGCTCCGGGCCGTCGACGCTCGGAATTCCCGACAGCGCCGGAATTCCGCCGAGCATCGCAAGCGAAGTCATTACGGTGCCGTTCAACGAGTTGGACGGATTGCGGCTCGCTCTGGAACGCTGGGGAGACCAAGTCGCGGCCGTTATGGTCGAGCCGATCGTCGGTAATTTCGGCATGGTCATGCCGAAACCCGGATTTCTGGAAGCTTTATGCAAGATGACGAGGGAAGCCGGAGCTCTGGTTATCTATGACGAGGTCATTAGCGCGTTTCGCTTCCATTACGGGTCAAGCCAGACGTTCTCCGCTTTTCCCGATCAAGACGCGATCCGCCCCGACTTGACCGCGCTTGGCAAGATCATCGGCGGCGGACTGCCTATCGGAGCCTACGGCGGTCGCGCCGACCTGATGGCGATGATCGCGCCGCTGGGTCCCGCCTATCAAGCTGGCACGATGGCTGGCAATCCGGCTTCCGTGCTTGCGGGACTTGCATGCTTGGAAGTTCTGCGAGAACCGGGCGTATATACGCGCATGGAAGCGATGGCGACTCGGTTATGCGAGGGCTTGCAGGCATCGGCCGACAAGCATGGCATACCGCTGACGATCAACCGGATCGTGGGGGCGTTCTCGACTCATTTCTGCGATCATCCCGTCACGAATTACGAAGAGGCGCAGGGCTCCGACGGCGAGCAATTCGCCCATTTCTTCCGGCTTATGTTAGATCGCGGCATCTATCTGGCTCCTTCTAAATATGAAGCGTGGTTTCTTACAACCGCTCACACGGATGCGGATATCGAAGAAACGGTGGCCGCCGCGGATGCGTCATTCCAAGAAATGGCCGCAGGCCGTTAAGACAAGCAGGGATGTCCTCCTAGAGAGGGCATCCCTGCTTGTGGATTTGCCGTTATCCCATCCGATCAGGAAGGTCGGTTGATCTTTGGAGTAACGGCTCAAGACTGTAGTTGCTCCTCGAAAGGAACGCTCGACTGATTCGGAAAATCATCGGGAAACGCACTCCACTCCATGCCAATCTCCTCGTCCGTCAGCAAGCAATCGTCCAGTTCCGCGACGAGTCCTTGACGGTCCATCTCCAGTCCGATGAAGACGATTTTGTTAACTCTATCGCCGTAAACCGGGTCCCAGTATTTCGATATGTCGGGATCTTCGCGAACGATGTCCTCCATTTCATGCTGCGGAAGCGAAGCGACCCAATATCCTGCCGGTCCGAACTGTATCGAAGGTCCGGCTTGGCTGAAATTTTGCGCCATGTTATTACGCGTAGCTAGCCAAATGATGCCTTTGGCGCGGACGACTTCGGCAGGCCATTCGCTCATCCATCGCATAAGGCGCTCAGGGTGAAACGGACGAATTCGTTCATATACGAAGGAGGAAATTCCGTATTCCTCCGTCTCGGGAACGTGATGCTCCTTCGCCATTTCCTGCATCCAACCCGCCGAACGGCTCGCTTCGTCGAAATCGAACAATCCCGTGTTCAGAATATCGGAAGCTTCCACTCGTCCGAATTCGGAACGGATGATTTTCGCGCGCGGCTGAAGACTTCGGAGAACCGTTTCCAGTTCCGCAAGCTCCTTGTCGCCTACCCTGTCGCATTTATTCAATATAAGCACGTCGCAGAACTCGATCTGATCGATCAGCAGATCGACGACTTCGCGGGTATCGTTCTCTCCGATTTCCTGCTTGCGGTCCATGAGCCGCTCCCCGGACGAGAAATCGCTCCAGAACCGGTACGCATCGACGACCGTCACCATGCAATCGAGGCGGCAAAATTTCGTCAAATCGATGCCATGCTCCTCGTCGATATAAGAGAACGTCTGCGCAACGGGGATCGGTTCCCCTACGCCGGTCGATTCGATCAAGATGTAGTCGAATCGATTCTCGCAAGCCAATCTCTCCACTTCATGCAACAAATCTTCCCTTAGCGTGCAACAGATACAGCCGTTAGACATCTCTACGAGCTTCTCGTCCGTTCGCGACAAGCCTCCTCCGTCTTTAATCAAAGCCGCGTCAATGTTAACGTCTCCTAGATCGTTAACGATGACGGCAACTTTCAAGCCTTGCCGATTGTTCAAGACGTGATTAAGGATCGTTGTTTTGCCTGCGCCTAAATATCCGCTTAATACGGTGACAGGGAGTTTATTGGGCTTGTTCGGATCATTATTCGGCACGGTAGCTTTAGTCGGTTCGGTAGCTTTGTTCATTAAATGTCTCACTTCTCCATTCATTTAATCGTAATCATTACGATAATGTGTGAAATAGAAAACCGAGTTGCATCGGTTATCATCTCGGCCTCTGAATTTAATCGTAATAATTACGATTAATAATACAGGCAGTCATCTCATCTGTCAACAAAGGAAGCCCCCCATCCGGTACGGATGAAGGGCTCCCTTAATCGACTCTGCTTATTTCGCGGCTTGCGCTTCAGCGGGAGCCGGAACTTCGATAGCCGGTGCCGCCGCGTCTGCCACGACTTTCCCTTGAACGTCGATCAGCTTCGCTTCTGTGCCGTTAATCACGCGCGCCAGTCCATTATCGAACGGTTCAACGGAATCGTATTGGGCTTTAATGGCGACATCGCCCTTTTTATTGATAAAGCCATATTTGCCGTCTTCCTCGAAGTAAGCCAAACCGTCATGAAAGTCGCCGACATCCGCGTATTTCGTGCTAAGTACCGTCTCTCCTTTGCGGTTCACGTAACTGAATACTCCTTCGTTCGCGACGGCGGCAACGCCTTCGCTGAAAACGAAGCCTTGTGCATAACTGGCCGGTATTGCCAACTCTCCCTTGGCATTCACGTAACCGAAGGAACCTTCGCCGTCCGCGCCTTCCGCCTGTACGAGTCCGAGACCTTCGCTGAAATCGAACGCGTGCTGGTAGACGGCCGGAATAACCACTTTGCCCGTCGTATCGATGTAACCGTATTTCCCTTCGATTTGCACGGCAGCGAGTCCCCCGGAGAAATAAAACGCATCCTCGAACTGCAACGGAATGACTTCTTTGCCGGAATGATCGATGTAACCGAATTTGTCGCCCGTTCGAACGAGCGCTAGCCCGCCGGAGAAATCGAACGCTTCATCGTAAGCCGGAGTCAGTACCGTCTCCCCGCGCGCGTTGATATAAGCGGCTTTACCGTTCTTCTCGACTAGCGCGAGACCGTCGGAGAAATCGTAAGCCTGAGTATACTGAACAGGGATAACGGATTTGCCCGATGCGTTGATATAACCGCTGTTGCCGTATTTCGTTACGATAGCCAGCCCTTCGCTGAAGCCGTTCGTTTCATCGTATTTCGCCGGAATGGCGACTTCTCCGAATACGTTCACGTAGCCTTGCTTGCCGTTGCTTACGAACGGATGGAGTCTTGGTGCGATCGTTAACGTCGACGTAGCACCGTCCCAAGTTACCTTTGCTCCGAACTGCTCTCCGATTACTTTAGCCGGAACCCACAAAACTCCGTCTTTCCATTGCGTTGCCGCCGACAACGCGACGCTTTTACCGTTCACGATCGCATTGTTGGAGTTGGCTGCAAGTTTCACCGAGCGACTGCCTTGTGTCAATATCGTCGTCTTGGTCGCTTGATCCCACTTCACGGTCGCTCCGATCGCTGCGGCGAACGATTTGGCAGGCAGGAAGGTGGCACCCTTGATCGTTGCCGTCGTCCAGCCCGTTTGAATGACTCCGTCTACGGAGACGGTCGCGCTAGCCGTTGCGGCGGATACCGCGGAAGCATGGCCGAAGCTTGAGATTTGTACCGCTAAGAGCGCGGCTGCCGCAACTAACAATCCTTTGCGGATCGATGGACGGGTATGAGAAATAAGAAATCGGGATTGAGACATATAGAATTTCTCCTCATCTATTAGGGATATTGATTATTTTTTCAAGTAAATTTGGTCGAAGGTTCCTTTATCCGCGAAATGTTCCGCTTGCGCTTTCTCCCAACCGCCGAAATCGTTAATCGTAATCAGATTCAGAGTAGGGAAGTTTTTCGCGAACTCTTTCGCGACTTTGGCATTGATCGGACGGTAGAAGTTTTTCGCCGCGATTCTTTGGCCTTCCTCGGTGTACAGATAATCCAGATAAGCGGTAGCGACTTGGCGGGTATCGTGCTTGTTCACGTTCTTGGTTACGACGGCAACCGTAGGCTCCGCAAGGATACTTAAGGACGGCGTTACGATCTCGAATTTATCCCCGTATTCCTTCTTGGCCAAGTAGGCTTCGTTCTCCCAAGCGATTAAGACGTCTCCGATGCCCTTCTCGATGAACGTATTCGTGGAACCTCTAGCGCCCGTATCGAGTACCGGTACGTTCTGGAATAGCTTCTTCACGAATTCTTTCGCTTTGTCTTGGCTGTTGTCGTTATGTTTCAATGCGTAACCCCAAGCGGCCAAGTAGTTCCAACGAGCTCCGCCCGACGTCTTCGGATTCGGCGTAATGATTTTGATATCGGACTTAACCAGATCGTCCCAGTCTTTGATCTTCTTCGGATTGCCTTTACGTACTAGGAAAACGATCGTGGATTTGTATGGAGCGCTGTTATTCGCCAGCCGTTTCTGCCAGCCCTTGGCGATAAAACCTTTGTCCTCTATGGCGGTTACGTCGTATTCAAGAGCTAACGTGACCACGTCCGCTTCCAGACCGTCGATAACGGAACGAGCTTGTGCTCCCGAGCCTCCATGGGATTGCTTAATCGTTACTTTCTGTCCGGTTTTCTTCTCCCAATACTTAGCGAACGCCGCGTTGTATTCCACGTACAATTCGCGAGTCGGATCGTAGGAGACATTAAGCAGGTTTACGCTTTTCTTCTCGGATTTCTTGGTAACGGCACCGAATACGGTCGATGTGGATAATACGAATGCCAATGCGGTAAGCAGGATAAGGCGGAAAGATTTCTTCATTCGGATGACTCTCCTTTGTTTTGAGAAAATGTAGGTAGCAAACGTAAAAGGCCCCGATTTCGGACATACGCATAGCGCAATAACTGCGGCTGTGCGGATGTGAAGTCGAGGCCTCCGGTTTACCGGTCGGCGCGATGGCACGATCCATTTGAATAATCCCATCATATTCCACACTATTCCCAGTTGTCAACTATGAATTAATCGTTGACAACAAGTTTGTTCTGTTGCTACAATCGCTTCAATAAATCCAATTATTTCTATTGGAATTAATATTTTTTTGAAAAGGGGTACCTCCATGCACACGCGCAAAAGCATGAGCACACGCGCTATTCTTATCGGTTTAATCGCGCTTACGACTTTAACGATTTCCGCCTGCTCGGGAAACGGCAACAAGGAACAGGCAGCCGCTGAAGAGACTCCGAAATCCGACTATACGAAAGCCGTGTCCTTGATCAACGCGGTTTCGAAGGGTACGGCCGAATTGTACGCGGAGATCGATAACGCTTTTATCCACAGCTGGAAAGAACGTACCGGACAAACCGTAACGATCGAACAATCCGCGGGAAGCTCGAACGTTCAGAAGGATGCCATTATCGGCGGGCAAGTAAAGGCGGACGTGACTACGCTCGGCGTAGGCATCGACATCGATGCCATTCAGGCTAAAGGTCTCGTGGGGGAAGGGTGGCAACAGCGTTACGATTATAATAGTTCTCCGTTTACGACGGCCGTCGCTTTCGTCGTCCGATCGGGCAATCCGAAAGGAATCGCGGAATGGGAAGATGTCCTTAAAGCCGAAGTTCAGATCGTAACGACCGATCCGACTACGGATTCAGACGCGCGTTGGTATTATGCGGCTCCCTGGGCTTATTCGTTGGATAAGCAGGCCGATGATACCGAAGCAGCCAAAGCTTTCGTCACCGATTATCATCAGCATGTGAGCGTGCTTGCTAAAGACGATACGGAGGCGGAGAGCATATTCGTCGGCAAGAGCCAGGGCGATGTATGGATAACGACGGAAAGCAATGCCCTTCGGATCGCCAACTCGACCGGTAAAGGCAAAATCGAGGTCATCGTGCCCTCCGTTACGTTAACCGTAGAACCGATCGTGTCGGCTATCGATAGCAACGCCGACGCGAATGGCGTCCGCGAGGTCGCGAATGCTTACGCAGACTACCTCTTCACGGAAGAAGCGCAGACGATCGCCGCCAAGCATTATTTCAGACCGCGATTCGCTTCCATCACGGAGCAATACGTCGGCGTGTTCGCGAATGTCTCTCTTCTCACGGTAGACGATAACTTAAGCGGCTGGGAAGACCTGCAGCAAGCGCTCTTCTCCGAAGGCGGCTTGTTCGGTCAATTGCCAGCCAAATCATGAACCGCACTATTAACAAAAAGACGAAGGGGATATCCCGTTAACGGGATTGCCCTTCGTCTTTTTCGCTATCGGCTTGCTTTTCCAGCTTCACGTTTGCATATCTGCCGTCTACTTCCGAAGCCATGGCCCGATATGCTTTCGTCTCTTCGACGACCGGATCGAACTTAGCCTGCACCCGTATTTCCCATCGCGGCGGAAGCTGCTTTGTCGCTTCGGATTGAACTTCCTCTCCCGACGGCTCTGCCGTTTCCTCGGTTAATGCTCGGGCGAGCAACTCCTCGGCATCTTTATGCTCCACGATCCTTCGCCCCCTTCTCCTTAGAATGGTCGAAAGCCGCTAATCTCATGTATGCGATGCGGCTTGAAGCTCCTCGATCAATTCCTGCTGAATAAGTCCATTGGTTGCGGTTACGTTGCGTACGGCGAGGTGATAAGGCTCTCCGGATAAGTCCGACATTCGTCCGCCCGCTTCCTCGACTAACAACGAGCCGGCCGCGATATCCCACGCGCTCAAGTTGTATTCCCAGAAGCCGCTCAGACGGCCTGACGCCACGTAAGCAAGATGCAACGCCGCCGATCCAGAGACCCTAATATTGCGGACCTTGGGAGCCAGCGCTTGAATGCCCTTCAGGTTTGCAGGTAAAGCCACATGCTGATCCGCGGGGAATCCGGTTGCCAACAAACTTAAGCTTAACTTATTCTCCGGGGACACTTGCATTTTACGTCCGTGCACGTATGCGCCCTTCCCTCTTTCGGCCACGAACAGCTCGTCTCTCGAAGGGTCGTACACGACGCCGACGATCACTTGTCCGCGATGCGCCAATGCGATGGATACCGAATAGAACGGAAATCCATGCACGTAATTGGTCGTACCGTCCACGGGATCGACGATCCATAGATACTCGGCGTCGCTGACATCCTGCAACGCTTTCGCGGATGCTTCCGACCCCGGCTCTACTCCCTCTTCTCCCAAGAAGGAATGGGTAGGAAAATGTGTCGCGATCAGATTGCGGATCATCCGCTCCGCGCCCTTGTCTACTTCGGTCACGAGATCGTGCATCGAGTATTTCGTATCCAACTGGGTAATGCTTCCCATTTTGCTTTTAATCCATTCTCCGGCTTTGGCAGCGCAGTTGACGGCTACCGCCGTAAAGCTCTTGCCGCCGATAATGCTCTCAGGCTGGTTAGCGTCCATTATCCATCCCTCTAATCATTGGTATCGTTACGTTCGGACAAGGTTGTCCTTTTTCTATCATATACGAAAATGCGGTAAAGCGGTTGCGCTAGTGGTGGGGATTGACAAAAAAACCGATGCGATTGATCCCATAGAATCAGTTCGCATCGGGCATTGCATTGCTAAAGTGAATTATCCTACAATATTATACCCGTTGTCGACATGCAGAACTTCGCCCGTAATGCCGCGAGCCCAAGGGCTCATCAAGAATAGAGCGGTATCGCCTACGTCGGATGCTTCCGTGTTGCGACGAAGAGGAGCTTTCTCCTCTACTTGCTTCAAGATCGTATTAAATCCGGCAATGCCTTTAGCTGCCAGCGTGCGAATCGGACCTGCGGAAATCGCGTTGACGCGAATGTCTTGCGGGCCCAAGTCGCTTGCGAGATAACGAACGGATGCTTCAAGCGCGGCTTTGGCAACTCCCATAACGTTGTAATTGCGAAGCGTACGCTCTGCACCAAGATAAGTCAGCGTGACGATGCTGCCGCCTTCCGTCATTAACGGGTGAAGTCTTTGCGCTACGGCCGTTAGGGAATATACGCTCACATCGTGAGCTAATGCAAAACCCGGACGCGACGTATCCACGTACAAGCCGTCCAGCTCTTCCGCTTTCGCGAAGGCGATGCAATGCGCAAGTCCGTGCAGCACGCCAACCTCTTCCTTCAAGCGGGCAGCGAGTGCTTCTATGTCTTCATCGGAGGAAACGTTGCATTGTAACGTCAGCGAGCCCTCGATCGTATCCGCTAGCTTTTTAACGCGTTCTTCCACTCGCTCGTTCTCGTATGTAAAAACCAATCGCGCTCCTTGAGATGCAAGCGATTGGGCAATGGCCCAGGCGATGCTGCGCTCGTTGGCAACGCCCATGACCACGATGTTCTTTCCAGTAAGCAATCCGTTCATTTCGTGGATTTCCCCCTCGTCACAATTAAAGATGCTCTCGCTCTCCAAAAGCTGACACAGCACCCTTCATTGTCCAACGTAACGCATTTCCACGGGGATTGCAACAGTCAATGTCGCGGTTATCGACTAGAGATGTAGGCGTTTACATGCGGGCATAAACCGAATTTCGCCATCCTCTAGGAATGGCGGGGAGTCTGGCGGGGAAACGTTGATGGCGTAGACGATTGGGAAAAATACAACGGGTGAGATACTCTCTTATTCTTGGAGAAACTCCAAGCTTCCACCGTCGATAACCCGAACCGGTTCGCCGCTCGCCTCTAACGCTCGAAACTCATCCATGAGTTTCAACAAAGCCTCGTCTTTCCGCTTGGCTTCTATCATAATATCGATGGCCGGGGTAAGATGTGCGATTTCCCGCAAGAACGTCAACAACGGCATGATCTCGATATGATCGGCGTGCCCTCTCGGGTCGGATAAACTCTTAGGACTTGAAACATGAAGCTTAGGAGGAAGCTTTAATCGAGCCTCGGACTGACGGACGTTCCAAGCGAAATGATCCCAAGTACGCTGGATTCTTGGCCATAGATCCGCCATTCTTTCTTCGCCGGGATTTACCGCATGATGATGAATGTCCAACACCATAGGAACTCCCACTTCTTCAGCGATTCGGAGCGTTTCCGCGGCAGTGAACGTTTTGTCGTCGTTCTCCAACGTGATCCTCTCCGTAATTCTCCGCTCTATGGTCCGAAACTGTTCGATAAACCTTAACGCCGAAGCTTTCTTGTCGCCGTAACTGCCCCCGACATGGATATTATTGGTCGCGCGTTCGTCCAAGCCCATCGCTTCCAGCATCCGCACATGATGGTTAAGATCATTAACCGAATTGCTAAACACTTCCGGACGCGGCGTACTTAATACCGTGAAATGGTCGGGATGAAAAGAAACCCGCATATCGTGTTCGCGAATAAAAGCCCCAACCTCGGCAAAAGAATTCGCCAAAGCGGGGTAAGGATCCCAATCGGCTAGCTCCTGATGAGTCGCGAGAGGAATCAACTTAGAAGTCATGCGGTAAACGTGCACGCCCAAGTAACGGTTATGCTTCAATAACCTTAGCGTATTGCGCAGATTTTCTTCCGCGATACGTTCAAGACGGTGGATCCCCGCCTCTCGGTCCGCCAGCTTGGAGAAGCTGGCCATCGTCATCGTCTTCGACGGGGAAGCATTCTCCAGTTCGACAGACATCGCGACGTATCCGAAACGTACGATCATAATCAATAAACCTCCCGAACAATAGCTCTAAGGTAACTAGGATTGCTCTCCGAAGAACATTTCATGTGCGAGGGAAGTTTGTACCCGCGCTTCCTCATCCGTCAGCCTGCGCACGAGCTCCATTTCCACCTGAGTAACTTCTTCTCCTTGAAAATTGATTTCCGCAATGGAAGCTACGATTCGAACGATGGCTACCGCTTGATTATCAGGCGTATACGCGATCACTTTCTGACCCGTCGGGAAAACGCGAAAATGTTTTTTGACCATTTTGCCGCGACCGTATTCAAGAAGCTCGTATAACTCTTGCTCGGATTTGAATTTACATACGGAATTGAACTCCGTTTGAAAGCCCATTGAACATCCCTCCAAACTCTGATCGACAATGTATTTTCTGGGCAACGCCGCGACGTCGTAATTCCATAACTCCTGGCCCAACGCGAACCGCGCGAAAATCCATTGTGATATTGGCATTTATTATACCCTTTTGAAGCCGCTAAGGAAAAGGTGATCTTATTCGGGGATCTTAAACCGGTCTCTTTCGAGGTTCAGTTTTCCACAGATGGCGTTTTTTGTTCGAAAGTTACTCTCCACTCGTGAATAAGTTATCCCAATACCTGCATGAATTGTGGATTCCCATTGAGTTACTAACCGGTTTATGCACATTTTGAGTTTTTAAGCGACTTTTGGATTGAAATACGGAGTTTTCCACATGTGGATATCATTAAACGAAACTTACTCCTTGTTGATTACTTAATTCATAGGATAAAGTTTGCTTGCGTACTAGTGACATAAAAGTAGGGCATGAGGTTGACAGCCATCACTTGCCGTCACACCCCCCGCGCGAAGTCGCCGCGAGGTGCCAAAAAGGGAATGAAGTTTCAGCAAGCTAGCAACTGAGTTGTCGCATAGAATGACATTTGGGCAAGCAAGTAACTAAGCTAGTAACTGAGTAGTGACATCGGACTCGCATTGGGTTATTATCGTACTAACGCGAGTGAAGCACACCGCCTTTGATTCCATTTTTGGAATCGGGGGCGGTTATTTTTTTGTCCAAAGA
Source organism: Cohnella herbarum (assembly GCF_012849095.1). Classification (NCBI taxonomy): domain Bacteria; kingdom Bacillati; phylum Bacillota; class Bacilli; order Caryophanales; family Paenibacillaceae; genus Cohnella; species Cohnella herbarum. Next base: position 4,084,931 of record NZ_CP051680.1, read on the forward strand.
GAGGGAGAGAATTCATGAACAATTTCGAAACGGAATATCGCAACTGGTTAAACAAACACATCGCTCAAAGCAGCGGGGAAAGGCTTCGCAGATTGAAGGAGCGTCACGGTTTTGGCGAGAAGTTTCTGTTGGTTCAAGCTTTGTACCCCGTGATTCGGAGCCTGGACGATCTGTACCCGGAATATGAATTCATCGATTCTGACGGTAATTATTACTACATGGATTATGCATATCTTCGCAAGCCGAAACCCACTAGCATAGAATCCGATAGCTTCGGCTCGCATGCGCGAGATGCGGACCGGTGGTCATTTTCTCGAGGTTTGGACCGTCAGAACGAGATCGTTTTAGCCGAATGGAACATTTTACGCTTTTCAATCGACAAATTAAAGGAAAATCCCCTCGCATGCCAAAAACACATCCGAAAGATGCTGGAGGTTTGGTATGGCGAAGACAGCTCGGAAATGATGGATTTGTCTCTCTATCAGCGGGAAATCGTGCGTTTAGCTACCCGTTCTGCGACCCCGATTACTGTTGCGATGGTGAGTAGTTGCTTAGGTAGGAATGAGAAACTTGCCAGAGAACAGCTACATCTTTTGGTCGAAAAGGGAATACTAGTTGCGGCTTCCGGTGAAAAAAGGATTCAAAGTTACAAACTCAGAAAATAGCGCGTAATAGCGGTGCTCAGCACCGTTGTTCCGGTGAAATCCCAGTTGCAACGCGTAATAGCGGTGATCAGCACCGTTGTTCCGGTGAAAACTCCTCTATGGCGCGTAATAGCGGTGATCAGCACCGTTGTTCCGGTGAAAACTCCGCTATGGCGCGTAATAGCGGTGCTCAGCACCGTTGTTCCGGTGAAAACTCCGCTATAGCGCGAAATAGCGGTGTTCAGCACCGTTGTTCCGGAGAAATCCCAGTTGCAACGCGTAATAGCGGTGCTCAGCACCGTTGTTCCGGTGAAAACTCCGCTATAGCGCGTAATAGCGGTGCTCAGCACCGTTGTTCCGGCGAAATCTCCGCTATGGTGCAAAATAGCGGTGCTCAGCACCGTTGTTCCGGTGAAAACTCCGCTATAGCGCGTAATAGCGGTGCTCAGCACCGTTGTTCCGGTGAAAACTCCGCTATAGCGCGTAATAGCGGTGCTCAGCACCGTTGTTCCGGCGAAATCTCCGCTATGGCGCGTAATAGCGGTGCTCAGCACCGTTGTTCCGGCGAAATCTCCGCTATGGTGCGAAATAGCGGTGCTCAGCACCACCGTTGTTCCGGCAGAAGGAAAACCCGGCAGTAAGCACTCGTTAAACGGTGCTCACAACCGGGTTCCAAGGCGTCTGGGTTACTCCCCGCCGCCGTAATCGATCGACTGGCGTTCTTCGTGGCGCTCGATGGCGAGCTGGATCAACGTATCCAGCAACTCGCGGTAGGAGACGCCCGATTCCTTCCACATCAGCGGGTACATGCTGTAAGGCGTAAATCCGGGCAGCGTGTTCACCTCGTTAATGAACAGCGCGCCGTCGCTTCTGCGGAGGAAGAAATCCGCGCGGCACAATCCCGATCCGTCGATCGAGCGGAACGCTTTAACGGCCATGGCGCGCACCGACTCGGCAATCTCGGGCGACACTTCCGCCGGGATGACCATAACCGACTTGCCGTCGATATATTTCGCTTTATAATCGTAGAATTCGTTCGAGCTGCAGATTTCGCCGGGAACCGATGCCCGAGGATCGTCGTTGCCGAGCACGCTGACTTCGATTTCCCGCGCGTCCACGAATTCCTCGACGATAACTTTGCGGTCGTAACGCAGCGCTTCTTCGATCGCCGCTACCAATTCCTCGCGGTTGCGCGCTTTGGATACGCCGACGCTGGAACCCAGGTTAGCCGGCTTCACGAAGCACGGATAACCCAGCTCTTCCACGTTCGCCAATACGGACTCCCGATCCTTGTTCCACTGAAAACGAATGAAGTGGCGATAACCGACTTGCGGCAATCCGGCCTGCGCGAACATCGTTTTCATCGCGACCTTGTCCATTCCGACGGAAGAAGCCAGCACTCCTGCGCCCACGTACGGCAGCCCGGCCATCTCGAACAACCCTTGAATCGTGCCGTCTTCGCCGAATGTCCCATGCAGAAGAGGCAGCATCACATCGATGGATTTGCCATCGGTTGCAGCCGATCCTTCCTGCAGCACTTTTTCCGACATTCCCTGTAATACCGGAAGCAACGCATTCCCGGAAACCGCTCCGGCACTCTCGGACGTGGTCTCCGTGACAGCTAATTCCGAGAATTGAAGCTCAGCTACGGCCGCCGGCGGAGCGCTCAACAACGCACCCGATCTCCATTGACCCTTAGGCGTAATATAAAAAGGAATAAGTTCATATCGATCGTAATCAAACGCCTTCAACACGGCCAACGCCGTCTGCAGCGATACTTGATGCTCGCCTGAACGTCCGCCGTACACGAGCCCGACGCGTATTTTATTTCCCATATCGTAATTTACCTCCGGCTTAGTCGACATTACCGCTCACGGAATCCATTCGGAATGACCGTAACGCCTTATCGTAATCTCGCGTTTCATTCAAAATTCATCGGCGACACGGTAAAAATGGTACCGGGTTTTCTCCGTCCACGCATACGAATCCCTGTAATCCCAATACCGATGGCGGCTGCTTACCGTGTTCGCGTTAACGAGCGGCATGCCGTCCGGCGTAAATGCGGTTACGATCGTATTATGACCGACGCGGCCATTGCCTTCCCAATCATAGCAGATGACATCTCCAAGCCTAAGCGATTCCGGTCTGGAAACGGCTTCTGCCCGCAGCCCAAATGCGCGCGGATTTCCTAAATAATGCTGTAAGCTATTGGCTACCGCCCAACTGTAGCTCCACATTTCATCCTGGTTCGAGTATCCCTTATACCACCAGCCCGATGGCCTTCTCCCAGTATAATTCATAGGCGCTCCGCCTGCAAAGAGACACTGCGACACGTAATTCGTGCAATTCACCTCGAATTTCTCGTAAGCGGGATTCGACTCGTTCCACCACCTTTCGGCGTAAGCAACCGTCTCTTCCCTTAAGTGAGGTATTCCTCTGCCGATCATTCCGCTCCCGTAGCCATACTCATTATCCGGCGAGGAACCAGCGTAAACTCTGGACTTGAAGCCATACAAAGCTTGAGGGTTCATATATGGAGCCGAAGGCGTCGCCAATGTTTTGCGTTCCCCGTCCCAAGGATCGTGCACGGCATCTTCCTCCGTGACGAAAACCTCCGCGGCCCGTTCCGTTGCCAATGGCTTAATGGAGATCGCTCGCCAATTTTTACCCGAGCGGGCGAATCGGATCCGCTCCCTTTCCACCCTTTCCTCCATCCATATCTGACTCCGTTGCTCCATCGAACGTACGACGTGAATCGCGATATCAACGACAATCTCTCCTCGAATCGTCTGATGACGTTCGATTCTTGCTCGCATTTCGCTTCGGATAGGCTTAATGGTCCAATCCGAATCCTTGCGCGCGGACAAGAGAAGCCGCCGGGTCAGCCGCTCACGATGTTCCCTGTCGGGTATGTCGTTCAGCTTACGCGCATCCGAATGCAGAGCAGCCTCGTTAATCGTGCTCACGTAAGCGAACAACGCTTGTTTCCATTCCGTATTTTCTCCGGCCATCGAGTATCCCCTCCCCCAACGACTTCACGACCAGTCGACACCGGATTGCGCCCCTTCATCCTATGTTCGAAACTCGCGTTCCATTCCAACCGTCGAACCTCCTTCGACTCCCGGATGAAAACCAAGGGTAATGCGGCATTCTAATGGAACGTAGTTTTGCGAAAATCGCCATGAACCGAACCCAAATTGATCCTAAATTGGACTTAAAACAGCCCCCGAACTCCCTCAAAACGCTTTACGGAGAAGCAACAACCGAGTATACTTAGCATATAGAGTATTTTGAAATCGTGTTTCATACAGTGAAACTGAGTGAGCATAGCGACTTACACTTACACTTCTGCACTCGGCAATCTTCATGAAGCGCGATTCAGGGAAAGACCAATGAGAATAAGGATACGAATCAAGGAGGCCACACCATTGTCCAAATTACCTTATCAAGTGCAAGAACAGTTGCAGTCATCAGGTCAATCGTACCGCTACTACCGCTTGTCCGCTCTTGAAGAGCAAGGCTTAGGCCCTGTTTCCAAGCTTCCGTTCTCCATTAAAGTATTGCTCGAAGCTGCCATCCGCCAATTCGACGGACGCGGCATCACGGAAGAGCATGTTAAACAATTGGCCACTTGGACTCAAGGCCGCGAAGACAAAGAAATTCCGTTCATTCCCGCTCGTATCGTTCTGCAAGATTTCACGGGCGTTCCGGTCGTTGTCGACTTGGCTGCCATGCGCGAAACGGTTAAACAAGCAGGCGGCGATCCGAAGCAAATCAACCCTCTCGTTCCCGTCGATCTCGTTATCGACCACTCCGTTATGGTTGACGCATTTGGTACCGCCGACGCTCTGCAATATAATATGGACGTTGAATTCGAGCGTAACGAAGAGCGCTATCGCTTCCTGCGTTGGGCGCAAACGGCATTCAACAACTTCCGTGCCGTTCCTCCGGCTACGGGTATCGTTCACCAAGTTAACTTGGAGTATTTGGCTTCCGTTGCCGCAACGAAATCCAAAGACGGCGTAATCGAAGTTTATCCGGATTCCCTCGTCGGCACGGATTCCCACACGACGATGATCAACGGACTTGGCGTTGTCGGATGGGGCGTAGGCGGTATCGAAGCCGAAGCCGGCATGCTCGGACAACCGCTCTACTTCGTAATGCCTGAAGTCGTTGGCTTCAAATTAACCGGCAAACTCGCTGAAGGTGCTACGGCGACGGATCTTGCGTTGACGGTTACACAAATCCTTCGGAAAAAAGGCGTTGTCGGCAAATTCGTGGAATTTTTCGGCTCCGGCTTGTCCAACATCAGCTTAGCCGACCGCGCAACGGTTGCGAACATGGCTCCTGAATACGGCGCAACGATCGGCTTCTTCCCGGTCGATAGCGAAACGTTGAACTACATGAGACTGACTGGCCGCGAAGAAAGCCAGATCGAGCTCGTTGAAGCCTACTACAAAGCGCAAGATATGTTCCGCACGGACGCGACTCCGGATCCAATCTTCACGGAAGTGATGGAACTGGATTTGTCCACGATCGTTCCTAGCTTGGCAGGCCCTAAGCGTCCTCAAGACCGCGTAGAGCTGACCGCTATGAAACAATCGTTTAACGAAAGCATTCGCACGCCGATCGAAAAAGGCGGTTTCGGTTTGACCGACGCCCAAATCGAGCAATCGGTTGACGTTAAACATCCGAACGGAGCTCAAACCAAGCTCGGTACCGGAGCAGTCGTCATAGCTGCGATTACGAGCTGTACGAACACTTCCAACCCAAGCGTTATGATCGGCGCAGGCCTCGTCGCCAAGAAAGCCGTTGAGCGCGGATTAACAAAACCGGCATACGTGAAGAGCTCGCTGACACCGGGATCCCTCGTCGTAACCGACTATCTGACGAACGCAGGCCTCCTGCCATACCTTGAGAAGCTTGGCTTCTACGTGGCGGGTTACGGCTGCGCGACTTGTATCGGCAACTCCGGTCCGTTGCCGGACGAAGTTAGCGCCGCTATCGCGGATAACGATCTGGCTGTTGCGGCGGTACTATCCGGTAACCGTAACTTCGAAGGCCGCGTGCACGCGCAGGTTAAAGCGAACTACCTGGCATCTCCGCCGCTTGTCGTCGCATACGCGCTAGCCGGAACGGTTAACATCGACCTGACGAACGATCCGATCGGATACGATGCCGACAACCAACCGGTATACCTGAAAGACATCTGGCCGACCAACGAAGAGATTCAACAAGCGGTTTCCGCCTCTCTTACGCCGGCTATGTTCCGCGCGAAGTACGAGAACGTATTTACGCAGAACGAGCAGTGGAACAAAATCCCTGTACCGGAAGGCGAGCTGTACGAGTGGGACGACAAGTCCACTTATATCGCGAACCCGCCGTTCTTCAAGGATCTTGCTCCAGAAGCAGGCGACATCAACAACATCAAGAGCGCCCGCGTGCTTGCTCTCATGGGCGATTCCGTTACGACGGACCATATCTCCCCTGCCGGCAACATCAAAGCAGACAGCCCGGCCGGTAAATACCTGCTCGAGCACGGCGTGAAAAAAGAAGACTTCAACTCTTACGGTTCCCGCCGCGGACACCACGAAGTCATGATGAGAGGAACGTTCGCCAATATCCGTATCCGGAACCAAGTGGCTCCAGGCACCGAGGGCGGCGTAACGACTTATCTTCCGACGGACGAAGTGATGTCCATCTACGACGCTTCGATGCAGTATCAGAACAACAACAACACGAATCTGATCGTTATCGCCGGTAAAGAATACGGTACGGGAAGCTCCCGCGACTGGGCGGCAAAAGGTACGTTCCTGTTAGGCGTAAAAGCGGTTATCGCGGAAAGCTTCGAGCGGATTCACCGCTCCAACCTTGTCGGAATGGGCGTTCTTCCATTGCAATTCCCTGCCGGACAAAGCTGGAAGTCGCTCGGAATTACCGGCCGCGAAACTTTCGAGATCAGCGGTCTGTCCAATGACGTGACTCCGGGACAATCGGTTACCGTTTCCGTTAAACGCGAAGACGGTACGTCGTTCGAATTCCAAGCGATCGCTCGTCTGGATTCGATGGTCGACGTCGACTATTACCGCAATAGCGGTATTCTGCAAACCGTGCTTCGTCAGATGATCGCCGCTCAATAAGGTTTAGTTTGTCTGAGCCTAAGCCCTCCATCCTCGGATGGAGGGCTTTTTCATTCCTCTTCGCCTCGTGCTTTGTTTCCATCCGTCTTCATAAGTTATAATAGTCCCACAACTCTTTGCGACGTTAAGCATAATTTGGAGGCGAGCCCGGATGGCTAGAGTGTATAAACAGAGGGTACGCCGCTATTGGCTGCCCGTACTTATCGGGGTTCTTTTCCTGCTATTCGTATTTGCGTACATGAAGCCTTGGCCTTATATGCTGTACGGTGCCGGATCAGCCGAGCCCGTACATCCCAGAGTGGAAACCGGCCACAAGCTTGAGGAAAAGGGTGCGCTATTGTTCACGACCGTATCCACCTACTCGAACCCGAATATTTTCTCGATTATTTATGCCCGCATCAATCCTCGCATGGAGGTTAAATCTCAGGAAGCAGCTACGGGCGGGGCGACGAATTTGAAAGCCTATCGCAACCTGCTTGCTTGGATGAGAGACAGCTCCGAAGCCAATGCGCTGCTTGCCGCATACGCGGCCATGAAGAAACCCATCGACGTGAAGGAGCAAGGCGTAATCGTCTACGCGTTGCTGCCGGACTCTAAAGCTCGGGAGAACGGATTGCAAGAAGGGGACATCATTACTAAAGCGGACGACAAGACCATTACAACCGCTAAGGTGCTCTCCGAATATCTCAGCTCGAAGAAACCCGGAGAAAAGGTAACCGTATCCGGAACGAGAGGCGAAGAAAAATTCACCGCGACCGTCCCGTTGATCGCCATGGCCCCGAGCAACCGCACCGGGATCGGGTTCCAGAACGAAACGGTGTTGAAGGTCACCCCTCCAGACCCGGTTAAATTCGATTTTGCCGATACCGGAGGTCCCTCTGCGGGATTGATGATGACGCTCGAGATCGTCGCCCAACTGACCGGAGAGGATCTCACAAGGGGCTATAGAGTCGCAGGCACCGGAACCATTGACGCCAGCGGCACCGTCGGACAAATCGGCGGCATTAATTATAAGCTCATGGCCGCGGATAGAGAGAAGGCCGACTACTTCCTCGTTCCGTACGACAAGAAAAATCCGAGCAACTGGAACCAAGCCGAAACAACGGTCAAAGACCTGAAATTGAAGCCGAAGCTCGTCAAAGTGTCTACGCTGCAAGAAGCGGTCGATTTCCTTAAGAAGCTCGAGCCTAAAGCATAAGCATAAGAGCCTCACGAAAACATAAAACGGCTACCGCCGTCCTTAGGGATGGCGGTAGCCGTTTATCTATCGACGGAAAGAAATGATCCTACCCGTCGGCATTCTTTATGAGCTCGGACGTCGTACTGCCGATCCCTTCCGATGGTTATGGCACGAAACGGAATTTACCCCAAAATGGTGCCCATGCGATGAGCCGACTCTATGATAGCCGGAGCAAATTCATGCATCCGGTCCGGCGTTAACCGGTTGGAAGGCCCCGATACGGACAATGCCGCGACTAGCTTGCCGGACCGATTAAAGATGGGCGCCGATACCGCGGCGGCTCCCGGCTCGCGCTCCTCGTAGCTCGTGGCGTATCCGGCTGCCACAATCTCATCGAGTTGCTTGCCGAACGCGCTCCTGTCCAGTTGAACCGGCCATGACGGATCGGCCATGACGATTCCGCGGATGCCAGGCTCGGCGAAAGCTAGCAGTACCTTGCTCGAGGCGCCTACGGACAGAGGCAATCTCGCCCCTACCGTCGCGACCCTGCGGATCGCTTGCATGCTTTGCACCGCTTGAATTCTTACCCGTTCCGCTCGGTCCCTCACGTATAGACTGACCGTCTCGCTTAATTGATCCCTGAGCTGTTCCATCTCGGGCAGCAATACGACGGACGGATCATCCGAACGCGACAGGTTGGCCGACAATTCCAGCACGCTCAAGCCTAGACGATATTTGTCCGTAGCAACGTCCCTCGTTAAGAATCCTTTATCTTCCAGAGTCGCTAGCAATCGGTGTACCGTACTCTTGTGCAGTCCGACGCGACCCGCGATTTCCGTTAAGCCCCACTCATGCCCCGACGCGAAACATAAGAGAACATCCAATGCTCTTTCTACCGCTCGAACCGTTCGTTTTTCGTCTTCCATGGTTGTTTCCCTCCGCTATTACCAGTTTCACCCTATGAAACCCTGTTACACACAGTATAACTCACAAAGCATAGATACGTAAATGTTGGAAGCGCTTTATTACAATTTGATTACGTAACTTTACAAGTCTCCCCAGCTCATTGACGCTATAGTTCCTGCGTTCTACGATAATATAACTAGAGTCCCAGAGTGACTACGCAAAGCGAGGCGATCCCCTATGACAACGATGTCGACGCCCCTCCCCCTTCTCGGTCCGGGAACCGCGCTCCCGCCTCCCGTCCTAGCCTCCGAACGCAGCACGATGCGGAAATTGGGACGGTTCTCGCTCAACCTGTTTATTGTCGTATTTTGTCTAATCGTCATCTTATTTGCCTCCTTTCATGCCTATCTAGCTTGGATTCTCTCTCATCCGCCCGTCGCTACCCTCGGATTAAATCCGATGATAGCCAAAAACTTGGCCTATTCGGAGGTTAGCTTCGCAAGCGCCGACGAACGAACGCTTGTCGACGGTTGGTGGATTCCCGCCGACGAGAGCCGGAGAACGGTCGTATTGAGCCATGGGTATGGCGCTAATCGCGAGGAATCCTGGGTCCCTATGTACGATCTTGCCGACTTGTTGCACGGTTTGAAATATAACGTCCTTATGTTTGATTACGGATTTGCTAGCAAGACGCACGCCACCCCTGCAACCGGAGGCAAAATCGAATCGCAGCAATTGCTGGGAGCGCTCCAATTCGCACGCACGCAAGGCAGCGATGAACTGATCGTCTGGGGATTCTCCATGGGCGCGGGTACGGCACTGCAAGCCGCTCTGCAATCGGCGGACGTCGACGGCATGATCCTGGACAGCACGTTCCTTCCCGACGAAAACACTTTGTATCACAACATTCGTAATATCGTCGACGTCCCTAGATACCCGACAATTTCGCTTATCCGGCAGTTTTTTCCGCTTATGAGCGGTACGAGGTTGGAAGAAATTCCATCCGCCGAAGTCCAATCAACGGCATACGATTTCCCGATATTGCTGATCCATGGCACCGCGGACGACAAATCCCCGATCTATCTTTCGGAAAATGTCGCCAAATCGCAGACGAACGCACTCTCTCAATTGTGGATCGTTCCGGATGCCATTCACGAAATGATCTACCGTACCCATACCGAAGAATACATTAGGCGCGCGACTTCTTTTCTGGATAACGTTCACTCCGGGGTATTAGCCAAACTTCAGCCGACGGAGCCAACCGAACCTACGCAAGCTTAAGCAATAGGCATTAAACAAGCCTCCTTCTGCATACGCTGGGTACGAAGTTTACTTCGTATGAATGCGATCATGGGGAGGTTCTTTATGTCCATTGCTCACGGTAATATTATGCCCCTCAGACTATTAGAAGAAATCGTCCACTGGAAAACGCAAGAGCAAGAACATACATCCGTCCTGCGCTCCCTCGTCCCCGAACTCGAACCCCCGTACGCGCAGTGGCTGACGGAATGGGATAACTTGTTCGCCAACACCCGGGAGCTTGCGCAGCGGAACAAAGAAAGGCTCGAAGCAAATCCGTCTATCGCCGCTTCGCAGGAATGGGCTACCCTTGTACCGCGGTTATTGGAGGATTCGTTGAATCAATCGCGGGAGTTCAGCCGGCAATTGCAATTGCTTCCGCAGCATAGCAATGCCTTGGCACGAACCCAGAATCCCGAGTTTTCGCTTGCGTACATCCGCCGACAATGGGAATACTCCGAAGGAATTATGGGACAGCTGCAACGATCCGGCGCGATCAGCGTGGGGCAATCGCAAGGCAATGAGGACACTCCGGAAGGTTACGGCGGTCCGGAGCCTGCGGATTTAGCGGTAAGTAAAGTACCCCCATCCGATTCCCAAGCCGAAGAGAATCAACGGCCAGGTTGGTCTGATCCTACGGGAGCGATGGGGCAAACGCAGCCGTCTACGGGAAGTCCCGTCCCCATCGGAGGGCATAAGCTTCCCCCGCTCCCTTACTCCTACAAAGCGCTTGAACCCTACATCGACGAGAAGACGATGCGAATTCATCATGACAAACACCATAAGAGCTACGTAGACGGATTGAACGCTGCCGAGAAGAAACTGGAGGAAGCGAGACGTACGGGCGATTTCGACCTTGTGAAGCATTGGGAAAGGGAGCTTGCCTTTAACGGCGCGGGGCACTATTTGCACACCCTGTTCTGGGACGTCATGTCGCCGCGGGGTGGCGGCAAGCCTACGGGACCGTTGCTCGACGAAATCAACCGCAGCTTCGGCAACTTCGACGCGTTCAAGAAACAATTTACGGAGGCGGCGAACAAGGTGGAGGGCGGCGGTTGGGCCATTCTCGTATGGAGTCCCCGAAGCCACCGGCTGGAAATCCTGACCGCGGAGAAACACCAGAACCTATCGCAATGGGACGTAATCCCGCTGCTCCCGCTCGACGTCTGGGAGCACGCTTATTACCTTAAGCATCAGAACGACCGCGCCGCTTATACCAAGGACTGGTGGAACGTGGTGAACTGGCCTTACGTAGCGGAAAGATACGCCAAGGCGAAGACGATTCAGTGGGTACCTTTTTAAGAAACGTACGAAAGCAGTCCCGGCTGCGTTAGCGGGGACTGCTTTCGGTGTTTAAGCGTAAATCTGCCGGTAAAATCGATTAAGTTTAATCTCCTATCGCTTGATAAATCGAGGTCCAGAAATCTTGGAAAATAGGCGGAGGCTCCGGAGTATCCATTATCCGTTGCGTCAACAGGATGCCTATCAATTCGTTAGCGGGATCCGTATACGCGGTCGTCCCCGTACCGCCGTCCCAGCCAAAGCTCCCGGGGACGAACCAGCTTTCGCGGCGTATCGTCACGCCGATACCGAATCCCCAACTGTTTCCTTCCCCGAAGAAAAGGCGATTTTCCGTTCTCTGTAACGGACTAAGTTATTAACGGTGTTTACAGACTCCAATCGAGCTTCACTTCGCCGCCCTTGCGGGAGGATTCGTAGATCGCGTCGATGATCAGGTTGCTGCGGAGTCCGGTTTCCGCGGAAGTCCACGGCTCTTTGCCCGTGCGGACGCAATCCAGGAAATGACGGCTCAAGCGAACGCGCGCGCCTTCATCCTCCTCGGGAGCGACTAACGGCACGTCCACCGTCTGATCGAAGCGCTCGGTCAGGAACTTGCCTTGGTTGCCGCGTAACACGGCACCGCCGTCGGAACCCATCAAGTGCAGGAAAGGAGAGCTATCGGTATCCATATGCACCGCCCAGCTGACTTCTAACGTCAGAGAAGTCCCATCCTCCATCTTAATGATCGCCGTCGCCAAATCCTCGACGTCGTAAATCCCGTTCCAATCCGGCTTGCCCCAGCTTCCGATCCCTTTTTTCCGAGGACCGAATTCGGCGTAAGTGGAACCGTATACCGCTACCGGCTTAGGCTCGCCCATCAGGAAGAACGCGAGATCAAGCATGTGAACGCCGATATCGATTAACGGCCCCCGCCGGACTGCGCGTGTTGGGTGAACCATGTTCCCCATCCCGGAATCCCTTTCCGACGGTACCAGCCGGTCTTCGCCGTATAAATCCGGCCCAGCTCTCCGCGGTCGATCTGCTCTTTCACTTTAAGGGACAGCGGCTCCCAACGCATCTGGTGGGCGACCATGACCGTTTTCCCGGTTCGCCTCTGAGCTCTTACGATCTCCTTGGCTGCCTCGGAATCAAGACCCATCGGCTTCTCGACCAGAACGTGCTTGCCGTGCTCCAGAGCAAGAATCGTCAACGGCGCGTGCGCCTGGTTCGGTACCGCTACGATAACCGCATCGACGTCTTCGCGGCGGATCAACTCTTCCGGAGTCGCGGATACGACGGGAATGCCGTATTGTAGCGCTCTTTGCTCCGCTAGAGGAAGGTAGGCGTCCGTGATCGCCACGAATTCGCATTCTTCTTTAAGCTTGCCGAATTCCTGTAAATGTACGTTTCCGATATTCCCTGCACCGATCAACCCGATGCGAATCTTGGACGGACTGGACATGATCTTAGATTCCTCCAATGATAGTGCGCTGTATTATGAGCTTACCAACATCATAATCCAGAAACCGTTCCAACATAGATGACCGATTTAGCTTACTTCTTATGTTCATTTGGTTGGAACGCTTAACGATGATCGCCGATTCTGAAGATCGATACCGCCTGCTGGAGATCCTCAGCCATAATAGCCAGAGACTGTGCCGTCGTCGCGGTCTCCTCGCTGGCGGCGGCCGCCTCCTCCGTAGCGGCGGAGATGTTCTCTACCGCTTCTTGCACGGTAGATGCTTGAGCAGCCTGCTCTTCGCTCGCCGCCGCGATTTCCGTCACCTTGTTCCCCGCATCGTTAACCATCGAAGCGATATGCTTAAACGCTTCTCCCGTTTTCTGCGAGAACGAGGCGCTCTCTTGTACCGCGGCTACGCTTAACTTGGTATTCTCCTGCATGCCTTTAATAATACCGGTAATCTGCTTGGTCGCTTCGCTGCTGCGTTCCGCCAGCTTGCGAACCTCGTCCGCGACGACCGCAAACCCGCGTCCCTGCTCTCCCGCCCTTGCGGCTTCAATCGCGGCGTTAAGCGCCAACAGGTTCGTCTGATCCGCGATATCTTCGATAACTTCAATGATATCTCCGATCTTCTGGGAATCGTTCTCCAGCCTCGACATTTTTCCGCTAACCTCGTTCATGCTTTCCATTGAGGATCGGATGACTTCTCCTCCATCCTTGGCTACCCCGATGGCAGTATCGGATAGCTCCGACGCAAGCTCGGTGTTCTGGGCAACGGAATGAATCGCGCTGGACAGTTCCTTGAAGAGCTCGCTGATCGTTTGGGCGGCGTCCGCTTGGTTCGCGTTGCTGCTCGCGATCTCCTCGCTGCTCGCCGATATTTGCTGCGAAGCCGCCGCAAGGCTCTGGGAGCTAGACAGAATGTTGCCGACGATACGACGCAAATTGCTCACCATCGTGTCGATGGCTTTACCTAGCGCTCCGATCTCGTCTTTGGTCTGAATATTTACCGTATCTCTTAGATCCCCGTCCGCAACCTTGCTGACAAGAGCGACGACCCTGCTAAGAGGCTTCGCGATGATCTGGGAGATAAAGTAGCCGAAAGCGATACTTAAAATAACGGCCGCAATAAGAACAACGATTGTTATATTACGAGATGTGTCATAGAGCTGGGCTCCATCGTCCCGGGATTGACTGGCTTCGACCAGATTGATTTCGATGAGCTTATTAAGAATATCCTTGACCTTATTGGTGATCGTCTGATATTCGTTGTCGATTGTTTTTTCCATCTCATCCAGATTTTTTGAATCTTTAAGACTTACCGTCGATTCATAAACATCCAGATATTCGTTCCAACTTTGATCATAGGGCAGAAGCGCTTGTCGGGAATTATCCGACAGTCTCGTATTCTTGAACTTATTCATTGCTTCTTCGATCAATGTAATTTGCGACTTATAAGTGGATTTGGTCGTTGCGATAACCTGCAGATCGTCCACCATGTACAGCTTGCGAAGATTTACTCTCATTTCATTAAAACCAACCTGGGCTTGCTGAAGGGAATTAATCGCTACTAATTGATTGTCATACATATCGTCCAAGCTGCTATTAAGCTTTCCAAGATTGTTCAAACCAAAGATGCCGACGAAAGCCATAATAACCGCGATAATCAAGAAGGAGGAAATCAGTTTAACGCCTGTTTTCAAATCATAGAACCATTTCATCATCTTCACCTCTTCATGTTGTTTGGTTCAAGCTCTGCTCATCATTCGGATAAGGCCGCCAATTTCAAGAATTAACGCTACCTTCCCATTGCCTAGTATCGTTGCTCCGGCAATGCCTTCGATCTGTCCGACAAAATCGCCAAGCGACTTAATAACGATTTCCTGGTTGCCTAGCAACTCGTCCACGGCCAAGGCGTACCTTTTCTCCGCCCGGCCGATAATAACTACCGGGATACGCATTCCTTGCCGAATACGCTTCGGATATCCCAAGCAATCATGCAGCCATACGATCGGAATGACTTGATCCCTGATCGTGACCATCGGCACGCTTCGGATATTTTGTATTTCTTCGAGGGACAACCGGACGATCTCCGCCACGTTGCTCATTGGAATGATATAAGTACTCTCGTTGACGGTTACCAGTAACCCTGTAATTATAGCTAGCGTAAGCGGAAGCCTGATTTTGAACTCCGTGCCTTGTCCTTTAACCGTCTCGATATCCAATCGACCGTTGATTTTCTCGATACCGGCCCGAACGATATCCATTCCCACTCCCCTTCCGGATATGTCGCTCACTTGCGAAGCCGTTGAGAGGCCTGGATGGAAGATCAAATCGATAGCCTCTTTATCCGAAAATTGTTCCGCTTCAGCAGCGGTTATCAAGTTCGTGCTTATCGCTTTCTGCAGCAGCTTCCCGGAATCGATGCCTCCGCCATCGTCCTTCACGACGATCAGAACCTGGTTATCCTCGTGCGAGGCGCGAAGCAATATCCGGCCTTTGGCGGGCTTGCCCCGTTCTCTTCGAATTGCCGAGGCTTCAATACCGTGATCGACGGAATTGCGCAAAATATGGATAAGCGGATCCCCGATCTCCTCGATGAGCGTGCGGTCCAATTCCGTTTCTTTACCTTCCAGAATCAACTCGATCTCTTTGCCGAGCGATTGCGATAAATCGCGAATCAACCTAGGAAATCGATTAAATAGCTGCTCGATCGGGAGCATCCTTACTTTCATGACGCTTTCCTGCAGTTCGCCTATGATTCGGGAAAAATGATCCGACATTTGGCCCAAATCCTGTACCAATTCATCCTTGCCGAATTTCGTGTCCATCGACTTCTCGATCTGCTTGATACGAGTTTGATCGATGACCAATTCCCCGACCAGATTCATTAATTGCTCCAGCCGATCAACGTTAACCCTTATGGATTGAACTCGAGTCCTTTCCGGGTTAACCATCACCGAAGTCATGCCCAGTTGGTCTTTCTTAGTCTCCGATAGATCGGAGACCGATGTGACCGTTAAAGCTTCCAGCTCGGCGACGTTCACCTGTTTCATTTGAACCTGTTCCACGTCGACCCACGCCAGAATGCTGGCTTCCAGCATGTCTTGCGGTTCCCTAGATACGATCAGCCACCTTAAGGATGATTGATCCGAATCCTTGCCGGCTTCGGATAAGGACGCCGCTTCGGACCAAAGGACGACCGATGTTTCGGAAATCAGCGTCTGAAGAACATGAAATCTAGCCGCCCTCATCTCGCAGTGATCGGTCAACTGAATCCGAACCCAGAAGGCGTATTGCCCGCTCTCGAGCAAACGGATCGATGCCAGGCCAATCTCCTCCGATAATTGAATATCCGCAGAAATCTTCGTATTCAATATCGCAGCGTCAAGAGCCGAATGAATGACATTAACTTTCTTAAGATCCTCCACCAAATCCTCGATATCCGAAACTTCCGTATGACCTGAAGCGATTTCCGATCTCAATTGCTTCATCCTGTCCAAGCAGCATAAAAATAACGTCGCCATATCCGGCGTAACCGTACACTCGCGGTTTCTTACTTTCTCCAAAATATGTTCCATGTTGTGCGTCAAACGTTTCATTCGCTCGTAGCCCATCGCAGCAGAGGATCCTTTTAACGTATGAGCAGCCCGAAATAGACGCTGGATCCCCTCCATGGTTTCCCCGTCTTGCTCGAAGCGTAAAACTTCCTCTTCCATCAGTTGAAGCTGTTCATCTAATTCTTCCATATAGAGAGTTTGATATTCCGTCATATCCAGCATTGTCTGTCCCCCTATATTCCCACAGCACTGAGTCAAGCTTTAGTATTCCGACGAGTTCATCTTGAATGATGCCGATTCCTATGAAGTAAGATCCATTCACCCCTCCGATCCTATCCGGCGGAGACTGAATATCCGTGAACGTGGTCACTTTGTTCACTCTGTCCACGATAATGCCGACGGACTCCTCTTGATGGTTAACGACGACGATACGAGTGGATTTCGACAACTCATTCCCTTCCATGCCGAAGAGGTTTCTTATGCTGATAACCGGCACGATTTTCCCGCGTAAATTAATTACGCCTTGCAAATAGGAAGGACTGTTCGGTATTACGGTAATGTCCAACATTCTAATGATTTCATGAATTTCGGAGATCAGAATGGCGTAGTTTTCATCGCCTACGCTAAATTCAACATACTGATCGTGACTCGCGCGCTCCACGTTCCATTCCCCCTGCATGGTAAGCAGTCGTTTTTGCAAAGCCGTCATGTTTGTAGATCGGAAAGATAGATTCTGCCCAATTCTTTCGCAAGCGGAATAAACCGTTCGACGATATGAGGATCGAATTGCGTTCCGGCATTCCTCACCAGTTCCGCCATTCCCTCTTCTATCGTTTTTCTCCGCCGGTACGGTCTGGGAGACAGCATGCTATCGAACGCGTCGACGACGGAACAAATCCTCGCCAGAAAAGGAATCTTCTCGCCCCGAAGTCGATGCGGATAACCAGTGCCGTCCCATCTCTCATGGTGATGCAGGACAAGTTGAATGATTTCAGGACAAATCTCGGACTTGTCCCTTAACATCTCCGAACCGAGCTCCGGATGTTGCTTGATCAAATCCCATTGCTCGTTCGTCAATGGCCGATCGTTATCCAGAACTTCGTTCGGAATCATTAGCTTGCCTAGGTCATGAATGAAGCAGCCTCTTACCAACTTCGAAACGCTTGCCGAATCCATTCGCATGGCCTCGGCTAATTTCTCGCTCAGCCAGGCCACGCGAACGCAATGTCGGTAAGTGTCCACATGCTTCCTTTGCATAAGCCCCATTCTCAGTGAAATATCGGAATGGTGTTCGAAATTAAGGGGTAAATGACCGGTTGCTTGCAAAGCTCCTATCACGTTTAGCACCTGCTTCCCGAATTAACATGCATCCATTTCATTCATTGAATCCCATAGCCAGCCGATATCATGTGTTGTCGGACAATTACTGTTATACGACATCATAGAGGAGGAACAGATAATGAACACTAGAATGTTGGAATCGCATCTCTTAACCCCGCTTGGTGATGAAATTTCCATCTCTGAGGGGAACGGGTACAGTGATGATCAGATCGTCGATATGTTCCTCACCGTAGTCGTACATTCTGAACATACTCTCCGGAATTATCAACGAGCGATTAAATTATTCAGATCGTTTGTCCCCCATCTTTCCTTAAGGGAAGTAACGTGGAGGGAAGTCGAAGCTTATAAAATCGGTTTAATCAAAGGGGTAGCGGGCTTTTCCGGTAAACCTCTTGCTCCTGCTAGCGTAGCCGCGCTTATTGCTCCGTTGAAATCGTTCTATAAATGGGGGAGCGACGCCAATATCGGATTTTTCGAGAGGAATCCGATGAGTTCCATCCGCTTGCCTCAGGTTATGATTACCAGCCGTAAGCATTATTTAACTAAAAAAGAAGTGGGTTGCTTGCTGAACCAGCTTAAACGGAAAAACCTCCGTAATTATTTGATCGGTTTGGCGTTAGTTACGCTCGGTCTTCGGGTTTCGGAATTGGCTAACATCATGTGGGAGGATTTCCATACGGACCCGATCGGAAGCTCCATGTGGTTGACGATATCTCGGGGAAAAGGAGGAAAGAGCCGGGAAGTGAAAATTCCCAAAAGCTTGTGGGAAGTATTTCAAGACTATAGAGCGCAGTCGGAGGCCAAAGCTCCTAAAGTTCCCGTTCCGTCATCGCTAGTATTTTCAATATCCACCAGGCAGATTGAACGCATTATTCTAGATGCCGGCAGGAACGGCATTATGACCAAACTTCCGACGCCGCACTGGCTTCGTCATACCAACGCAACGTTGGCGTTGCTTAAGGGAGCTTCGCTTCAGCAAGTTCAAGAGACGCTTGGACATACGCATATTAATACGACGCAGCGATATTTACATACCGTCGATCAGATCGGGAAGGCTGCTCCCGACTTCGTAGAAGAGTCTTTAATGGATTTTATGGTGCGATAATAATCGTCATCGGGGCAGCTTTGGGATAGAAATAATAGTTGTATATTCAGGCTATTTAGCCTAATATTTTAAGAGTAAATGACAAATTAAGACACAGCCAGCGCTTCAAACATAGGACAAATGTCGTACAACAGTAATTGTCCGACATCGCATTCAGCATACAATCGTGTCCAATGGAGCTCAAATGTTTATTTTCCATTTACTCTAATGATTAACAGATAAGCGTATAAATTAAACAGCCATTCTTGAACAAACCCAAGGTTTGTCCGAGAATGGCCTTTTTTTATTGTAAGAATATCAATAAACGCAAAAAAAACGCCTGCGAATACTCGCAGACGTTACTACTCTGTCGACGGCAACTCCCGCTATCTCTTGAGCAGCTCCAGAAACTCCGAACGGAGCGCGGAGCTTTGACGGAATTGTCCTCTGACGGCGGAAGTTACGGTTTTGCTTCCCGGTTTCTTCACGCCGCGGGCGCACATGCATAGATGCTCCCCTTCGACGACGACCATAACCCCGTGGGGCTTCAGTACTTCTTCCAGAATGTCCGCGATCTGCGAAGTAATCCGCTCCTGCACCTGCAGACGACGGGATACCGCGTCTACAAGACGGGCGAGCTTGCTTAAGCCGGCAATCTTGCCGCTCGGAATATATCCAATATGAGCCACCCCGAAGAAAGGCGCCATATGATGCTCGCATTGGCTATAATAGACGATATCTTTTACGATCACGAGCTCCTCATGCTGTTCGTCGAACGTAACGCCTAGAACATCCCTCGGATCGACCGCATAACCGGAGAAAATTTCTTCATACATCCGCGTAACGCGAGCAGGCGTGTCAAGCAAGCCTTCCCGTTCGACGTTCTCGCCGATGAGCTTAAGAATTTCCCGGACATGGTGCTCTACTTGTTCGCGATTGTCGCTTACTTGCTTATTGGAGTAATCTTTGGCTCCAGCCACGACCATTCCCCCTACTATCTCTGTTTGAACTCGTACTATCTGCGAAACTTAGGATTGTTTCTGTTGTTTTGGCTCGGACCCGGGTTCGGATTTCCGCCGCCGTTTTGATTTTTCATCATCTGTTGAGCTTTCGCCAACTGCTGGCTATTCATGTTATAACCCATTTGCTTAGCCATCTTCTGAAGCATTTCCGGATTGCTCTGCATCTTCGTCATTTGGTTGCGCAAATAAAATACCCCAACGATAAATCCAAGGATCAATCCGACGATCAGCGTCAGAATCGGAATAATATAGGACCACATAATCGAGCGCCTCCACAATTTCATAATAAAACCCCGCGTACGCCGCAATGCGTCAGAGCAGGGCCGTCGTACTATGATAGCATGGTCGAACTTCACGCGCAAACGCAAAAAAATTGCATCCCGTTCTTCCAACTAAGAGAGCACGGTTTCGATAAAAAGCGTCGGATGTTGAGCCAAATCGATTTCATTGTACCCAACCGCTTCGTCGCCTTCCTTATCGATCACCCGCACGATCGGCCTGCCCGGCAAGCCCCGATGCTGACCGACGACGACTCCCGTCTGGCGGTTGGATAACTTCACTGAAATTCCGTTCGGATAGATCGATACGATCCTCATGAAATGAACCAATACTTCATGATCCAGTTGCGTCCCCGATAACGCGTTTAATACTTCGCAAGCTTCATGCGGCATCATCGGACTGTCGTCGTTGATCGGATAAATCAGATTATCGTACGTGTTGGCGACGGCCGCAATCTTAGCATACAGATGAATATCGTCCCCCGTTAACCCGCGGGGAGCCCCGCTGCCATCGACCGATTCGTGATGCTGAAAGGCGACATGAGCGATTAACAAGCTGTATTCGCGTTTGTTCTTCAATAGATCGAACCCGCGCCATGCATGATGCATTCTGCCTTCTTGCACTTCCGGCGCGCCAAGCTTGCCTATATCGTGCAGCAAAGCCCCGATAGCCAATTCCTTCAGCTGAATCATGTTCAAGCCCATGTTTAAACCGAGTAAAGACGACATCATGCAGACATTCATCGCATGAAGGAACATCGCATTATCCGCCGTACGGATATCCGATAGATGAATGAGAATGTTCTGGTTTTTCAAGACGTCGTCCAACAGATCGTCCACGGTTTGCCCGATCGCTTTCGAACTGAAGGTTTTCCCGGAGCGTAACGTCTCGAACATCTCTGACATCTGATGGATAACCGCACGTTTCGTGTCTTCCGAAAGCAATTCTTCCTTCGTAATATCGCGAAACATCGGATCGTCGATGTAAATCGTCGTAACGCCTATTCTCTTTAACGTGCTAATCATATATACGGTTAACTGTACTCCCGTGGAAAGCAACACGGTTCCGTTGGAGGAGAATATGGTTTTTCCCAGCATCTGGCCCGGTTCGACGGTTTCGATATCCACTAATTTCATCGGTTAGCTCTCCTGCCTTTACTCTCTGTTCATTCTCGATGTCTTAAACTATATTTCGGTAATACGGCCCTCGAATTGAATGCTACTTGCAAAGTATTGATAGATCAACGCAGTCGAATTTACTTAATTCGGCGAATATCTTGTAAATTCCTGTCGATTTTCGAGTGAGCATTAAAAAAAACTCCCCGTTCCTCTCGATCAAGGAAGCGAAGGAGTTCAAGATCGACTCGTTCCCAATTGTCGTCTCCCGTTCTTGTCTTTAACGCCATTATTCGTCGTATTTCCCCGGAAATAGCGCGTTATTTTCGCTTACGCCCCGTCTCCGGAGCCGACAATGCGCGCTCAATCGCCAATAACACCTCGTCATCCTTTTCCGTGGATTGCGCATTCCGCAAATTCTCTTTCGCATCCGGCGAACCAATCCTCCCGAGCGCCCATGCGGCGGTCGCGCGAAGAACCGGACGAGGATCATCCCGCAGCACGGCCGCAACGTCGGGGACGGATTCGACATCTCGGAAATTGCCAAGCGCGATAAGCGCGTTGCGCTGAATCGGTTTTCGACCTCTCCATGACGCGGAGCCCATTCCGAACTTCTCGCGAAATTCGCGATTACCCATCGTAAGCAGAGGACGGAGCAACGGCTTGGCAACCTCCGGATCGGGGAGCAACTCCGGATGGTGTCTCGTATCGATTTTCCGGTTCACGGGACAGACGATTTGACAAGTATCGCAACCGTACAAGCGATTACCGATCTTCACCATCATCTCGTCTTCCACGATGCCTTTGGTTTGAGTGATGAAAGAAATGCATCGTTGCGAATTCAGCTGTCCTGGACCAACGAGCGCGCCGGTCGGACAAGCGTCGATGCATAATGTGCAATCCCCGCAACTATCCAGCACGGATCGATCCGGCGGAAGCGGAAGATCGGTGAGCATCTCCCCCAAATACACCCAAGAACCCCATTCGGGAGTAATGATCGAGCAATTTTTGCCGCTCCACCCGATGCCTGCCCGTTCGGCAACGGCCCTATCGGATAGAGCGCCCGTGTCTACCATCGACATCAGCTTCGCTTCCGGCACTCTCTCCAGAATCCATTCGCTAAGCTTGGCTAGTCTCCTACGCAAAGCCTGATGGTAATCTTCCCCCCATGCGGATCGCGACAGAATGCCTCTGCGTTTGCCCGGTTCCGATACGGGCGGGTCTATGAGCCTCGAAGGATAGGCGACCGCGATGGCGATAAGAGACCGCGCTTCGGGCATTAGCCGCTTCGGTTCCGTTCTTAAATCCAGATCCGGCTCTTCGAAGCCCGATTCATGTCCCAGCTCGCGATGACGGATGAGCCGTTCCTTCAGTTCGGTGAACGTATCCGCAGTCGTCACCCTGAGCTTATCGATTCCGAGACTTGAAGCCGCAGCGATCATGTCCTCCTTCAATTGCGTCCAGAAAACGGTCTCCTTTTGCTCCATCAGTCGAGTCACAGCTTCGTCCAGCGACTGATCGGCCAGACGATCAGATCGGCTCGTCCCTGAATGAGATTTTCCGGAATTTCCTTGAAAGCTCGGCTATCTTTGCTGGCGCTCTTGTGGCGATTATCGCCCATCACGAAATAGTGGCCTGGGCTTACCGTCGCAGGACCGAAATCTCCGTCTTCGATCTTTACGTCCGTATACGGTTCAACCTTCAGATCACCGTTAATATAGAGCTCCCCGGCACGGATCTCCAGCGTGTCTCCCGGCATTCCGACGATACGCTTAACCAGAAACTCCTTACGGTCCGTCCCTTCGCTCGGATCCTTCAGGATGACGACGTCTCCTCGCTCGAGACTTCCGATCTCCAAGGCGATTTTATTCACGAACAACCATTCATTCTCATGAAGCGTTGGCTCCATTGAAACTTTTTTCACGGTTGACAGTTGAAAGACGTAATGTTTAAGCAAAAGCACGATAATAAGCGCCACGACAAGCGCTTTGGTCCAATCCCATAACTCCTTACGCCATCCGCTTAATGCGGGTTTATTATCCTTCCGTACCTTCGGCGTCTTCTCCGCTTTTGGCGGCTTCTGCTGCGAACGCCTTCTATCGCCGATAATCACGGGCTCCTCTTGTTGGGTCATGGGAAATTGATCGCTCCTTCAGCGTTCTTCTGTTGTTTCCATTGTTCGTAGTAGCGGTAAATTTCGGCATCGTCGAACGGCCATTCTTTATTCGAAATTCTGGATAACAGCTCTTGAAGCCCCGCTTCCACTTGAGCTACCACGGTTTCTCCATACCGGTATTCCTCTCTATGGAGCCGAAACTCATCGTGATCGAGCTCGTGTACCTCTCCGTTCGGCAGGACGACCACATCCAGATCATAGTCAATATAAGTAAGCACATCCCCGTATCGATAAGGGGGGGAAGCTACGTTGCAGTAATATCTGATTCCGGATTCTTCGATTAACGCAACGATGTTAAACCATTGCTCGGGAATGAAGAAGGACACCGCAGGCACTCTGCTAATCCACTCTTTCCCGTCTGCCTCTATGATCGTCGTATTCTCGTTCAACATGACCCAAACCGCAGCGGAGGCATGAAGCGGGTGAATCCGGTCATCCGGCACTTGCCAATTTTCTAGCCACATGCGATGTAATGCCCCATTATGCTTGAAGCTCTTTATCACGCATTTCCGATATGATCCATTCTCGCCGTTCACGACGGGCATGCCTCCCTGCTTCTCTCACGCACGCGCGATATTATAAGAAAAGCATATCTCTCCGCCAAATGCAATGGCGCAAAAGATATGCTTCCATGAGCCGTCCGCAATCGAATCAACCGGCTACAATCGATAGCGGCTGAGTTAACTGAACGAAATCGACCGGTCTTAAACCGAGCGAATCGTAAAATGGCCGCAAAAGTTCGTTATGCTTGTCCTCCGCAACGAGAACCTTCAGCACGTTGCGCTGACGGAACCGGTTGTTCATGTTGGACACCAGAGCTCGTCCGACGCCTTGAAGCCTGAATTCTTGTCGAACGGCTATTCTGTACACATAACCCTTATGATGATCTATCGTTCCAATCAATACTCCGGCGATGCTGCCTGCCGATTCCGCGACTAGCACCAATTCGCTGTCCCAAGACAACTGGCGGGCGAAAGCACCCATCGTCTCTTCGCAGCATTCCTCCGATAATACTTCTTCCAGAAGCTCGGCAACCGACCTGTAGTCTGACAATTGGAAAGAACGAATCTGCATGCTGTACAATTCCCCCGGGCATTAAGTTTTACATCCAGTTAACGATCTCTTAATTTTACGACAATTTAGCGAAATTTCTAGTTCTTTTCTTAAAAAAACATAAATTTTTTCGTAAAAACGCTAGAAAACGAGATGAAAACGCTTTAAACAAGGCGATTTCCGTGGATTTATCTACCCTAATCGGATTTAATCGCGATATTCGGATTTTTTTGCGGGATAATCGGGGGCGAATTGGAGAAGCTAAGAAGGAATTTGACTTTTTATACATTTATGTTGATTTAATCGAAGCGATAAGGGATAATAATAAACGTAAGCAACATATGCTACATATCGAACTATCATTAATAGGAGGTTTTTACCCATGGCACACGAATTACCAGCTCTTCCTTACGCAACCGACGCTCTCGAGCCGCATATCGACACGGCGACGATGGAAATCCATCATGGCCGTCACCACAACGCTTATGTAACGAACCTGAATAATGCATTGAAATCCGCTCCCGAGTTGGAAAGCAAAAGCGTCGAAGATCTGATCGCTGATCTTAACGCAGTACCGGAAAGCATCCGTACAGCCGTTCGCAACAACGGCGGCGGACATGCGAACCACAGCTTTTTCTGGAAAACGATTAGCCCAAGCGGCGGCGGACAACCATCCGGCGCACTGGCTGCGGCTATCGATAGCGAGCTTGGCGGATTCGAGAAATTCAAAGAAACGTTCGCGGCTGCCGGCGCTACTCGCTTCGGTTCCGGATGGGCTTGGCTTGCACTTAGCAAAGACGGCAATTTGAAAGTATACAGCTTGCCGAACCAAGATAGCCCGATCATGGAAGGCGAAACTCCGCTACTCGGCCTTGACGTATGGGAGCACGCTTACTACCTGAAATACCAAAACAAACGTCCCGACTACATCGCCGCTTTCTGGAACGTAGTGGACTGGAACGCAGTCGGCGCAATCTACGACGCTGCGAAATAATACATGCGTTAACGAATAAAGTCCGCAAACCGGTTCATCCGGTTGCGGACTTTTATTTTTTAGTGCGTAACGACATCCACGTCCAATAGCTCGTTCAATTCGGCGGCGACCGTATCGATCATCTGCACGAACGACGACAGTTCCTGCGAGCTGGCCGCCTGCTCCCTGGAGAAGCGTACCGTCTCTTCGCTGCCATGCTTCACTTCGTCAAGCGCCGAGCGGATTTCTTTCAGCTTGCTTTGAATCGCGACCAACGATTGCTTAGAATGCGTAGCCAGCTTACGAATTTCGTTGGCCACGACCTCGAAGCCCAGTCCCGCTTCGCCCGCTCTCGCGGCTTCAAGCGCTGCGTTCAATCCAATCAAATGCGTCTGATCGGAGATTTCGCGCATCGCGGAACCGAGCTGATTGATTTCGTCGATGCTGCTCGACAGTTCCCCGACCTTCGCATGCGAGTTCTCCTGCACGCTTGCCGTATGGGAAGCGCTAGTCGCGACAAGGTTGCTGCTGGCGCTAAGCTCTACCATCATCGAAGAGAGGTCCTGCACGACGGAGCTTACTTTCGTCAGCATATATTGGCGATTCTCGACCAACCGCTCGACTTTGGCTTTCTCGTCTTTCTCGTAAGCTTCCAGCACGATTTGCGAGTCCAAATTAAACATTTTGCTCAAGGAATGAGTAATCGCTAGCCAATCCTCCGGCGCCACTCGCTTGAGCGTCGACGTCGCGATATCGAGATAAAGAATGTATGTACCCAAATACCATTGCGTCGTGAGTCCGATCTTGGAATGAACCTTGCCGATATAGAGACGTTTGTCGAAAAATTCGTCGTCGATCGCGCCTTCGGTCAAAGATTGAAAATACCATCTTTGCGTCTCTTTAAGCCTTTCGATAGAGCTGTGGGACTGAATAAGCCGCAACAATTCCGGTTGTTCCGTAATTCGCGCGTACAATTCGTTAACGACTTCGTTCGTGATCTCCTTGAACAGATCTTGCTTCGTCTTCAGAAAAGCCAAATCTTTTTCCGTTATTCCGATGTAATTCAGCTGTTTCGCTCTCGCTTGGTCTACTCGTATCATTTTACTTCCCCCTAATCTAAGCTGCTGTCACTTAAGATTCGCTTGAATCCAAGCTTACGTCAAGCCCCTTAGATGATTATCGTCAGAAATCACCCTAGTTTGAAGCCGTTCGCCGCCAGAAGCTTGTCCGTTCGAAGTAAAACCGTTAGTTCTTCATCCCGCTTGAATATTCCCCGAATAAACTCGGAAGCCACGTTCTTAATAGCCTCCGGGGTTCTCTCGACTTGATCTTCGGGCATATTGAACACTTCCGTCACCGAATCCACAAGAAGCCCGATATTGTTGCCTCCCGCGTTCATGACCCGCCTAACAATTTCGTACGAATGTTCATTTTCATCAATAGCTCTCCCTTGTTATCTATGAGTTGTCATCAAGCGTTCTTGCCGTTCGCACTCACCCGGAGACAAATGATGCAGTCCAATATATTCAGATCAACGGTGATATTGGACGTTCCCTTCTTTTGCAGGGTTATCCAATCTCGCCAGCCAATTTGGTTTTGCCGTCTGTTCCGGGGTTTGCCTTCAAGCCCTCCGCACGCATCCTCTTGGACTACGCACTGCCTGTCAGCTATGCACTTCCGCCACCTCGCGGTATGCTGGAGACTTCCACTCTTTAGTCGATGCGCTGCCAAGCGCACAAAAGGCAGGGAGAGAATCAATCCTCTCCCTGCCTTGCGTTGATGCTTTACTTGCTTTTTTGCGCCAACATTTTCAGCAGCACCGTCACGGCTTCTGCTCTGGTTGTTCCGGCATTCTTTCTTACTGACTCAAGAAGTAGTTCATCATCGCCTTTCTTAAAGCCGCCCTCGTGACGGACTGCAAGGTGGTCAGATTGTCGGCCAAGCCAAGCGATGCGAGCGGAGCGACTGCGGACATGATGTTCAAAATTTGGAAACCGAGCTCGTTATGGTACACGTCCCACAGCGCGTCCCACGTATCGCCGGCGCCGTATCCCGCCTGCACCAGTTGGATGCAAGCCGGGATCCAGTCCCAGCCGAGTTTCCTCATGACACGGGCGGCGTCATTGGAGCTGAGGCCCGCTTCGCGCATAATCGCAAACGGGATCCCTTCGGAAAGATCGGTCAGCATCGCGCTTATGGCGCTGTCCAGATCCGCTTGGATAAAGCTCACGCCGATATTGGCGACCGATTTGAGCGCCTCGTAAACTTGCATATTCGTAAAGTATCTGCGATTGTTATACGACTGCATCAAGGATTTGCCCAGTTGTTCGAGCGTCAGCGTCGAGTTTCTCGCGATCGCTTGAGCGATCGTCGCCAAAGTCCATGGGCCGTGCGGGCCGAACCACAAGCTAATGGCGTAGTCGTATGGATTGCAATTCGCCACCTTAAGCGCCTTGACCAAGTCGTCGAGATTCGTATATCCGTTATCGTACAAATATTTGACCAGCATGCTCGGGCGCGGGTCCGCCGCATACACGATCGTGGCGACCGTCTCCAGCGGATAATTCATGGCGCGCAAATGCTTGACAAGCTCATCGGGCCGATTCAACTGCCGGCCGATATCGGATAGCGGATAACCCGCCTCGATCAGATAACGGATCGTGTCACGCAGGTTGTAATTCCAGGAAAACTCCAACAACCCATGGGCATCGGACAAATTAACGCCGAGATTGCGGAACTGCATGATCGGCGGCGCAACTCCTTTGTCCATGTAACGCATGGTTTCCACCAGATCGGTGAAACCCGCTTGCTTCATCGCAACGAGAATATCGCTTGGCGATTTGTTCGGAAATGCCCCCTTGAGCGCCGGATAAACAAGCAGTCCCCTGTAGCCCCACTGCAGCAGTTCCGACGCGACCCCCTGCACATCGCTGTTGCCGAACAATTGCACCATAATAAGCGCCATTTCATTGACGTAGTCGCCGTGAAAGTTATAGTCATACGCAAATAGGATGCTCTCTTTCGTATAACCGGCTTGATTCAGCAATCGGGCGATCGTTATCCCATCGAGATTACGGTAGGTTTGCTGCACGACACCCAGCACGTCATAAGCTTTGTATCGGTGGGCCGCCATCCAGGAGATGTGGAGCACAACCGGATCAAGTCCGTAATAAGCGCCTACTTTAACCGCAATCCCCGGCTCGTCCAAGCCGAAGAGACGATTAGCCATCATGACGTCCAACACGGCAGAAGAGTCCAGCCCATACACGCGCTCGAGCACGCCTATCGTTTCTTCGAACGATTTGCCGAGCGACTTCATGACGCTAATCGCATATTTCGCGGTACGGACATCCGATGCCTTCAGTGTGGCGTCCAGCCGGTTCGTCACTTCCGGATACACGATGGCCATGACGTTTTCCATCGTCGACAGTGCGCCTTCTTTATAAATGTAACCGTCGCAATACGCCTGGAATATCGCAACCAGCACGTTATCCCGCGAATACCCGGCAGCCGCGAGCCCTTGCGCCATCGCGACGGAATCCGTGCCGGTGAACGTCATCTTGAGCGTTACGGCCGCCTGCGTTGCCGAGTAGTTGCCCCGGAACAGCGACTGGGCCATCGCAGAGAACGGATTGATGTTGAATACAGCGGTCACTGAAGCCGTTACGTCTTCGGAACGATAGCCCAAGCGCGGATCGCTCAACCAATTCGTCACTTGCGTAACGACCTGATCCTGAACTCCAGTATACAAGTTGTAAAGCGCCGTCGTGACTTCATTCAGATTATAGCCGAGGTTGTGCAGCGCCAGCGCCATATCGGTCATCGGAGTCCGCTTGTATAACAAATACGTGGCCGCTTCCGTCGAGCTGTAGCCTGCGGCTTTGAAGGCGTCTCCGTTCAGGACCAACCCGTCGCCGATCTGATTCATCGTGAATCCGCCGGCCGCAAAATCCCTGATGAGCGTCGTCGTATCCGTATGGTTGTAGGTTTGCCGCAAAATTTCCTTTATTGTAAAGAAATCGTTCATGATGGAAACGTTCGAGCCCTTTAAAGCACGAATGGCTTCGTCTGAAGACAGTCCATATATATCCTTGAGCACCTGCCCCAAGAACGGGACGTCGGTAGCGCCCTGGAACATTCGGGATCGACTTGGGCCCAAGAAATAGAGCATGTCAACCATCGAAAAACCGCTCGATTCCGCGATTGCGCGCGCCGTTTCGATTTTATCGTTGAATACGAGCTGCAAATCCACAGCGATCGTATCGTAGTTCGCAAGACCCGCACCGACTAGAAACCTAGAGATGTCCGTCGCGGAATACCCCGGAATCGGCTCGCTTGTCGACGTGTTAAGGCCGCTCGCCGCAAGCAATCTAATCCAATTGGGGGTGTACGAGCGAGTGGAAAACACTTTAACCGACAACGTCTGCATGACATTACCCAGGCTGTTGAGCGGAAAGCCCGCATTGCGCAGCTCGAATATAACGTTGCTCGCTTGCGCCTGTGTGAGCGTATTCGAAGGTGCAAGCCACTGCACAATATCGCCCGAGTTAAACCCCGCTTGGGCAAGGCCGGCGACAATCGTCACCTGGTTCGGCCGCATCGTCGTGATCGTGACCGCTCCAAACTGGGTCAGCAAAGCTGCGATTTCCGCAAGGCTGCCGCCAAACTTCTTGCGGGCCGCGCCCGCGGATTCAACTGCATCATAGCGATAGGTGGCTAGAGACGAAGAATCCGTCTGCATCAATTGCACCATTAGATCCGCCTTCGTGCGGATATCCGGGTTCGTCGCTATCAGCGCGCCTGCCGTCTCGACAGCCGAGAAGCCGCCATGTTTCATAGAGGAAACAACGGTATCGATCCGGTGGTCAAGAGAATATAGGGAATTATAAACCTCCTCCGCCGTAAACGATCCTCTCAATGCGGCGACAGGGTTACTCGCGTAACCGAGACTTACCAAGATTTCGCCGATCGTAAATCCGGCACCGCTCATCGCTTTTACCGTATCCTGAGGCGTCACGCCGTAATCCTGCAGCAACATCGCCCCGATATCCTCCTTGGCGTATCCGTACTCTTTAAGCAAATCAGCGGCGCGTGCCGGGCTTGCTGTGTACATATCTTTAAGCATCTGGCCCGCCTTGCTCGCATTAATACTTGCGGCTTTCAGCGCCGAGACGGCTTGCCAGTCGTCGTTCCCGTAAACTTCCTTCAGAACGCGCCCGACATCGTTGCTGAAGCCATTGTAATTACGCATTGCAAACAATTTCGCAGCGCGTTCATTATTCGTACCATAATAGGCACGCATCGACGCAGCCAGCTTCACGTTCGGGAAAAACCAACTGTTGATCACAACCTGTTCGTCGGTATAGCCCGTCTGATTAAGCGCCCTTACCCAATCGTCGGAATTACCGTCCATATAATGACTAAAGTTTTTGCCCAGATTCTGTATGTTCAGGATGCCCGCTTCTTTCATACCGATCAGAAGATGATAGACGCTAATGCCTTGCGGCAAGAGCAGTCCGGGCATGTTTTCGTTGGTGATCCCGTATACGACATTCAACGCTTTGATGAGCGCGTTCGTATTGTAGCCGCCTTCGATTAACGCCTTGGCGGCAACGCTCGCATCCACGCTTGCGTTGTTCTTCAAGTCATCCGCCGTCTGCTCGGCGGTTTTCCCTAGCATACGATTGTACGCCGCTCTGCCGCCTGGTGTACTGCCGTCTGTAAATGACCGCCAGGATAAAGCGGGAAGCGCCTTGTTATCCGTGGAACGAATCGTACCCGGAACATATTTCAGCTCCAGCGTATTCGGATTGACGGGCGTACCGAGGGCAAGTTCCAGTCTCGTGGCCGAAGTCGACAGCGTCGCGCCCGTAATCGCAACCGATGCGCCGGAGTTCGTAATCGTGAAACCCGCGGGTAATTCGGGTAAGCTTGCCAGCGGTTTGCTGAATAGCAGCGTGAGCTTCGTCAACTCGGGACTCACCAAGGCGCCGGTAACCGCAGGCACGTCGGGAATCGTCACCGTCGTACTCGCGCCGAACGTATACCCCGGCATTGCAAGCGATAACGTATACGACTCCCCGCCCGTCAGGAAGCCATCCGCTCTATAGCTTGAGCCAAGTTGATCCGTACTCCGAAGCTTCGACACTAGCGCGGGCATCCCATCGGCATTCACCATAATGAGGTTCATGATCGTCATATTCGGAACCGCGGGTGCCAGGCTTAGGTCGAATCCGCCAGCCGATGGATTGCTGACCGTAACCGCAACTCTGGTAACCGTCGATCCGCCGCCTGATCCAGATCCGCTTGACCCCGATCCGCTCGTTCCCGATCCTTGCGTCACCGTTCCTCCGACATTGGCGGAAATGCCGTCCGCGACGACCGTCTGGGTCGGCTTTTGCACAATCGTTACGCCCGCCGCCGTAACCGAGGCCGTATCGATTTTCCCGTCCCCCTTAATCGTCGCAGCAGCGCCCACGTTCATGGTACCTACCTGCGAATTTTTCTGCAAAGTGACGTCGGCGCCCGCCGCTTGATCCGTTAAAGTCAAATTACCGACTTTGCCGTTTGTCACAGTCAATTGTGCAGGCGCAACGAGTACGACGTTCGGAAAGTCTCCGTCCAGCGTCACTTCACCGTTCGTCGAAACCCTTACGGTACCGTAACTGGCCCCGCTTCCGCTCGCGACTTGCAGCGTAGCGCCCGAGCTGACCGTTACTTGTTCGACGGCCGTAGAGCCTTCGATAACGACCCTGACTTGACCGTCGACCTTCGTAATGAATACCCGGGTCAGCGTCGAATCCATAATGTGCACGCTGTTTATACCCCCGCCTTTGATCGTCGTCGTGCCTTCGACGACGACGCGGTCGAGCGTGACGTCGCCTTCTCCGATCCCCTCTCCCAGCAGTAAATTCCCTTTAATCGTTACGTTCCTCAACACGACATTCGGCACGTTAATCGACAGATCGCCGGCAATCGTTTCCGTACCGGATGTCGGACCGTATGTTCCGGCTTTAACGATCGAGGATGCGAGCGTCGAAGGAATCGTCTGAACATCGCCTATCTTGCGGACACGATCCAAGATGACGACCGCCTCGGCTCGCGTCAGCGGTTGCCTGGCTTTGAACACATTCCCGGCATACCCCTTCATAATCCCGGCCTTTACGACGGCGCTAACGGCGCCTCGGCTCCAACTCGCAATGCTCTTCGCATCCGCGAATTTTCCGGATTCGGATTGACTTCCCGTGTCCAGCTTAAGCAACCGCGCGATAATAACCGCAGCCTCTTCCCTCGTAACGGATGCTTCCGGCCGGAACAATTCTTTCCCAGACCCTTGCATGTAGCCTGCCTCTTTCGCCCGCGCAACGTCTAGGGCATACCACTTCGCGGAAGATACGTCCGCGAACGAGCTTGATGCCGCCTTTGTGAATTGAAAAGCACGGTTTATCATCGCTACCAATTCTGCCCGGATAACCTTGCTGTCGGGATGAAAGCTGCCACCCGGCAGGCCGCTAACCAAATCTTCTTGCAGCCAAACCCGGATCGTGCTTTCCGCCCAATGGCCGGAGATATCCGTCTTAGCGGACAACGAGCTTGCGGATTTATCCACTGCCGCGAATAGCTCTTCCGCAGTCATTGCCATTGCCGCATTCGACTGACCGGGAATCGGCATGAACTGTGCAAGCAATGTACAAACAAGCAAACTAACAATAATTCGTTTTCCCCAACCGATCATATTCCTTTCCATTACCCTTCCGCCTTTCGCTCCACATATTTAGCAGAACGTCGCCGCTGCCGAGACCCGTTCGACTAAATACTAAATGCCTAAGGTTAAATAGCGGTAAACCGACAACATTTTTCAACAAGAAAGACGCCATAGGCGTCTTTCCTTGTTTACGCGGCCTTCCTGCAATTGCCCGTTGATTTCTTCGGCTTTAACCATAGTACGATCGTGGCTAAAGGATCTTTCGAGGATCATGCCAACAAACAGCTTCTGAACGAAAGGGATAATGGACAAGCAGAGCGTGAATCCTTTTACCTCTCTAAAATGAATAGGGTAAGAAAAACCGTCAGGGAATCCTGAAGTACACCCCTTAAAGTAGACATTGGAAAACACCCCAGGTGTAAACCGATGAATACTTTAGGGGGTGCACTTCACAACGCCGGACAGCTTCTTAACTAGATTATTCATTTATGGCATGAATAAAGTATTCCGTTAATAATTTCCTGAACACGTTAGGCCATACGTAACTTTCGAACTGTTCCGGTCCGACCCATGCGTACGACGTTCGATCCGCCACGTACGTCTCTTCCGTTGCCGTAGCCGCCAGCACTCTGATATTCCACACAAGATGCGTGAAAATATGCTGAGCTTCTCCGACAACCTGCTCCGTTACCCGGAGGCGTACTCCATCCTCCAGGGCGGCTTCCTCCAGCTTGGCCTTCCCCGTCGACATGATCTCCCATTCGTCCGCATCCGCTACTTCGATATGGGGTAACTCCCACATTTTCGCCAATAAACCGGTATCCGGTCTTTGCCTGACCAACACTTTACCGGCGTTGGCTCCCGTCCCCTCCACCAATGCCGCAAATCGGAAAACGGGTCTTGCTTTCTTAGCCTTCGTCTTCAGGGGAAGCTCCTTCTCCCGCCCCTGCTGCCGACCCAGACACATAGCCGTAACCGGGCACTCGGAGCACGTTGGAGATTTCGGCGTACACACCATCGCTCCGAGCTCCATTAACGCTTGATTAAAGTCCGCCGCTTCTCCCGCGGGAATAAGCTCTTGCGCGAGCCCTTCCATGCTTATTCTCGTGGACGGACGCGCAATGTCGTCCTCTAAGCAGAAATACCTGGACAGCACGCGCATGACGTTGCCGTCCACCGCAGGCTCAGGCTGATTGTAGGCGATGCTGAGTATCGCTCCCGCCGTATAGGGACCTACCCCTTTCAGCCCGGAAATTTCCTTCTTGCCGGAAGGCACCTGACTTCCGTACTTCTCGACGACTTCGCGGACGGCCGTCTGAAGGTTGCGCGCCCTGGAATAATAACCAAGCCCTTCCCAGTGCTTAAGCACCTCGTCCTCCGGCGCCGCCGCTAATTCTTGGAGCGAGGGAAACCGATCCACGAACCGATTGAAGTAAGGAATAACCGTGTCTACGCGGGTTTGCTGAAGCATGATTTCCGATACCCATATGTGATAAGGGTCCCGGCTTCTCCGCCAAGGCAAGTCGCGCTGCTCCTTCTGATACCACTTAAGCAATTCCATGCTGAAATAACGTTTATTATCGATGTCGATACCCACGTTCAATGATCCTCTCCTCTGGTTGCCTGAACATTCGATACCGATGCCGCTTGTTTACGATATCTGCTGGGGGTCAAACCCGTATGTGCCTTGAACATCCTGGAGAAATAGTAGATTTGCATCCCGACCTTGCTCGCCACCGAGGACACGTTGCAATCGGGCTGAAGAAGCAGTCCCTTCGCGATTTCCATCCGGCGAAGATTAACATACTGAATAGGCGAAGAACCTAATATCCCTTTGAAAAATACGATAAAATAATTCGGGTGCAAATAGACTTGTTTCGCTAAGTTCTCTATCGTAATATTGTCAGCCAAGTGATCATCGATATATTTCAGCACCAGGTCGATTTTCTGCATCTCTTCCGTCGGCGCGCCATTGTCGTTAAGGGATAGATTGTCCAAATAAATGCTGATCAGTTCTAACATGGTCGCTTTAATCTTGAGTCTTGAAGTCAGCCCGTCCCGCGCTATCTCTTCGAACAAGCGCTCGAATAATGCGGAAGATTCGCTTTGATGCTCGTCCCCTAAATGAAGATAAATCGGAATCTGAAGCGTACGGTACAAATCGCGATCCTCATAGCTGCTGCGGAAATGACACCATTGAAACGTGATCGTCCGATCCGGCTCCAGAACGATCCGATGCGGCATTCCCGATAATAAAATGCATAATGTCCCTTTGGCTAGCGGAATCTCTCTGTCTTGAGCGATCAGCTTGCCCTCGCCTTCTTTAACGTAAAGGAATCTGTGGCAATCGTAAGTATCTTCCCGCTCTTTGAGCGAAACGGAATCCAGTACCGTTGCCGCCGCGGCGGCAACCTCTATATTCATGTGCTCGAAATGTTTCATCATGATAGTTAAGTAATTCGTCGTCATCTCTACGCCCCATTATCTGGATAAAGAAACCTTCGTCCGTTTTTAACATATATTCCATTATACGTCAGGTCAAGTAAAGCGTAAATTACCATTTCATTAACCCAGACCCAATAAATAACAGCCCAGCTGTGACTACACCGGACTGTCGTCTTTCTTACTTTTCGATTATCGCCGTAGCGGCCGCGAGAGAACGTTCATGGGTTATCGCGATATGTATCCGATAAGATTCTTCCGCCCAGCCGAGCCGCTCGATCGACGCCACGGATAGGGAGCAAACGGGCTTTCCCCATTTGTCCGGAAGCACTTCGATATCCTTAAATCCGACCAAGGTTCCGATTCCGCAACCGATCGCCTTCACGACGGCTTCCTTGGCCGCGAATCTGCCGCTGATATACTCTAACGCGCGACGCGGCTGCAATGAACCCCAGCCTTCGCTCTCCCGGGAGGTAAGCACCCGATCGACGAACTTCCGGCTGCCCGGTCCCGCGAGCAGTCTATCCATCCGCGCAAGCTCGACAACGTCCAATCCGATACCGACGATCATGCCGATCGCTTAAATTCCCGGAATATGCTGCCGTTTATGTTGCGTGCGCAAGTAATGCTTCTCGAGGATTTCGCGGGCTTTGGGATCGATTTCCTTGCCTTCCAGGTACGAGCTGTTATCCTCGTATGTCACCCCGAGCTCATCCTCATCCGTCTGCCCTTGCCATAGACCGGCGGTCGGCGCTTTGTCTACGACGCTGGCGGGCACTCCCAACCGTCTGGCTAATTCGCGCACTTGACGTTTATTCAAGCTGCTGAGAGGCGTAATATCCACGGCGCCGTCTCCCCACTTCGTGAAGAAACCCGTTAGCGCTTCCGAAGCATGATCCGTTCCCACGACAAGCAAATTCAAATCGAAGGCTAGAGCATACTGGACGACCATACGGGTGCGCGCTTTCACGTTCCCTTTGCCTCCACGGCTAATATGGCGATGAATTTCGAGAGCTTTAAACGCATATTCGGTTTCGAGCGCGATTTCGTCCACGGCTTCCTCGATGTTCGTCTCTACCTTATGCTTCAGGTTGAAGGCTTCGGCCACCTCGTAGCTGTGGTGGATGTCCTCTTGCTCCCCGTAAGGCTGGAATACGCCGAGCGTCATGTACTCTTTGCCCGTTTCCCGAGAGAGCTCGTCCGTTGCGCGTTTACACAGACCTACGGCCACCGCGCTATCCACGCCGCCGCTGATCGCTATCAGCAACCCCGTCGCTCCCGCTTGCTTGACGTAATCTTTCAGAAAGTTAACTCGACGTTCGATTTCCTGATCCACGTCGATTGTCGGCTTTACGCCTAACTTCGCAATAATCTCTTGCTGGATCGTCATTTCGATTACCCTCCCGTAAGCAACAAAAATATCCCGTTGGCTTAACCGCAATGGCTTAAGCCCCCGGGATGAATGAATTACCGGCAATGACGGTCGAAGGCGGCCGTAAGATCTGCGGCGATGTCTCCAGCGCTGCGGTTCTCGATTTGGTGCCTTTCGATAAAATGAACGAGTTCTCCGTCCTTCAAGAGGGCAATGGATGGGGAAGAAGGCGGATAAGGCAGGAAGTACTCGCGCGCTTTCGCCGTTGCTTCCTTGTCTTGACCTGCAAATACCGTAAACAGGTGGTCCGGGAGCACGTCATGATGCAACGCGTCCGCTACGCCGGGACGGCACTGTCCTGCAGCGCATCCGCAAACGGAGTTAATTACGACTAATGCGGTACCCGCTGCCTTAGGAAGCTTCGCTTCCACTTCTTCGGGCGTTCTTAATTCTTGAATGCCGAGCCGAGTCAAATCATCGCGCATCGGTTGAACCATATCCAACATATATCTTTCGAAAGACATCGACATAGGAGGCGCCTCGCTTTCCGGATCTCATAATTGGCGGTTTGATGATTCCGCTATATCTTATTATACAGCGCCGCCGCAAGCTCCGTCAAAATCATTGCTTAGCTGCTCCCTCGATATGCCCGTTCGGAAGATCATCGGGTGCGGCGACAGGATGCTGCGCGGAACGACCGCTTGGCATCCCGGCCGCGCCTCGCCCGGATTCATGGCTCGTCCAACACTTCCGGCACCAGCAAATGCCCGTCGTCATCCGGATCGAAAGATCCGTCCGCGGAATGGGTCGGGTGCATGAATATCCCGGAAGAAGGCGCAATTCCCCGCTCGAATAAATCTCGATTTTCCGGGGTCCGGAATCCGATATCTTTGTAAGGATGCACCCATTGCGCTCCCGCCATGACGAACGGATCCGTTTCGGTATTCCACTGTTCAAGAGGCGAATTCTCCGACTCGTAATCGTGATCTCCGATCACGACTCCATGGGCATTCACGAACGGCTCCCGCGGCCCCCGGTCGTCGCGGAACTCCGCCCGAAATTCGATTTCGAACGGATCCAAGTCCGAATCGTCACGCCCTCCCGCGGGCTTCATGCCCTCGTAGGAGTTAGTATCCTCGCTCGCGCTAATAACGGTTCAAGTCGACGGACGATTAGGTCCGTCCAATTTCTTGTCGAATCCGGGGGATAACGGGGATCGGTCTTTCCTGTCGCGATTGGCTGCTTTCCGTACGGACTTCGAAGACCCTTGCTCTCTTGGCATGGAAGCATCCTCCTCATTGGATGTATCCCCCGTAGTGTAACCCATTTATAGCCTCTTATCCGTGCTTGCGAACATCGCTAATCATACTTCCCGGTTTGTAGAAAGAAACAACGAAAGTCGTCCCTTGCCCGACCGTCGATTCGACGTGAATTTTCCCGTTATGGCGTTCAACGATGCTTAAGCATAAAGCCAGCCCCAAGCCCGTTCCGTTCGTCTTAGTCGTGTAGAACGGTTCGAATAGCCGTTCCAGTTTCTCCGGAGGAATGCCGACTCCATTATCCGTAACGCGAAGCTGCACCGTATCCTCGAAATCCAAGGTCTCTATTCGCAGAACGCCCTTATCGCTCATCGCCTCCATGCCGTTGCGGGCTAGGTTCAGAACAAGCTGCTTGACTTCTTTGCTATTCATCTCGAGATTTTCCATGCCCTCTCCGAGCCGCAATTCGATCATTTGTCCGCGCAGATTGGCATCCGCCCAGATCAATGGAAGCAAGTCGTTAAGCAGCTCGTTGAGGTTGGACGGTTCCTTCTCGACGATTCTATTTTGCGCCAAGGACAGAAAATCGTTAATAATAGCGTTAGCCCGATCCAATTCGTCCAGAACGATACGAAAATAGGACTGATGCTCGGATGGGCTTCGTTCATTAAGCAATTGTACGAAACCTCTGATGACGGCCATCGGATTACGGATTTCATGCGTGATGCTCGCCGCCATCTGGCCGACTAAGCTTAGTCGCTCCATCTTGTTAACCTCGTCCTTCAACCTCTGAAGCTCCGTCACGTCGTGACCGATGAACAACACGCCGTCCGTCCCTTGCGCCGACATTCCATTAATCGGACAAGTAACGGTATAGAACGTTCGCCCGTGCAACATGACGATCTCGATGAGCTTGTCTTCTCCTTGCAGGACGCGCTTTACCGGACTCTTCTCGAATCGCACGTCCATTTTGTCCAAGAAGAAAGAAAAATCCTGAGCCAGAATATCGTTCCGTCCAAGCGGAGTAACGAATTTCAACGCCATATCGTTAACGTGCGTAATCTTTCCGTTAATATCGCAGAAGACGACCATCAACGGAGTATTATCGATAAATTGCTGCAGCCTCCGCATTTCATTTCGGTACTTCATGGACACTTCGTGAAGCTGTATTTGCAATTGAATCCGTTCATAGGAAAGCTCGGCGAAATGAACGCACATAAAGGTTACCGCTAATAGTAACAGTCCGAAGAACGATGAAAAAACCAGAACCTTGGAGGCTACGTCCCAATTCAAATTCGGAATGCTAGAGACGTAGGCAGCATTTTGAATCAAAATAAGAATCACGCACAAGAGGGCGACGTTAATAAACTTGCCTTTTCTATTTTTGGATTGAAAGATGGGAATACGAGAAAATAATATCGGAATATATATAATAATAAAAAACGCTAATATGATATATTCCCAATGATAGGTAATCTGGTTGAGCTTCGTCACGAGATAGACGACCAGCAAAACCGTGGCAACGGGGATGCCTCCATACAGCGAACCGATAATGAAAGGAATATTACGTAGATCGAAATAAACGCCGTGCTCGCTAACCATAGAAAAATTCATGTTCAGTAACATGCCTACGCAGCAAGCCAAACCCAGCGCTATGTGGGTGTATCGGGTTCTTTCAGGCTTTGAGTACCAAACCATGAAGATAAACACGGGCAGAAAAGCAATTAGGACTTGTAGTAGCGTCTCTTTCCACATCCAGTGAACCCCCAGCAAGTATGGATCGGCATATACACAATTTCCCACTTATATAATCACTTAGATTAAAACACATCTCACCATAGGTTACAATAATAGGCTTAGGTTGCAAGAGCAGGAATTGAGCAGGTATGGATGAGGTATGGAGCGCGCGCGGATGTGTTAGAATCTAAATAAAAACAAAAAATCGGGAGTTTTATAGATGAACTACGACGTAATCGTAATAGGCGGCGGATCTGCCGGTCTAATGGCCAGCATCGCGGCAAGCAAACAAGGCGCTAAAGTCCTTCTGCTCGATAAAGGGGAGAAGCTGGGGCGTAAGCTCGGAATTTCCGGAGGCGGCAGATGTAACGTGACCAATAATAAGGAAGACGATGAGTTGATCAAACATATTCCCGGTAACGGGAGATTCTTATACAGCTCGTTTTCCAACTTCAACAACAAAGATATTATCGCTTTCTTCGAGAACCTCGGAATCAAGCTTAAGGAAGAAGATAACGGGCGAATGTTCCCCGTTACGGATAGAGCGAAGACCGTCGTAGACACCCTCGTCGGGCAGATCCGCAAGCAAGGCGTAGAGATCAAGCTTAACTCTCCTGTGGATACGATCATTTACGAGGACAACCGCGTGGCCGGCGTTCGCCTCAGATCGGGCGAAGCGATAGACGGCAATGCCGTCATCGTCGCCTCCGGCGGCAAATCCGTGCCTCAAACCGGTTCAACGGGAGACGGGTACCCTTGGGCGGTAAAAGCGGGACATACGATTACGGAGCTATTTCCGACGGAGGTTCCGTTAACGTCCAACGAACCGTTCATTACGAGCAAAGAGCTTCAAGGCCTTTCCCTTAGGGACGTTTCCTTGTCCGTATGGAATCCGAAAGGAAAGAAAATCATCGAGCACCACGGCGACATGCTCTTCACCCATTTCGGCGTGTCTGGGCCGATCGCGCTACGCTGCAGCCAATTCGTCGTCAAAGCGCTCAAGCAATTTCAGGTAGGAAATATTGAAGTGTCCGTCGATTTGATGCCGGACAACAGCGTGGACGAAGTGTATTCCCTAACGATGAGGTTAACGGAGCTTGAGCCGCGAAAGTCCATCAAAAACATTCTTAAAGCTTGTTTGCCCGAGAAAATGATCCCGCTGTTGCTGCAACAAGCGGGACTGGCCGAATCGCTCACCTATGATAACCTTCCCAGACAGGATTGGATGCAATTAGCCAAGCTGATCAAGCGATTCCCGATCAGGGTATACGGAACTTTGTCGATAGAAGATGCTTTCGTAACCGGCGGGGGAATTCATTTAAAGGAAATCGATCCGCGTACGATGGAGTCCAAGCTTGTGAGCGGATTGTATTTTTGCGGAGAAATACTCGATATTCACGGGTATACGGGGGGCTATAACATTACGGCTGCTTTCTCCACGGGATATTCCGCAGGCATGAATGCCGCGATTCGGTAAAACGAAATACGGAACGCATAGATCAGCGGGATATCCGCTGCCATGCGTTCCGTATTTTTTATTTGGTACCGGTGAACGTAATCCCTTGAACGAAAAAGCGATTGAAGAAAATGTATATCAGCAGCGCCGGAATCGTCATAATGATCGATGCCGCCATGATGTAGTTCCAGAAGCTGATATACTGCCCCTTGAACGTGTTCAACCCGACCGACAACGTAAACATCGACTTATCGGACATCAGCATGAGCGGCTTCAGGAACTCGTTCCATGCGCCCATGAAGATGAATATCGTCTGCGCCGCAAGAGCCGGCTTCGCCAGAGGCAGGACGACTTTGAAGAACAGCCCGAACCTGCCCAAGCCGTCCAATTCCGCGGCTTCTTCAAGCTCTTTAGGGAAGCTGATGAAAAATTGGCGCATCATGAAGATGTAGGTCGCTTGAGCGGCCATCGGAACGATGATCGCCTGATAACTGTTCAACCAGCCAAGCTCCTTGATAATCAGGTAACTCGGAATAATCGTCAATTGGCCAGGAATCATGATCATGGCCAGTATACTGTAGAACATCAACGTGCTGCCCGGAAAACGAATTCGAGCCAGCGCATAGCCTGCCATGGAATTAAACAGCAGATTAAATATCGTAACCGATATGGCTATGAACGCGCTGTTCAAGAACCAGCGGGAGAACAGGGGCTCCTGCTTGAAGATGGTTTGATAATTATCTAGCGTAAAATGCTTCGGTATGAAGTGTATGCCTCCGGAAACGATCTCCGGCAATGATTTGAACGATGCGGACAACGCCCATAAAAACGGAACAAACGTGATGAGCGCGTAGACGCTCAGCAGGACATAGAACACCGGCCTGAAACGATTGATCGAACGCATTTCCTATCCCCTCCTAATTCAGCCGCTCTTCCTTGAAGATTAACCGCTGGATAAGCGTAATGAGCATGATGACGACCGCAAGCAAAAAGGCAAGAGCGGAAGCATACCCCATATCCATGCTTTTGAAGGCGTACTGGTAGATGAGCAACACCATGGTCAGCGTCGCGTTGTTCGGTCCCCCGGAGCCTGCCGAGAAAATGTAGGATTGGTCGAATAACTGAAACGTTCCGATAATCCCCATGACGACTACGTAGAAAGTGACGGGTTTAAGCTGGGGCACCGTAATGCGCCAGAACTTCTGCCAGCCGTTCGCTCCGTCGATATCCGCCGCCTCGTATAGGTTCTCGGGAATATCTTGCAAAGCGGCCAAATAAATTACCATAAACAGCGGCGCCGTCGACCATATATTCATGATCATGATGCCCAACAGCGCGACTGAGGGATCTCCAAGCCAGTTGTAAGTCGGAAGACCGACCAAATCGAGCAAATAGTTCAACAAACCGTTACTATTGTAGATCCACATGAAAATAAGCACGAGCACGGCCGATGAAGTGACCGTAGGTAAGTAGAAAGCGACCCTGAAAAAATTACGGTAGCGAAGCTTCATATTCAATATCGAAGCCAGCACGAGCGACAGAATCGTCTGGGCAGGTACGACGATGAGCGCGTACTTAGCCGTGTTTCTTAGCGCGATCCATAGACGCGGATCGTCCACCATTCTCTCGAAGTTAGCCGTTCCGGTAAATTTGTAGCTTACCGTCCCGAGAAGATTCACTTTGTGAAACGATAAATAGATGGCGTAACCGATCGGCAGCAGTAAGAAACAGCCGAGTATAATGATCGTGGGAGCCATGAACGAATAGCCCGACAATAGATCCCTGATTTTGTTCTTCCCTTTCAATCTGGCCATGCTGAAGCTCTCCTTTCGGCCTTTCCGTGTTGGGGCGTGAAATGACTAAAGCCGTGAGCGCGTTCGCCTGCGGCTTCACTCGTTTCACGCCAACGCGTAAGCGACAAGCTTGGGACGC
This sequence comes from Cohnella herbarum, assembly GCF_012849095.1. NCBI lineage: Bacteria > Bacillati > Bacillota > Bacilli > Caryophanales > Paenibacillaceae > Cohnella > Cohnella herbarum. The sequence goes on from NZ_CP051680.1 coordinate 4,128,349, forward strand.
AGGCGCCAATGGCGGCCTTACGTCCCTCGCTTCTAAGTCACTTGAATTATTGCGCTGCCTTGATTTCTTTATTGGCGGTTTCTTGGGCTTTCTTCATTGCATCGGTCAACGAAGAACCTCCCGTGTATGCCGCTACGAACTGATTATTGAAGTTGGTCATGATCGTCGGTAGCGTAGAACCCGCTTGCCATGGAGTTGCGTAGGAAGAACCGGCTACAAGCGCGCCGCGCAACGCGTCTTTGTCATATCCAAGCTCAGCGGATACGGATTTGCGCGTCGGCAGAGCAAAGCCTTTGCTCGTCCAAGTTTTCATGCCTTCTTTGCCTGTCAAGTAAGAGAGAAGCTTCCATGCCGCTTCTTTCTTTTGGGAATTTTTATTCATAACGTAAGCGACCGTAAATGCCATCGTTCCTTTTTTGCCATTAACCGTAGGGACTTCGGCGGTTCCGAAGTCTACGTCTTTGAAGTTAGTCTGGATGTACGGGATCGCCCAGTTGCCTTCGATGACCATTGCCGCTTTTTGCTGACCGAACATTTCGCCGCCCCAGCCTGCGCCGACATCGGAAGGTTGTCCCGCCGTATTAGCTTTCGTATGCTGATCAATAACGAGGGACAGACCTTTCTCCGCTTCCGGAGTCGCGAACGCCGCCATGCCTTGATCGTCGGCAAGTTTACCGCCGAAAGCGTTGATCATGAACATTTGACGAGCCAGCTCGGGAGCTTGACCCAAACCGTATACTTCGACTTTTTTGCCGTTTTTCTTTGTCAACTTCTCGGAAACGGACAACAGCTCGTCCCAAGTCGTCGGAGGCGCAGTGATGCCGGCGTCGGCGAACATCTTTTTGTTATAGAACAACGCCAGCGTAGACGTATCTTTCGGGAAACCGTACATTTTGCCGTCCGCCGATTTGAATGCGTTAATCGTCGGAGCTTCGAAGTCGTTAATGTCGAATTCAGGAGTTACGTAACCGTCCAACGGCTCCAGTACGTCTTTCTCGATCAGGCCCGGAGCTTCGAATGCGTCCAGATAAAATACATCGGGAGCTTCGTTTCCGATTAGACGGGTTTTGATAACGTCCATGTACTGATCGGCGATAACTTCGTATTTCACTTTGACGTCGGGATTTTTCGCTTGGAACTCGTCTAACACCTGTTGCAGCAAAGCTTGCTCTTCCGGAGAAGAACCCCAACCCGCTAAAGTAACTTCAACCGGTTCTTTAGCCGGCGGTTGCGAAGCGCCATTGGATGGAGATGAGGACGGGGAAGCGCTCTCACCGTTCTTGGAATTGTTTCCGCAAGCGGATACAACCAATGCGAGAGCCAACATCAAAACTAACATGGTAGAAAATCTTTTTTTCATTTAAATCCTTCCTCCCTTTTATTTGTTTATATAATTAAACGGTCGTAAGAAATCGCATATGCCGACGATGATTGAACCGGCGGTACCTTCCGGCTATAGGGTCAGCAAAATGCGATTTCTTATCCCGCTCAATTCGAGTTTGGGTGGCGCGCGGGTTAACCGATGATCTCGATGGAGCACCCGCTGCTATTGTCGAGTATTTCTACCCGAAGCGGCTCGGAACCATGGTCGCGCTTGAGTTCGACCGAGATTCTGCCATCGGCTACCGGCAGATCCGTTACGGTCAAATGGTTGATTCCTTCCGGCAGGAACGGATCCAACCGAATGGACCGGGCCAACGCGTCGGGCTGTAATCCGAGCATCGATTGAATCAATACGATGGAAGTTCCGGCGGCCCACGCTTGCGGAGAACACGCAACCGGGTAAGATACCGGGTAGCCTACGGATTCGTCATAACCGCAGTAAAGCTCCGGCAAGCGGTAATACTCGAAGTGTTCGGCGGCATTCAACATTCCGGAAACGACGGTCGCCGCTTCTTCCTTGAAGCCTAACCGGCTCATGCCGATCAACGTCATGGAGTTGTCGTGCGGCCAGACGCTTCCATCGTGATAACTCATAGGGTTGTAACCGGTGGAACCGGTGGACATCGTACGAATGCCGTAGCCTCCGAACATATCTTCCGCCACCAGTCTTTGCGCCACAAGCCGTGCTTTGTCCTCCGGGACAAGGTGGCTCATGAGCAAATGACCGGGATTGGAAGTGACGGATCGAACTTGATCTTTGTTAGCATCCAGCGCAATGGCATAGAACTTCTCTTCCGGCATCCAGAAGGCGCCATCGAAAGCTTGCTTGAGGCGTTCCGCTTCTTCTCTAAGTTGCTGCGCCATATCGTTGCGGCCCAACCGTTCGAGAATCGGAGCAAGCCGGAGCTTCGCTTGATACACGTATCCTTGTACTTCTACCAAGGCTATCGGCGCCGCGGCGAACTCTCCGCTCTCATGCACGACGGAATCGGCGGAATCTTTCCACCCTTGGTTGGCGATCCCTTTAGACGATTCTTGATAGTATTCTACCCAACCATCCTTGTCGCGATCGCCGTATCCCTTAATCCATTCCAAAGCTTTCTCAATATTGGGCAGAAGCTTGGCGATCGTATCGGTGTCTCCCGTCCAGTGAGCGTATTCCGCCGCCAACAAAATGAACAATGGCGTCGAATCGATGCTTCCGTAATAAGGGGCAAACGGAACCTGGCCGGAACGGGCTAATTCTCCGTTGCGCAGCTCGTGCATGATTTTGCCCGGTTGCTCGTCTTTCCAAGGATTGACGTCCGTTCCTTGGTAAGCGGCCATCATCTCGAGAGTGCCGCGGGCAACGTCCGGAATCAGCGGCAGCATCTGCAAGGCGGCGATCAAGCTATCCCTGCCGAACGGTACGGCATACCACGGCAGTCCCGCCACCGGGAACAGTCCATAGCCGAAATCCGTGAGCAGCACCCGCAAATCTTGAACCCCGCGATCGAACAATCCGTTTAACACCTTGGAATCACTTAGCACTTTCGTAGCGTTCTCGTTCCAGCTCTCATAGGTGCGCTGCAGTTCGGCAATCGCTTCTTCGCGCGGAATCACGACCGGATGTTTTCCTTCTAGCGAAGGAATGACCGTGAACGTAATCTTCTTCACTTCCGTCGGCTGCAAGCTTATCGCGAAGTTGACTTCCCCTTGTTCGCTCATGGAATCGGCTTCCGTATCCCATACGATGCGAGTGTCTCTTCGAATACCGTCAACGCCTTGATAAGCAGCATGCCATTCCTTCTTGTTCATGTTCCGTTCCGTCACTTTTCCGAGCTCTTCCGCAGGTTGAAACCCCCGGATGAGGAACATATCGCTGAAATCCGCGTCGAAAGCGGCGCCTACGTCGAAATTCAGTGCTTTAGTGGAGTAGTTGGTCATGGAGAGCGTTTCGTACAATACTTCTCCGTAGATAAAACGTTCCCGGATCAGTTCTACCGATTCCCTCCATAGCTTGACCTCTCCGTCCGTTTCATCATGCTCGTTCGTCAACCGTATGCGGGCAACGAAATTCTCATCGGCGGCGGAAGAGAGGAGCAAAGGGCGTTTACCGTTCAGAGTGATCTCCAGTTTGCTAAGAAAGCGGGTATCCTTCATATAAAGACCGCCCTCAGCGCTGTTTCCCCGGATATCGCCGTGATGATCCGTCATTAGAAAAACGTCGTTGTTTTTGATTACTCTGTAGTTCATATCGTTTTCCCCATCCTGTGACTGAATTTGTCTATTATCTGTTTCTTTTTGCGTTTTTATTTATCCGAAACGTTTCGGCATTCAACAAAATAAAAATCCGAAACGTTTCGGAAATTTTCAAAAGAAAAGCTCGCTGCTACTCTTGCAGACGACGCGTGCTTTCCCTGATGATCAATTGGTTGTTTAGAAGCAGCTTGCGGTTGTCCGTTCTGTTCTCAAGCATATCGATCAGCAATTGGGCAGCCTGATAACCAAGCTCGTATTTATCCTGCCTGATCGTAGTCAGCTTAGGAGAACAATAAGCGGAAATGGTAATATCGTCGAATCCGATGATCGAAACGTCGTCCGGCACTTTACGCCCCATACGCTCTAGCGTCCGCATCGCGCCTAGCGCCATTAGATCGCTGGCGCAAAAGACCGCCGTTACGCCGGGATTGCGTATCAAAATTTGATACATCGCTTCCGCTCCGCCGTCTTCGGAAAATTTTCCGTCGTAAACAAGCCCTTCATCCGCCGATTCCCCGTATTGCTCTAGCGCTTCTTTGTACCCTTCGAACCGTTCTTGGCTGACGAATGCCTGATTGTGGCCATTGATCATCGCGATATGCCGATGTCCGTTCTCCAATAGGTGCCGGACGGCCATCACCGCTCCTAGGCGGCTATCGGACGTAACGTGGGCAACGTTTTCTCCGGTTTTAGGAATATCGATCAGCACGCAAGGAAACGAATTCTGCTCTATGACCTCCTGCAAATAAGGGTCGTCAAGACGCAATCCCGATAGGATCGCTCCTTCTACGTTCCTTTCCTTGCAAAGCGCCGTATAGGACTTCTCCATCTGTTTGGACGGATTAGTGCTGAATAATAACAAATCGTAGTTTAAGTCTCCGGCGCGGTCGTTAATCCCGCAGAGGACTTCGTATGCAAACGCGTCTTTCGCGCCGGCACGGTTGATATCGGAAATAATAAGGCCGATCGTGCGCGTTTTCTTGGATACCAAACTCCTAGCCACGGCATTCGGACTGTAGGATAACTCCAACGCGACCTGTTTGATTTTCTTACGAGTATCCTCGTTAACATCATCGTAACCGTTGAGTGCTCTGGAAACCGTGGTGACGGATACACCCGCTTTTTTAGCAATATCTTTAATGGTAGCCATCTGCAGACACCTTTCCAAAACGTTTCGGGTTCATTATAAAGCAGAGAGCGATCATATTGCAAGCGCATTTTTATGCGCCTTTTCGAACCTGCGTCATTTCAAAATACGAAAAACAATAAAAACGCCTGTCGTCCTTAGTTACCCCATAGCGGATTGGATATATAGGGGAATCACATTAGGAATAACTTAGCATTCAACGTTCACTACTTACGTTTCAGCCTAACGGAACCAGCGGCCGCTATTCTGCTCAAAAAGGCACTTTTCAAATTCTAACGGAGCTGTGCGCTCTTATTTATGTGTTTTCCAGCGAAAAGATGGCTGTTGAACATACATAGCGGCGTGCAGTTCAGTTACAATTTCAGAACACTCATTTTCGACGAAATAGCGGCGCTGGCCGCCGTTAGAATAATAACAATCGATTGTTGCAGGCTGCAAAAGACCAGTTAACCACAGTTATTAATCGATGTCGGGTGAACGTTCAAATCGAAGATGCTTCAACTATGAATTCTGTGAAACATATAAATTCTGAATGGCCAAGCATAAATGGCTATCGCCATCCTAGGAATGTCGGGTGAACGGAAATGCGCAAAAAAGCCCTTCCGGCAGAAGGGCTTCAACAAAAACTTGTCCCGCAAAATAAATCAGGTCGCTTTGAAATGGTTGTATGAACCGTCATCCGTTGAGAAGCCCGCCTCTTGCTCATCCGTTGCGGAGCTTGCCACCTGATAGCCCTCTTCCCAATCCTCGTTGACGGTATGCGCCGGGATCGGAATGGCGTCCATGCCGTAGGCTTGGTCGGTCACGTCGACGACTTCAGCCGGCGCATGCTCCATCAATTGCCCCGCATAACATTGCACGATCTCGAGCGCGGAAGTTAAATCCTCGTCCTGAACATGAATATGCAGCCGCCCTTCCTCATGAAGCTGCGGTTCATACCCCAATTCCATTAGCGTATCTCCAGCCAATCTCGCCTGATTCTCATCCGGAAACTGGAACATCAGGGCGGCATGTTTCATCGAACTCATCCTCTCCAAGTACGATCAACGCATCCAATCCCGCATAGGTTTTCCAATAGGGCCTCCGGATTATTCCGATTTGCGGCGATAGATGTTAACGGACGTAAATATGTCGTTAATGAACTTAAGCCAGAAGTAACCCGCTATGGGCGCAATCGCGAGGGCTAGCCATGCGATTCCTCCATAGTTAAGCCCTATTCTCCCTGCGACTATAAGAGCCCATAGAGTCATTGAAGGAACTGCGCCCCTTACTCTTGCCTGGCTTGAAGCTTGATCAAGCATCTCGGGGCGCCATTTGAACAATGCGATATAGGGCTCGGTCAACCAGCGAGACCATTGCCTGTGCAGCATGCTAAGCAGGAGCATCGGCAATACCAACCAGACTACGATTGCCAATAGAACCGGCGGCAAGCTTATCGCGGCGACCCCCGCGCCCGTGAAATAGAGAAGCGGCGTTAACAAATCCGTTCGCCGTAAAGCCGACTTAAACCAACTATCGAGCAGCCTATGCGTGTCATCCTTATGCTTCACTAGCGGTTGTGACCGGCTGAACAGCATCGGCTTTCGCAACATCGGGACGGGTTTCTTGTCCATCGTCTCCTTAAGGATCCATTTCACGTTAGCGATATAGATGGCATGTTCTACGGCTACTTCATGCAGGAAAGTCCCCTGCATCCGCAGACGCAAGCGTATTTGCCAGCCTACGATTCCCGCTGCTAACACTGAAGCTAGCCCAAGTACGACTAAGTTCTCTTTTCCCAATAACGCGATCCAAACAAAAACGAAAAGAAAAACGAGAATACTCGCCGTCAAGACGAGCGTTCTTCTCCAGCCTTTCCACGATTGCGTCAGTCGGTCTTTCCACAACACCCACGCGAAACCGGTAATCGATGCATAGACGACCAGTATAATTAAGAAGTTGCCCTTCAGCTCGAATACTTGCAACAAGAGCGGCGAGCCAATGGCGATAAAGCAGGAAGAAATCAATAAACGAGTTGCTAAACCGTATATAAATCCGCTAACTAGCTTGCCTTGAACCCATTTTGCTCTGCGATGAAGAAACAACCCGTCTCCCGGCTCCGCGAAAGTTCTGTACTTTCCGATTAATTGCAAGAACGCAAGGATAACGATAAACAAGGCCGCTAAACTTCCATCCAGTTGTTTCGGAGGATCTCGCAACAGATCCCGATACATGCCTACGAAAATGAATAGTCCGGGAAGCAGCACATAGAGCCAGGTTGCCCAGTCCATTACCGTCCGCCATGCTCTCCAGATGGCTAGCCAGTGAGCCGACATTCGTTCCATGAATAAGGGAACAGGATCGTATCGTTGTGGATCGAACGCATCCGCGCGCGTCAGTTGATTCATAATCGTGCCTCATCGTAATAGGTAAGCTTGTGAAAACAATCGAACAATCTCGCTTCCGGTCCGCATTCCGATTGCGCTCTAATATCCTCGAGCGTGCCGGAGGCCGCTACTCCCCCATCGTGAACAAGAACGAATCGATCGCACAATCGTTCAGCCGAATCAAGCACGTGCGTCGTTAGCAAAACCGCGGCTCCGCGACTTCTCTCCTCATCCAACGCGTCCAGTAATTCCATCACGGCACCGGGATCCAATCCGATGAACGGCTCGTCCACCAAGTAAAGCTCCGGTTGCAGCAAGAAACCGATAATGAGCATTGTTTTCTGCTGCATTCCTTTGGAAAATCGGAAGGGATACTCATGCTTGTAGGCATGCAGCCTGAATCTTCGCAACAGCTTGTCCGCCCTTTCGCGGAAAAGCTGTTCCGGTATACTCCCTGCCGCCGCGACGAGAACGAGATGTTCCCACAGCGTCAATCGTTCGTATAGGATCGGATGCTCGGGAATATAAGCGATTCGCGCAGACGTATCGCCTTCGACGGAGTTTCTTTCTTCCTCACCGTTCCAAGCGATTTTCCCTTTCCAGTGAGGGAGTTGGCCAAGCAACCCTTTCATAAGAGTACTCTTGCCGGCACCGTTCGGCCCTAACAGACCGACTCTCTCTCCAGTATTTACCGTTAAGATGACTTCCCTGACGATCGGATTTCCGGGTTCATAACCGGCTTCTTCTATATCCGCTTGAAATAACGGCGCTTTCCCGGAACCCGCAGTAAAAGTATCCAATCTATCGTCCCCCTCGCTTGACTACCCCTAATACGAATATTTTAACTTGATGGTTCCACATAGTGGAAATTAGGTCCGTTTATGCTGAAAAGTTGAAAAAGCCTCCTTCCCGGTTACCGGCCGGGAAATGCGGAGGCTTCGCGGAAAAGGGAGGCACCCCTGATCCTAAAATCATTTTATCCGATAAATCTACTTTCGGAAAGCGTGCAAGGAATGGTTAATCTCCTTCGTGGATCCATACACCTGCTGATAGATGCGGAATAGCTGCTCGTACCGCTCGCTAGCCGCTTCGTTCGGCCGGTAAGTGCGCGCATGCTTCACGAAGATTTCCCCGCACTCGTCCAACGTCGGGAACCAACCGCTTCCGACTGCCGCGAGCATGGCCGCCCCGAGTCCGGGTCCCTGTTCGTTCTCAAGGGACACGACGTTCGCGCGGAATATATCGGCTTGCATCTGCAGCCATAACGGATTTTTCGCGCCGCCGCCGATCGAGACGATGGTGTCTACGGTTTTGCCTGCCGCGCGGAACATATCGATGGATTCGTTCAAAGAAAACGTAATCCCCTCCATTACCGCACGCGCGAAGTGCGCCCGCGTATGGCTTCCGTCGATCCCGATAAAACTGCCGCGAATTTTCGCGTCGGCGTGCGGAGTACGCTCTCCCACGATGTAAGGCATAAATAGAAGACCTTCCGAGCCCGCCGGAATGTCGCCTACGCCCTCAAGCAGAGCATCGAACGATTCTCCTTTGCCGAACGCGTTGCGGAACCAGCTTAACGAATATCCCGCGGCAAGAGTGACTCCCATCGCGTAGAACGCGTTTTCCTTGCCGTGATTGAAGAAGTGCACCTTGCCTTGATAATCGGCGGAAGCATCGGCTTCATAAGTAAGAATAACGCCGGATGTTCCGATACTGCACAACGTAAGTCCGGGGGACAGAATGCCCGCGCCGATCGCGCCGCATGCATTGTCCGCTCCGCCCGCGAACACCTTAGTCTCGCTAGATAAACCTGTCGCGCGGGAAGCTTCCGCCGAGATGTTGCCCACGTATGCTCCCGCTTCTACGAGAGGAGGACAGAAAACGGAAGGAATGCCGAATGCCGTCAGTACTTCCGCGCTCCAATGTTTGCCCGCAACGTCGAGCATTAAGGTTCCCGCGGCATCCGAAAGGTCCATATGGGAGGAACCCGTCAGGCGTAAACGGAGATAGTCTTTCGGCAGCAAAAATTGAGTCGCGCGCTGGTATACGTCCGGTTCGTTCTGTTTCACCCATAGAATTTTAGGCAATGTAAAACCTTCTAGCGCGGGATTGCGGGTAACCGACAGAAGCTTATCCCCGAGCTTGCTTTCGATTTCCCGGCACTGATCGGTCGTGCGCGTGTCATTCCACAGAATCGCCTTGCGGACGGGTTCGTTATTCTCGTCGAGGAGGACTAAGCCGTGCATTTGCCCGGAAAAGCTGATTCCCTCGATATCGGCAGCATTTACTTTCGAACTCGCAAGCAAATCTTGAAGCGAACCCGTCGTGCCGGTTACCCAATCCTCGGGATCCTGCTCGCTCCAACCGGACTTCTCATGATATAAAGGATATTCCCGGGTCGCCTCCGCTTTCACCGATCCGTCTTGTCCGATAAGCAGCGTCTTCACCGCGCTCGTTCCCAAATCCACGCCAATGACATATTTCATGGGGGTTCCTCCTCATATGAAAATCCGCCCCGCCGGTTCCTTCCGGGGGGCGGAATGGCTATGCCTCTAAAGCCGTATTATCCGAGTCGTCTTATTATACGCTGAAAATAACATCGTTCAACGTCGCTTTGATTTGTTCCAAACGACCGGATTCGTTGCGGATAGGCTGAGCTTGGAGAACATAAGCTTCCAGCGATTTCAACGTCGCTCTGCCGGAAACGATCTCGGCGCCGATGCCTTCTTTAAAGCTCCGGTAACGGTTGTCGACGATATCGTCAAGCACGCGCTCTTCGATCAGCTTCGCGGCTGCTTTCAAGCCGCGGGCATACGTGTCCATTCCGGCGATGTGGGAGAAGAACAAATCCTCGTCCTCGAAGGAAGAACGACGTACCTTCGCATCGAAGTTTACTCCGCCGCGACCGATTCCGCCCTCGTTCTTAAGAATTTCGAACATCGCAAGCGTCGTTGCAACGAGATCCGTCGGGAACTCGTCCGTATCCCATCCGAGCAGCATATCGCCTTGGTTGGCGTCGATGGAACCCAGCATGCCGTTAATGCGCGCCGTACGCAGCTCATGCTCGAACGTATGACCGGCAAGCGTGGCGTGGTTCGCTTCGATGTTAAGCTTGAACTTATCCTTCAAGCCGTAGCTTTGCAAGAATGCGATTGCCGTAGCGGAATCGAAATCGTATTGGTGTTTGGAAGGCTCTTTCGGTTTAGGCTCGATCAGGAATTGCGCGTCGAAGCCGATTTCTTGAGCGTAATCGACCGCCATGTGCAAGAACCGTCCCAGGTTGTCGAGTTCCAGCTTCAAGTCCGTGTTCAGCAGCGATTCGTATCCTTCGCGACCGCCCCAGAATACATAGTTCTCGGCGCCTAGCTCTTTACCGACTTCTAGTCCCTTCTTCAGCGTTGCTGCGGCATATGCGAATACTTCGGCATTGCTCGTCGTGCTGGCGCCATGAACGTAACGCGGATTCGTGAACAAGTTAACCGTGTTCCAGAGCAGCTTCTTGCCCGTCGATTTCTGATAATCCTTCAACATAGCCACGATAATGTCGAGATTCTTGTTCGTCTCGGCCAACGTAGCGCCTTCCGGAGCGATATCCGCATCATGGAACGCGTAAAAGGGAACGTTTAATTTCTCGAGAAGCTCGAAGTTAGCTTCTACGCGAGCTTTCGCTTTATCCAGCGGGGACAAAGAGTCCCAACTGCGAACCGCCGTGCCTGCGCCGAACGGATCCGATCCGTTCGCGTTGAATGTATGCCAGTATGCGACCGCGAAGCGGAGGTGCTCCTCCATCGTTTTGCCGAATACGATTTCCTGCGAGTTGTAGTGCTTAAACGCGAAAGGATTTTTAGAATCGCGTCCTTCGTATTGAATCTTAGGAACATTGATAAACTTGCTCATTAGAATTAGCCTCCCTGTAAGCGATATCAATTATTTAACTGACAACAGCATATCATGCCTGAACTTAGTTTGTCTATCCAATAAACTAAGTTTATTAAACCTTTTTGTGTTATGATATATACAAATCGTCAGCAGCTTATTAATAAGGAGTCGCTTCGAGAATATGTCGACACCCACAGGAGATCAAGCTCTAATCAAACGAATTAACACGGCTATCGTGTTGGAATATATTTTGCGGGGGGCGCCGCTTTCCCGTGCGCAAATCTCCGAACAATCGGGGCTGAACAAGGCGACCGTTTCCAGTCTCGTCCAAGATCTGATCGACGGCTCGTTGGTCAAAGAGATTGGCACGGGACAATCCAGCGGCGGACGCAAGCCCGTTATGCTGGAATTCATCGCGACGTCGGGCTATGCGATCGGCGTCGATCTAGGCGTTAACTATATCCGCGGAGTGTTAACGGACTTGCGGGGGAACCTCGTTGCGGAGCGTACCTCCTCCCTTCGTCATCCGGAGCCGGAGGTCGCCGTGGAACAACTGTGCGGTTGCATTGAGACGCTTATGGGAGAAGCGCCGGCTAGTTCGTACGGCATTATCGGCATCGGAGTCGGAGTCCCGGGACTCGTCGACGATAAGGGGACGATCCTGTTCGCCCCTAACCTCAAATGGCGTGACGTTCCGCTGCAACGCTTGTTGACCGAACGTTTTGCCCTGCCGGTCACCATTGACAACGAGGCAAACATGGGCGCGCTCGGGGAACAGAAATACGGAGCCGGCCGCAGCATCAACAACTTGATCTACGTCAGCGTCGGGATCGGCATCGGTACAGGTCTAATTCTGCAGAAGTCTCTTTACAAGGGCGCATCCGGCTTTTCCGGCGAAATGGGCCATCTATCCGTCGAAGCGCACGGCAAAAACTGCACGTGCGGGAACCGCGGCTGCTGGGAAATGTACGCCTCCGAGCAAGCGTTGCTCGAGCAGGCTGCCGACCTCGGCTTCGAGGACTTGGAGGCGTTGCTGTCCGCTGCCTCGGCGGGACGGCAAGACGTGCTCGACCTCTTCTCGGGGATCGGCGAATACTTGGGCATCGGCATCGCGAACATCGTCAACGTGTTTAATCCCGATGCCGTCGTCATCGGCAACCGAATGAGCCAAGCCCGCCCATGGTTGGAGGGTATCCTGCGCCAAACGGTCGTTCAGCGCGCGCTTGGGTTTCATTTGCGCAAGGTGCAGCTTCTGTTCGCCGAGCTGGGCGAACGCTCCTCAATGATGGGAGCCGCAGAAGTCGCCATCGCCGGCTTCTTCACCCGGGTCAAGGCGACTTAAGATCGGCTGCGTGAGTGCTTCTAGCGCGGAGTATTAGCCCGACCGGGTCGGGTTATTTCCGCTCGCGGGCTTGTTTTCGCTCTTTTAGCCCGGCTAGGTCGGGTTATTTCCGCTCGCGGGATTGTTTTCGCTCTTTTAGCCCGACTGGGTCGGGTTATTTCCGCTCGCGTTCCTGTTTTCGCTCTTTTAGCCCGACTGGGTCGGGTTATTTTCGCTCGCGGGCTTGTTTTCGCTCTTTTAGCCCGGCTAGGCCGGGTTAATTTCGCTCGCGTGCCTGTTTTCGCTCTTTTAGCCCGGCTAGGCCGGGTTAATTTCACTCGCGTGCCTGTTTTCGCTCTTTTAGCCCGACCGGGTCGGGTTATTTCCACTCGCGTTCCTGTTTTCGCTCTTTTAGCCCGGCTAGGCCGGGTTATTTTCGCTCGCGTGCCTGTTTTCTCTCATTTAGCCCGGCTAGGCCGGGTTATTTTCGCTCGCGTGCCTGTTTTCTCTCATTTAGCCCGGCTAGGCCGGGTTATTTTCGCTCGCGTGCCTGTTTTCGCTCTTTTAGCCCGGCTAGGCCGGGTTATTTTCGCTCGCGGAGCTGTTTCCGCAAATTCACTCCGTAAACCCGATTTCTAGCTCTTCAGCCTTTATCTCATTAGTTATTTATGCTATAAATTGTTATATAGTTATATACGAATTCACTTCTAAATACTGGCTATTATTCCGCATGGAGAGAGAGGTCGGAACGATGAACGATAAGTTAGCTGAAATGGCGGAACTGCTGAAATTACTGGGCGATCGGACGAGATTGGCTATACTGGGTCTGCTGCAGGAACGAGATTTGTGCGTCGGAGATATCGTTGAACTGTTAGGTACGAGTCAGCCGAACGCTAGTCAACATCTGCGTAAACTAAGGAGCGCCGGACTAGTTAGAGAAAACAAACGCGGGCAATGGGTATTCTACTCGTTGAATTTGAACGACTTTCCCGATCTCCGCATCTTCCTATCACAGCTACCCGGCCGCAAAGAGCGCCTTCGTTCGCTATCGAGTTTGACCGGCCGTAACTAACTCCTCCCAAAGCGCCTCCCTGCTCGATTTAAAGCGGCGTAGCCGCTCTATTTCCTCCCACGGTGGCTCCCTACTCGATTTAAAGCGGCGTAGCCGCTCTATTTCCTCCCACGGTGCCTCCCTGCTCGATTTAAAGCGGCGTAGCCGCTCTATTTCCTCCCACGGTGCCTCCCTGCTCGATTTAAAGCGGCGAAGCCGCTCTATTTCCGCCCAAAGCGCCTCCCTGCTCGATTTAAAGCGGCGTATCCGCTCTATTTCCGCCCAAAGTGCCTCCCTGCTCGATTTAAAGCGGCGTATCCGCTCTATTTCCGCCCAAAGTACCTCCCTGCTCGATTTCGCCCATTTTCATTCGTGGCGGCGATGGTCACATCATGAAGGTTACTTTCCGGCACAAGGGCTTCATCTATGCTAGGATTCAGCACTGTAGTGTTACTTTTCGGCACTATTGCCTCATCTTTGCCCGGTTGGCTCTGTAGCTTTACTTTCCGGCACTATTGCTCCATTTCTGCTCAGAGTCGATGCTATTCAAGGTACCATTAAGGCCTCCGTCGCGATTTGGCTTAAATCCAAGGTGGCGGCTTGGGCTTGATTTTCGGCAACTACGCCGGAATAGGACTTATACGCGAACCATAGGAATGCTGCTCCATTGCTCCCCGTACCTCTTGTTCCTTTTCCGCCGACCTCACTTCCAGTTCCATTCCCATCCCCATCCTCAGCTAATCTCTCGCTCCCCCTACCTCCTGCTCCCGCCCCTGTTCCCGTCCCTGTTCCCATCCCTTTTCCGCCGACCTCACTTCGGGCTCCTTCCCCATCCCCAGCTAATCTCTCGCTCACCCAACCTTTATCCAATCGATACCGGGTAACGTTGCCGCTCGCTTTATCAAGGGCGACCAGCACGTTCGAATAAGGATAAGGCACCATCGAATAAGTACCCGCGCTCCCCTCGACGCTAAAATATACGTTCCCGCCATACTCCGCCAGTTTACCGAATCTAGCTTCCTCTTGGGTAAAAATCGGCTGCCCCGTTCCCCTTTGCAGATCGATTTCGTATATGCTGCAGCCGTGCACCAAATACGCCAACCCCTGCTTGGCATCATAGGCATAGCTACCCTCCCCATCAGCCCAAACGTTACAGACGCCCGGAGCCTCGTAAAATGAGATCGTCTCCTTCCATTGCCCATTGTTAGCGAACCGAACCATTCGATTCTCCAACAACACGAAGATGTCCTTGCCATAAGGTAAAATTTTGGAAATCGTCCTCCCATTCTCGGGATACCCGATAAAATGCCGCAAAAGCTTCGTTCGATTCCCCTGCTTAGATACCATGAACACGTTACCGTTAAACGCGGCTATCCACTCATTGCCCGTAACGGTATCTTCATAATAGCTAGCAGCATCGACCTCGGTCCCCTCCCCGGATCTCTTTCCACCGTCAATCGTAGGTACAGGCGACTGTAAAACAATATTCAGTTTCTCCAGCCCCACCGTAGTCGAGCCCTTCAAGCTTTCTATCTTTAATTTACCGTCTTCATCCGCGTGTAAACGGGTAGGCATTGGCATCTCCAATACTCCGTCGATTTCAAACTTATCCGTCAACCGAATAACCCGATCCGCGAAAGTATCCGCTATATACCAACTCCCATCCGCACGGATGTAATCCTGTGCCGTATAACCGTTCGCCCCTTCCCCGATCGTTA
Organism: Cohnella herbarum; assembly: GCF_012849095.1. Lineage (NCBI taxonomy): Bacteria > Bacillati > Bacillota > Bacilli > Caryophanales > Paenibacillaceae > Cohnella > Cohnella herbarum. The sequence continues at coordinate 4,143,455 of NZ_CP051680.1, forward strand.
GCTGCAGCGTAACAGGCAATTCACCGACCAATTTGAATCCATCGCCGTCGAGACGATATAATTGCTTTTCCTTCAGAACGTACCATACCCCGTCAATCGAACGGATTTGCAATTGAGCCCAATAGTCGGGATCGCAATTGAACACGCAATTTTCCCCAGAGCTGTCCGCGGTAGTCATAGCCTTCTGTACCTCTTCCGGTACATTGGTTTCTCCCCAAGCGATATCCAGTATTTTCTGCGGCAGCTTTTCTTTAATCGTTGGCCTGCTCTCCAAGCTTTCATCCTCGAATTCGGCTAAGCTCACCGACTGTCCGAGCCACATCTGGTTCAATTCTCCTGAACTGAAGAGCAGATCAAATACCGATAACGAGCGGCTCATCCCGGTCGAATCCCGGAAAGTCAGCAATCCTCCCTCCTCCCGAACAAGCGGCAATTCGGAGTTAAAATGACGCCTTACGATAGCCGATTCATAACGTACCCCGGTCATGACGTAACGTATGGTATCTATTGTTCCCTCGCTTTCTCTATAGAAACTACGAAAATCCACCATCCGCCAATTCTCGTCAAGTAACTCTTCATCCGCTTCCAGCACGGAAACCGAACCATTGAACGGAAAAGAAAGCATTCGTTGCCCGACCTTGTCACCGTTGTGATCGTTGTCACCGCTGTTCAACAAAACGAACGGGTGGCGCTGGCCCAGCACATCCGTTTTCCAGACCAGACGCTCCGCCCGGTAACCTGGATATCTCATGTAACCTTGATTATCGCTCCCCCACGTCGCTACGATGATCGTACCTCTCTCATCCTCCAATGATCGAAGCGTTTCGCCGGATCCGTCTTGAGCGGACGTCACTTTCCGAAAGGCGAGCGGCTTCCCTGCCGCGCTAGGTCTTTGTTCGATAAAACGATCATAAGCCGCCTCTCCCCCCTTCCCCGTCTCCATGTTTATTGGGAGGAGCTCATTATAACCTGGCCGATATACGTATTCCCGGTAACGCTTAACATCGTCCGCTATCGCGAGCACGAATAACTCGGGATTGTCCGCAATCGATACCGACAATACGCTCTCCGGATCCTGAAAAGCATTCTCAACTTCAATTACCGTTGGTTTCGTCTCCTCCTGCATTCGAAGCGCATACCATTTTCCGCGCAAATAACTTTCCGGATTGTCCGGCTTTAACGTAACTCCGATCAGCAGATTGTCTCCATTCACCCAGTAGAAGGCCTGTTGTCCCGATAACTTAATAAGCGGAGCGCCCTCTTCCCCCTCGACAGTTTCGAAGAAGATCGAGCCCTGCCGCACAAACACGACCTGCTTGTTTTGCTCATTCCTATATAAAATCAACGGCGTGTCCGCATTCGTTTCGAACGATGGGCTTGCCATTCTCCATTGGCTGATCTCCGCCCAACGATCCGGCACCGATTGGAGCACATCTGTCGGATCCGCTACCGCAGCAACACTCGGTTCCTTTTCTTCTTTTTCATATCGAATGACAACAGCCAGCACTAGAATTACGACTATAGCCAACGCAATCGCACCCTGTAACATTCTGCGTCTTTTCTTCATCCGCACACCCCTTTTACCTATTAGACGAATTTCATCCCATAAAGTTTCCTAGATAATTCCAAATGAAGCCCGGTCGATACTTATCGATCAATTCTGTTATCATAGAAAATATATCGATTCTGAATCGTGAACAAATATGCAATCCAAAGGCAGGATCACGCAATGAGCTTTCAATTAACGAAACGGGTCATCAAATTGTTGTGCGGACCGTTTTCCTATGAAAGAGGAGAAATCGACTATCGGGCCGGCAAAGTGACGATCACGGATTTCGACTCGGATCGTTCAACTTATCGTGCCACGGTTCAAGGAAACAACGAATATGGGATCAAAATCTTCATCGACGACAATGGGGACGTAGACGCTCAATGCAACTGTCCGGTGTTCGATATTTCTCCCAAATACTGCAAACATATCGCCGCGGCCCTATTGAATATTCACGATATCCAGAACGCGGGCAAATCTCCGGATCGTTCTTATTCTTCGCGGCTTCAGTCGGACGGCAGCAATGCGGAAGCAACCCAAACTGGGTTTCTGACCCCGAGGTTTGCAACGACTAGGGCGCAATCGGCTCTAGGATTAACCGGCGAGAAAATCGAGCTAGCCACGGGAATGCTAGGTCTTTTCGGTAATAGACCGACCCGTTTAAGCCGGGCTAAACACCTATACGACGCCAGGGAAATTGTGGACGTGGAATTCACGATCAGCCCTTTTCCCTACGGTTACCGGAAATATATGTTCGGCGTCGAGCTCAAGGTCGGCCATAAGCGACTATACGTCGTAAAGAAAATCAGAGAATGGCTAGACCGAATCGATAGAAGAGAGCGGTACGAATTCTCGAAGCACTTCGCTTACGATCCGGCACTGCATAGCTTCTCGTCCGACAATGACGCCATTATCGCGCAACTCATCGAAATCTATCGCAGCGAGAAAATGTACCGGGAAACGTCCAGCATCTATTCCGCGCATGCCAATCACATGAGCGGCGATCGGATGTTGCTGATCCCGCCTGCCTCGTGGGATGCGCTTGTCCCTCGACTTGCTCAAGCTCCTAACGTCAAAATGGAGCAGGATAACGTAACCTATGAGGGCGTACACGTTTCCGATGAACCCGTACCACTCCAATTCGACTTTGACCGAGATCAGACGGACGCCGATAATGGCTCCTATCGATTGGAAGTGAGAGGGATGGATCGGATTACCGTTATGGACGCTTACGGGCTCGTCCTCTCCGAAGGAAAGCTGATCAAGCTGAAGGACGAGCAGTGCGCGCGACTTTCCGAGCTGAAGCAGATGCTGGATGCCTCGCGCCAAAGCCGAGTACCGATACAGCCGGAACAAATGGAGCCTTTTATGGAGCAAGTGATTCCGGGTCTCATGAAGCTGGGCAGCGTTCGCATATCGCAGGACGTATCCGAGCGCCTCGTACGTTCGCCGTTAAAAGCGAAGCTTTACTTAGACCGCGTTAGAGATCGGCTACTGGCAGGGCTGGAATTCCACTATGGCGATATTCTGATTAATCCGCTGGAAGGGAGTGCGCATAGACGGGGAACCGACCGTATTCTCATGAGGGACGGAGAGCAGGAAGGGCAAATCCTTGATCTCATGGAGCAAAGCCGATTTTCGAAAACCGAGAGCGGATATCTCATGGACGACGAGGACGATGAATACGAATTCCTATATCGCATTATTCCGCAGTTGGAGAAACTGCTTCAGGTATACGCCACTTCGGCGGTGAAAGCCCGGCTCTTCGTCGGTCATGCTCCTCCGAAAATCAAGGTCGACGTTGACGAGCGGACCGATTGGCTGGATTGTAAATTCGAGTTGGAAGGGGTCCCCGAAACGGAAATCCGCCATCTTCTGAAATCTATCGAGGAAAAACGCAAGTATTATAAACTGCCTAACGGTGCGTTGATGCCCCTCGAAAGCGTCGATTTCCAGCAAATCAATCGGTTTATGAACGAGATCGGCCTCCCTAAAGGAGGTTTGCGGGGATCCGAATTCCGTCTCCCCATCGTTCGCGGCCTGCACTTGATGGATGCCGACAAACAAGGAAATGCCATTATGATTGGCAAATCGTTCCGTAAGCTGCTTGATAATATGCGAAATCCGGACAACTTGGATTTTCCTGTACCGGCTAACTTGGATTCCGTTCTGCGAGATTATCAGAAATACGGCTATCAATGGCTGAGGACGCTAGCCCATTATCGGTTCGGAGGAATATTGGCAGACGATATGGGTTTAGGTAAGACGCTCCAAAGCATCGCTTACCTCGTCTCCATGTTGCCCGAAATCCGAAACGAACAGCGCCCGGCGATTATCGTTTGTCCCGCGTCCCTCATGTACAATTGGCACAACGAGCTGTCGAAATTCGCTCCGGAAATCCGCACAATGATCGCCGATGGCAGCAGGGAAGATCGAAGCCGCGCGCTTCGGCAATTATCCGACACGGACGTCGTCATCACTTCGTATCCGTTACTGCGTCGGGATGTCGAGTCGTATGCCGAGCCTTCCTTTCATACGCTTATCCTGGACGAGGCCCAAGCTTTCAAGAACCATGCCACCCAGACGGCGCAGGCCGTGAAGGAAATCCAAGCGCGATTCCGTTTCGCTCTCACCGGGACGCCCGTGGAGAACACGATCGAGGAGTTGTGGTCGATCTACGACGCGGTCTTTCCCGAGCTGTTCCAGGATCGCAGAACCTTTAACGAGTTGACCAGGGAAACCGTCGCGAAACGTATTCGCCCTTTCCTGTTGAGGAGATTGAAGACGGACGTCTTGAAGGAGCTTCCGGAAAAAATAGAGTCCATACAATCTTCCGAGCTGCTACCGGAACAGAAGAAGCTTTACATGGCCTATCTAGCCAAACTGCAGAAGGAAACGTTAAAGCACTTGAACGAAGAAGGCTTTCAGAAGAGCCGCATTAAAATATTGGCCGGTTTAACCCGGCTTCGTCAGCTCTGCTGTCATCCAGCGCTGTTCGTCGATGATTACGAGGGCGGTTCCGCGAAATTCGAGCAGTTGATGGAGATCGTGGAGGAATGCCGAAGCTCCGGCAAGAGAATGCTCGTATTCTCTCAATTCACGGAAATGCTGGGGCTGATCCGACGCGAGCTTGGTTATCAAGGCGTACCGCTCTTTTATTTGGACGGTCATACCCCGTCATCCGAACGGGTCGAGCTATGCAACAGATTTAACGACGGCGAACGGGATTTGTTTCTCATCTCCTTGAAGGCCGGCGGCACGGGACTCAACCTGACCGGTGCGGATACCGTCATCCTGTACGATCTATGGTGGAACCCCGCCGTTGAACAACAGGCGGCCGACCGCGCCCACCGGATGGGTCAGAAAAACGTCGTACAAGTGTTGAGACTGATTACGCAAGGCACGGTCGAACAGAAAATGTACGCCCTGCAGCAACGCAAGAAAAACTTGATCGACGAAGTGATCCAACCGGGGCAAGAGGCTTTGTCTACCTTGACCGAGGATGAAATCCGCGAGATTCTAATGCTTCAATAACGCCACGAATGCCATGAGCCGCGCGAACCGCCCGCGCTCATGGCTTTTTTGTATAGATTGTTTCTATTCATGTCGCACAATGAGATAAGCATGCAAACAATTTCCGCCTCAAGCAGTTGATTAAGAAAGATAATTTGATAAAATAATTACACAACGAAATATATTTATAATTTATTATTTCCTTTTGTAAAAACCCAACCAACATTCAATATCCCACTCAGAAGAAGTATAGATAGGAGCGGTGCACCGTGCACGAAGTAGATGACATAGACCGTCAAATTATCAAAGCTTTAAACGCCAACGGACGAATCTCCTACACGGATTTGGCCAAGGATATCGGTCTCTCCCGCGTAGCGATCCAAGCGCGAATCAATTCCCTCATGGAAGAAGGCGTGATCGAACGATTTACCGCGGTCATTAACCCCGAGAAACTCGGCATTACCGTGTCCGCGTTCTTTAATGTGGAAGTAGAGCCCAAATACCTGAGAGAAGTTGCGGATACGCTTGCCGACGAGCCTGCGGTGACCAGCCTCTATCACATGACCGGTCCGAGCAAGTTGCATATGCACGGCTTGTTTACGAACAATAAAGAGATGGAAACTTTCCTGAACGACAAGCTTTATAAGCTCCAAGGCGTCGTAAGCGTCGACTCTCAGGTTCTCATCACCCGATATAAAAGCCGTATGGGAATGAGGTTATAATATGAGCGCCCCAAAGCCGAACGATAGACAATACGCGCAACTCGCATGGGCAATGAGCAAGACGGGCATTCTCGGATACGGCGGCGGTCCATCCGTCATCCCGCTGATCCGATACGAGGCCGTCACCCGTTACCGGTGGATGGACGACGTCGAATTCGGTGAGATTCTGGCCATCGCCAATGCGCTGCCCGGTCCGATCGCCACGAAGATGGCGGCTTATCTCGGTTATCGACAGAAAGGCATTCTAGGCTCGATTGTCGCCGTGCTTGCGCATATTTTGCCTTCCGCCGTTGCTATGATCTTCTTGCTCGCCTTCGTGGAGTACTTAAGCAACTCGGCCGTCGTACAGGGGATGATCGTCGCCGTCATGCCCGTTATCTCCGTTATGCTCGGCGTGATGGCTTACGAATTCGCCAAGAGAGCTTATAAGGGGCTCGGCAAAGTCATGGTCGTCGTGTTCTGCGGAATATCGTTCGTCCTTCTTCAGCTCGTGCCCATTCATCCGGCAATCGTCATTACGTTGTTCTTAGCCTATGGAACCGTCCATTACCGACTCGTCGACCGCCTCAAATCGAAAATCAACAAACCCGAAGGGGATGCCTCATGAATGACATCATCGACTTGATCCTCGGTTTCTTCCTCTCGAACGCTCTCGGATATGGCGGAGGCCCTGCTTCGATTCCGCTCATGTATCAAGAGATCGTCACCCATTATCAATGGACTTCGGACCATCAATTCTCCAATATCCTTGCCTTGGGCAACACGCTTCCCGGACCGATCGCCACTAAAATCGCCGCATTCGTAGGTTACGATGTAGCGGGTATCCTGGGAGTAATCGTTGCGTTAGCGGCTACGATAGTCCCTTCCGCCGTCGCTCTTATCGTGTTGCTCAGAATCATGCAACGTTACCGTCAGTCCTCCGTCGTAAAAGGAATGACGTTGCTCGTGCAGCCGGTGATCGCTATTCTAATGCTCGTTCTGACCTGGCAAATGGGCAAGACGTCCGTCGATTCCCTTGGCCTATGGCAAGCGATTATCATTGCGGCCATCGCGTTGTGGGCAATGGAGAAACGCAAAATCCATCCCGCTTTCGTTATCCTGTGCGCCTTCATCTACGGCGGTCTTGTCGTTCCCTATATCTAATCCGTCATGCAACAAAACAAAGGAGCAGACGTCTAGTCTGCCCCTCCTCCTTCCTCCTGCCAGCTTCGGTCGTCCGAGTGAGTTACCCGGTTTCGGCCTCTGCTCTTCGAAGCGTACAAAGCCTGATCCGCCCTCACGACCAGCGTTTCATCCGTGTCCTCTTCCGTTACGGTCGCTGCGCCTACGCTGACCGTAATCCCGTACTCGCCCCAATCCGCCTGCTCGACCGTCAGTCGGCATCTCTCCGCGATGAGAGTTGCATTGTCCCGGTCAACGCCCGGCAAGATGATGGCGAACTCCTCGCCCCCGTAACGGGCTACGATATCGATTTCCCTGGACTCGGCTTGCAAGGTTTTGGCTAATTTGATCAAGATCTCGTCTCCCACGGGATGACCGTAGGTATCGTTGATTCGTTTGAAATAATCGATATCGAGCAGCAGCAAAGAGAACGGAATATGTAATCGATGGAACGTAGATAAGCTGCCGGCCAGACTTTCCTGAAAGAATCTTCGATTTCTGGCCCCCGTTAATCCGTCCGTGGATGCTTGCGACTCGAGTCTTCTGTTCAGCTCGATCAGTTCCTCTTGTTTCTTCCCGAGCTCCGCGTGCAAGGTTTTTAACGTCTCGAGCGCTTCATCTTTCGCTATATTCAGTACCTCCAGCTTATTCCGCGCGCTTAGCATGTCTCTCTCGTATTCGATCCGCTTGCGCATCTCGATTAAGACGCAATCGATGTACGACTCCCCGTCGCGTTCTTTGCGAGCTCCGTTTAATAGCACCGGCACTTCTAGATCGTTCTTGTTCTTAAGCGTGAGATAGATCTCGTTGACGAAACCGTGAAGTTGAATGTACGGATAAAAATAGGTATGAAAAAAGATTTTGTTAGCGACGGTCATAATCGTTTCGATATGCCGGTTAACCAATTCGATACGTTCATATTGAAGTAAATCAAGCAGCGTTTGGTTCACGTCGGTAATGATTCCGGTATTCGACAACGTAACGAATCCGCATGGAGCGTAATTCAACTGGTCATTCATAAGGCCGCAGCCCTTTCCTTCTAATTAACGAATCATGAAGTCAAATATTCCGTAATCAACTGTACCGTTTCTTCCGGATGGCTTAGGTGCGGATAGTGGCCCTTCGCCCGCATCAGCTTTAACGTGCTGTTCTTAAGATGCGCGTGCAGATAATCGCCGACTTCTTTCGGAGCGATGCTATCTTCCGAACATTGCAGAATAAGAGACGGAACGGTAACCTTCTCCAGCTGTTCGCGACAGTCCGAGAAGAACGTGACTTCCGCGAATTGACGCGCGATAGCGGGATCTCTCGAACAGAAGGTTCGTTCGAGTTCCACCGCCAATTCCCCCCGCTCCGGATTATTCATGACGATCGGCGCCAAGTAACTCGCCCAGCCCGTGAAATTCATCTCCATCATCGTAAGCAGCTCTAAAATATCGTTTCGATCGAATCCCCCCAAGTAATCGGGTAGATCGTTAAGATAACGAGGCGACGGCCCGAGCATGATCAATTGCCCGAAGTAATCGGAATTACGGATCGATGCCAACGTTCCGATCATGCCGCTCACCGAGTGTCCTACGAATACCGCATCGCGAAGATCCAAGGATTCCGCAATCTCCAGCACGTCCTGCGCATATCCGTTCAAGTGTCCGTATCTTCCCGGATCGTAATCATTCAAGTTTGATTTTCCCGAGCCTACGTAATCGAACAAGATCACCTTGTAATCCTCCTCGAAAGCCGGAGCGACGTGCCGCCACATCTCTTGATCGCATCCGAAGCCGTGCGCGAATACCATCGGCCGCTCTCCCTTGCCCACTATCGTAACGTTGTTCCGGGATAAAATGCTCTTATTAATATCCTTCACCTCTCGTTGTCCAGCACCCTGCCAACATACTACTAATCTATAACATAATCCCCAACGTATCTACAGTAAAAGTCGAATTCTGCACGAAAACGTCAGATTCTTCCTCTTACGCGCTCCAAATAACAAAGCCGAGAATATCCAGAGCTAACTCCGGAAATTCACGGCTTCCGATTAAATCTTCTCCATATGCTTCTTTAGCAAATCCCGGCCTCTCTTAAGCCGCGATTTCACCGTGTTCATCTTCACATGGTTGATCTCCACGATCTCCTCCATGGACATGTCGAGCACGTAACGCTGATAAACCATGAGCCGGTATGCCTTGGGCAGCTTGCTGATAGCCGCCAGCAAACTCTCGGACGCTTCCTTCAAGATCAGCGCATCCTCGGGACGCATCGCATCCGCCGCTTGATCCTCCCAGCCCTCGTGCTTCATCATCGGATGAGCAAGCGTGAGCTTCGTTTTCCTCTTCCGCAGAATGTCGAAGCATATATTTTTCGTCGTGGTGAAGATGAGGGAAGATACCGATCCCCCCGGATCTAGACGCTCGAAGTTCACGTACAGCCTGAGAAAAGTTTCTTGCACGGCCTCTTCGCTATCCATTTTGCTGCGCAAAATTTTCCAGGCGAAACTGAATATTTTATCTTTGTAATGCTCGAATAATTGCTCATAGGAGACAACAGGGATCCCTCTGTTCACGGAATGCTGCATATCCATAGGTCTACACCTCTATTCTGCGAACCTCGATTTCCCCTATTATATCAAATGTGAGCATGTCTGCTAAAGAATTCACAGAAAATTTCGCAAAAACTACACGTTTAGCGAGCTCCCGGTATGAATTTCTTAATCCAGCTTCCGAAACCGGCCGGATTACGGGTTTGAATGAGTACGATTCCTTCTCCTCGGAATCGACATACAAGCGCTTCGCCGCTCGTAATACTCGAGAACCAGCCTTTGGAAGCCTTCTCGATGGAATAGTGGACGTAATCCGGCCAAGCGACCAAATGTCCGTTATCTATAATTCGCTCTTCGCCCGGTTCGAGGTTGATCGCATGTATCGAACCGTAGGAGGATAGGAACACGGTACCCGTTCCGCTGATCTCGATAATAAAGAACCCTTCGCCGGACAACAGCCCGCGGCTCAGATTTTGCATCTTCGTATTGACCTTAATTCCGCTCGATCCTGCGAGGAACCCGTCTTTCTGCACGAATAGACGATAAGACCCGTCGAGTTCAACGGATTGAATATCTCCCATGGATGCCGGTGCTAGCAAGACTTCTCCTCCGCCTCTGTTCGCGGACAACTCTTGGAAGAAGAACGTCTCTCCGCTCAGCATTCTTCCTAACCCTGCCATGATGCCTCCATCGGCGGTACCTTTAACGTCGATATTAGGCGACATCGATACCATCGCGCCCGATTCGGCTTTAACGCTTTCTCCGGCGGTCAGGTGAATCTTGAGCATCGCGAATGCTCCTTGGTACATTACCTCGTGTTTCATCGTTAGTCCTCCGGTCGTTGGAATGCTGAAAATTATTTATCTCGAGATGAGCCCGTCTTGCCTTAGAAACGACGTCCATCCTTATTTCGATCTCTTAGAAAGCTATCCGGGTCGATTAATTCGGTTAGTCTTCCGGCAGCATCCTTGTAAATTCGCGTAATCTCTTGCACCTTATCGAACTCTACGTTTCCCGGACCCAAGTTTTCATAGAACATTTTCTGCAACAACGCCTGATAATGCCGAAGCCGATCCTCGACTCCATGCAGCTCTATGGCGAGTATTTCCTCGAACGTATGGTTCCTGATCCAGTCGTCCATTGAATCCGCCGGTTTATCTATCTCATCGTCCAAGTCCTCGAATCTACCGCCGCGAACCCGTTCCGCACCCTCGTTACCGGACACGTCGACCGAGCTCCTTAATTGGGATAACATAATCCGCTCTTTCGCCAGCATGACCTGGAACGGCTTGTGAGCCAGCAGATCCGCTACGACGAGACGGCACATATCAGGATTCCCTAGCAAACTCGCATCGAAAGGATGAAGAATCCACTGATTCTGTCTCATAAACAAATTAAACTCGAACCATTCGCCCCCGTAATTAAAGCGAATATTAATCGTGGTGGGATCCAAGATTTCAAAAGTAAAATCCAAGCAGACTGCTCCTCCCGATTTGCGATGTGACCTACTGGTATAGTACCAAATCGGGGGGCATTTGAAAATCTTTTACCGTTCCGCTCCTTCGGCAAGCTCCATGATCGATTCCGTTTTCTCGCTGCTCGCAACGATGATAAGAACAAGGATGCCGATTCCGATGACCCAGTTCATGACCATATCGATCTTCCTCTCTATCAAACCGGATTTACAAAGATATTCATAGTCTATCCGGCAGATAGGAGATTTATGACAACCGATCTGGCATTGCTTCCCTGTTCGCTGTTTTTTCGACTATGGCCAGTTAAACAAGAAGCCGCCATCCCTGCTAGAGGCTGGCGGCGCATGTTTCACGCGAAATATGGATTAATCCAATAAGCTTGACACCGACGGCTGTTGAATCGCGGCCGGAGCTGCTGGGCTTGTCCCTGACGGTAAGCCCAGACGCTGTCCCATTTGCTTATTGATCTCGTTCAAGCGCGTCGTTTGTTCCGTCGCGGAAGCGATAATCGTACGGTTCGATTCCTCGCAACGGTTAAGCGCGGATGTCAGATCGTTCATCGCTTGGGTAATTTGCTCCATGGACATGGAAGACTTCGTCATCGCTTCCGTCGTCTTCTGGGTCGTCTCGTTCAGCAGACGAGCATTTTCCGCGAATTGCTTGCCCAGCATGTCATTGGTCGCGTTAACCGCATCGATAACCTTCAATTGGTCGTCCAACGCCGTCGCGATCATCGCGGAAACGGTAATCAGATGCTGCGTCTTGTCGATCGTAGCGTCTACCGAATCGATCAGCTTGTCGTTATTGTCGTTAATAATATCCGAACCGGCGATCGCTTGCTGGTAGAGCATGATCATCTCGGTCAAAGCTTGAATCCGGGTTACGACTTTACGCAGTCCCCGCTCCAACTGAGCTTTTCTCGTTTCGTTCTCCGGCTTCGCGATTTCCAGCTCGAACAGCGACTTCAACTGATTGCCTAACTCGATCCGCTGCTGCACGTTATACATTTCTTGAAGGCACATTTGCTTCAGGTTGCGCATGTGCACGATGTTTTCTTCCAAGTTGTCTTTGCCGTTGCGCAGCGCAGAGATGATCGCCTGCACGTTGGTCTTGACCGACTGATATTTCATAATGTAGTTCTTCATCGGCGTCTTGCGCAGAATCTTCTGCATCAGAGACAGATCCTTGCTGCGGTTCAGGTCGTCGACTTCGTTGCGCAGCTTCAAGATATTGCCGGCGATTTCCGAACGTTTGCCGCCTAACAGGTCGTTCAGAGGACGTTCCAGCAAGGTCAGATTAGCCCCGGCTTTCTCCATCGTCTTCTGACCCATTCTTCCGATTTCGTCCATCAGGGAATCCAATTGCATCGGATCGGTCGAAGATATGCGTTGAATCGTAGCTTGCGCTTCCTGTTGAACTCTTGCCGCGTCTGAATCCTTAAGCAGAATAGCTTGCGTACTCATGCGTAAATCCTCCCCTAGTGTTTAGTTGCCTGCGCCGTAGCGCTGGTGAATGAGCTCGGCCTTGTTCTTCAATTCCATAAGATCCTTCTGTTCGATAAAGCTCGTGTATGTCGTAATTTGATTGTCGATGTCCTTAAGGCTATTCAATAAAATCCGGCGGTTCTGTCGCTTGGCTTCACCGCTCAGATTAAGGAATGGCGTAATCGTTCCGTTCAAATCTCTCAACACGAGCCGCTGAATCTTATGATTGATATCCCCGTTGTTGAACTCGACCAGTTGAGGAATAATACGGTTTAACCTGACAAGCAACGACAACGTACGTTGAACGATTTCATTATCGAGGTTGTTCTTCTCCCCCTCGATCAACACCATATCCTCGATCGTCCCGATATATTCCATTACGGAATCCCACTCCGGCCCCAGATTAGAAGCACGGTGAGCATGTCCTCTATCCGGATGCGACGAAGAAGGCTGAGATGAAGACGACTGCGATGAAGCTTCGGCAATCCGATGACCCGCCGAATTCGGTTGATCGACCCGCTGATTGCTAGTCGCGGCTTCAACCGCTGCCGCCGCTATGGCGGCGTCTCTCTCCGCGGAACGCTTGGCCGCCTTAAGTTCGGCCTGTCGAATGACCGACCCGAGCATCGTTCCAAGAACCGGGAAAATCAAAGCAACCGCGACGGGAAGAAAAATATCCGACACTAGACCCGCTACATAACCGACGATTACGGAGGCTAGCCCCCATTTCGAACGAAGCAAATTACACGTACCTCCTGTCATGCGATCAAATTGGCTTGTTTCACTTTTGAATATTCCCTTTAAGTTTAGGGTTTTCAATCGCGTACGTCAATTTAATCTCGGAAGTTAGCTTCTATCCTTCATAACGATGGGAAGTTCCAAATAACTCGCTCGGATTCCCCACACGGGTTTCGGACGCTCGAACGGTTGTCCGAGAATCGTCTTCACCGCGAGATAAGGCATGTTCACCCCGGTCAGGCATGTAATGAATAGTCCTCCTGACATTCTCGGATTAATCTCCAGCAGCTTGGGAACGCCCTTGTTATATTTTACCTGAATATTAAATACGTAAGGAATTTTGCATTGTTCCGCGATTCGTTCCGCAATCTCGTTCAGCTCGGGAACTTCGTCCAGCACGTAAATTCTTCCCGTGGACTTTCTTCTCGGGACCGCCACGATCAGCTTGCCATTCGAATCCGATAGGCAGTCGATGCTGAATTCGTCTTCTTCCAACAATTCCATAACCATCAGCTTCGGAAACTTTTCTACCGCGGACAATGTGTTATAAGCCTGATCGAACGGAATAGATAAACTAACCCATCCATAGAGGTTATCAAGAGCGTTCATATGATTGTCGATGATGCGAAAGCCAAGGCCCCCCTCGGAATTCGTCGGCTTGAAGCATACCCGATGTCCGTTCCGGACGAGAGCCTCATAGGCATCCTTGAACTGCTGAGCGGTCTCCACGACATCATATTCCGGAATCGGAACGACGCCCGTTCCTTCCAACGTCTCATAAAATTTATCCTTATCCAGCATGCTCTCCAGCAACGGAATATCGCGGCAGACCATAACCTTCGTTCCGATCGCGTCGAACCTCTCGGCTTCCTTAGCGATTTCGAGCATTTTGAGACGCGGGATAAAAATATCGATTTCATGGCGACGGCAAAAATCTACGGCGTAATCGACGTATTCGGTGCCGTGCAGAACAGGTTCCTGCTCGGAGTAATCGCATGCCTGCAAGCTCAGATGATTCGTGTCCGGATGCGTGCCGTAAAATTTGAATTGCCCGCCGTCCGGATTGTCGCGGATCATGTTCATGTAGTGGTAGGAAACGGAAAACCAGCGGTTTAAGTAAATGTTCGTCATAACGCCTTCCTTACCTCCATTCGATTCGTCAGCCTAGCCAGTATCTCGTCGGAAGCCCGTATCCCGGAGTTTTCCGTAAAGCCGATATGCTTATGAACGCCGTATTTCCGATAGAGCTCGCCATGGTTCGGAGCCATGGCTTCATCGGCTAACTCTAGCATGCTTTCATCGAGCAAGCTATCCCCTGCCGCGAACACGAACGACGAGCCGGACAACTCCTTCACGTATCGAACCGCCGAGCCTTTGCTGACATGATCCGGAACGAGATAGATTTTACGGCCTTGGAGCGAACTACTCCACCCCAAATCTCGCAATCGCGATTCAAGCTCTTCCATTAATTCCGCGGGGAGAAGATCGCGCCTTACGATCACGGAATAGAACAAGTCATCGCAATAGCGATCCTTCAATACCCAATCCTCGGAAACCAATCGGTCGAATATTGCTTTGACCTCTAGATGAGGAGCGCATTTGGCAAGTACCGCTTGACGTACCCGATGCTCCCAGTCCGCATCCGGCTTCCCGTCGACAAGCACTTTGCCTCCGTTGCTAACGATGGCATATCGCGATGGGATCGAATAAGCTTCGGTCAACCCGAATATTCGGTTGTATTGCTCGTAAATTCTGGTCGTTGTCGGTACGAATAGAATGTTCTGGCTGAGACGCTGAAGATAAAGATTGGCGGTGCGGGTCATGAACGAACGATAGTCGCCGTCATAGGTTTCTACGGGAACGAGTTCATCCTCCTCGATAGGCCCCATAGAATTGCGGGAATAGATAAGCGTTTGGTCCAAATCGCAGGCAAAAATCATTCCGATTCTCCCTTCGCCAAAGGCTTGATGATCCCGCAGCACGAATAAGTTAAATCCGGGTACGCCTCGACCGGCACGCCGCGTTCTCTCGCTAGGTGAAGAATCGGAGCCAGATTCGGGTTGTTCGGATCGTTAACGAGTATTTTCCAAGGTACCCTTCGCAAGAGCACGCGAGTCGTTTCCCCTACGCCTGGCTTGATCAGATTGATATCGGCAATGCCGTAATCCTTCTGAATTCTACGAATGTCCTGCTCTCCTTGCCAAGTGACGGGATCTCCTTCCGCAGCTAGAAGACGGTTGGCATGAGCCCGCGCCGCTTCCTTTACCTCATCGAAATAGGGAATGATCGCCTCGATGTACGCATTCGATAAATCGTCTTTCTCCCATTCCCGATAATACTTCGCGCCATGATAATCGTCAGGCCCGATCAAGTCGTCCCGCAAGACGGTCCGGCTGATCAATCCCGACACGGTCGCGTTCAGGCAAGCGCTCGGAATCAGAAAATCTTCGCGCGTTCCGTAAGTCGCCGAGCAGCTACCTGGATCCGCGAGCACGGCCAGGTCATCGTTCAATTTCATGCCGAGTTTGTCTTGAAAGGTGGCGCAAGCTTGGATGAGCACTTTGCGAATCGCGCCTTTGCCCGTCCAACCGTCTATGAATTGAATTTCCGCTTGCGGATGGGTACGCAAAATATATTTTAGGGCGTTCTCGTCGATTCCTTTGCCTCTTATGATCGAAATGCTATAGTGGGCAAGATCAACGCCGAAATACGCTTTAATATATCGTTTAATCAACACGCCGATCGGCGTTCCCGCTCTGGCTAACGATACGAGGACGATTGCCGTCCCCCTCTTGGCCACGATCTGCTCGGCCACGCTGGCCACCGCTTCCGCGACTCTCTTCGCCGTCGCTTCAAGCGATTCATGAAAGAGCCGGATATATGCCTCCGAGGGGCGATATTCCGTCGGGAGCATCTCCGAATAGTGAGTGCCCGACTGAATGGCTTCTTCCCGGTCTTCCGTACCGCGTTCCAAAGCTAAGCTGCTCAAATCTTTTAAGAGGAAGATGGCGTCATCGGGCTTGTAACTGCCCATCGAAGAAGGCGAGGCTAGATGTCCTGCGAATATCGGTTGCGAGGTACTCATTTACATGCCCTCCTCGGATTGCGACTTGCTGAAGAAAACAAGGTTGACGATGGGAATGCCGATTCGGGCGAGCGCCTGTTCGAATGATTTCCCCTTCTCCTCGTCATACTCCCGTTCGACGAAAACAAATGCTTCATCGTATTGTCCGGGCGATAAATTGTACATATAATTCGCGACCGACGCATCATCCACGGATTCATACTTATAAGCGGAGGAAACCGCGTATTGCTCCCTCTGCATCGGATGAATCGGACTCCTCGTCGTTGATTGATAATAGACCTCGTTGCCCATGAGATCGGCAATCCGCATCGGAATATACATAAACTCGCCGGTACCCATGCAAATAACTCTCTTACCCGTTCTCTGCGCCACCAATTGTTTCGAGGCCTGCTCGATTTCCCGATCGAGTAACTCTCCTTGCGCAGCGGTCATACCGAACCGGCCCGTGTTCGATAGATAAGAAACGTCTTTATTGTCCGCAACAGGGGGACGATCAAGATGCATAAAATATCGGGAAACATCCAACTTACGTATCGTAACTTCCGTATCTTGAACCACCGAAGCCGGCAATCGGGCTTGCTCGTCCAGTGGACTTCCTTCAATCGTTATCGATCCTTCGATAAGAGACAAGCAGCGGATTCGAATGCCGAGCTCCTGCTCCAGCTTCGCGAACCGATTCCTGTCCGCCTCGGATCGCCAATCCAACAAACTGGCTACGACATAGTCTTCGTGACCGAATTGTTCGAATAACTCCTTAATAATATTCAAGGAAGTATTGCCCGTCGTAATCTCGTCGTCGACAAGTACGATTCGATCCGCCTTACGGAACAGTTCCGGATCTAAGGCATAACACCGGTGCGACATGGCATGGGAATGCTCTTCTTCGAAATTGATTAGCGAGGACAAGTGCTCGATCTGCTCCCTCGTCGTCGTAAGGAAGGATACGTTTCCCTTAAAAGCATCGAACATGCTATGACCAAGAGCGGTCGCCGTCTCCGCGAAGCCGATGAACAAAGTAGGTTCGTCGACGTTGATTTTATTATCCATTAATCGCTCGTACAAAGCATCTGCTTTCTCGGAATCTTGGAATGCCTCTTGCAATAGTTGCACGGAAACCGCGGCAGACTCCCGCCCGAGAATCATAGACTCGTACAAGCATCCCAATACCGCTCCCGAAGCGAGCGAAAGAGAGGGCTGAACCGGCAAATGTTTGCCAAGCAACTTACTGACGAATAAGAATCCGCGTTTCTTATTGATTCTAGCCGCCATCCGAAACAGATGATCGAGCTCCAGGCCATAAGGATTCGAAGTGACCGTCACTCCGACTTGCAGCTCGTCCAATATTTTATACAAGCGCTCCGGTTCTTTGCGTGTCTGCGAGTAAGCATGTGAAGTTGTGTTTTTCATGTAGCACCCCGAAAATCTTTGATCGATTCATAATCCGGTTAGACCAGTTAAGATGAGGCTTGATTTCGTTCATTTTGTTCTCGTACTGACTTTTCATGACCCCGCGGTCGCCTTGGCTGTTCGAGATAATACTCACGGCATCGATGTATTCTTCGTGGGTCACGACGTAGAGCGACTGAACCGGCAACAGATGGGTCGGGTGGATAATCGTCTTGCCGATAATGCCGTTTTCCTTATCATACGCGACTTCGCGGATCAATCCATCAACATATCGATCGATATAGGACATTCGCAATCGCAAGCCGTCTTCGCCCATCATTTCCTCGAAGGGAGTTTCCCTTAATTGAGGCTTCAGAACCCGACCGCTCTTGAAATATTCCCAAACCGGGCCCGAGATCACGAAGCTATTGCCTTCTCTTCCGAAAATATTGATGATGTCCGAAATGCAGTCGCGGATCACGCCGATATCGTAGATCGTCATATCCGGATTTCGACGTAAGCCGAATATGCTGGAAAAATCGGTCGCCCCGATTCGGACGTTAAGCACGTAAGGCTTGTATTTCGTCAATAGAGATTGTATGTCCAGCAACGAGTTCAGGCGGCTTTCTCTGAAAATAACGTCGGTCGTTTCCAAGATCGGCATCCCGTATAACATTGGAGCATCCGGAGACTTCCCCTATTGTACTGTTCCAATATCCGAAAATAAACTTCGCCCGAAGCTGCCGTGAACTTAGGAAACGCAAAGCCCGTAATGAGCGGCAATTGCTCCTCCAATGCATGAAGCAATCTCGCGAATTGTTCGGCCGAGCGCACTCGAACGAAGATGAGCGGCAGCTCTCGAAGCAGCAGCACGCCTCTATCTATGAAGGATTCCAGCTTAACCATCGTCTGGCTCAAGCTGATCTCCGCTTGATGAACTTCGTTGTCGCCCACGGCGTCTTCCAGATCGATTACCATGGATACGAGCCCTTTGATTTTCTTATTGACGATGTCCTCCGCAATGGTCGGCCTGATCGCCGGCATATACAGCGCCGCTCCGACCGCGTAGGAGAGCATCTCCTTATCATCACGATTGCTGAACTCCATTGGAACGTAGTGAAAAATATCGTTTTCCTGTTCTGGGCTCAGATAGTCAAAATATCGCATCGACTCACCCTCCTTAATGCTTCTTGCACGAGATTACGGACTTTCCGGTTCTAGAAAATAATCCCAGAAATAGTTCTAAAAAATATCCCCCATTCGTTCATGAGGGATATTCCTGTTCCTACGATTATTCATTGCGGACGGGATAATATTTACTTGGCCGAACTTGCCGCTTCTTGTTTCTTCCTTCTGTAAATGCTTAGAAGCACCGCGCCGCCCAATATGGCAATGAGACTGGAGAAGAACAACGCTTTCGGAACATGAACGCCGAACGCGAAAGCGATCATCTTCAATCCAATAACGATAATCAGAATAAATGCCGCTTTCTCAAGCTCAGGGAACTTCTCGATTAATTTGAGGAAGATTTGCGCTACGCCCCTCATCATTAATACTCCGAGCATACCCCCCAAGAGCAATACCCACACTTCTTGGCTGATACCGAAAGCCGCGATAACGCTATCGATACTAAAAGCAATATCTACCATCTCTACGGCAAGTACAGTGCGCCAGAAGCCGTAACCTTTGTTGCTGCCTTCCTCTTCTTCATCTTCCGCTTTCGGCTTCCGTCTAATGTAAGGAATAAGCGGAACGCCGCCGACTCTAGCCATAGCGAATTGTAAGTCGAACAGGTTGCTGCACGCGATCCAGAGCAAGTAAAGTCCGCCGAGTATGGAAACCCACGTTATTTTTACAAGATATATCCCTATGCCGATCGCAATGAACCGGAATACGTAAGCTCCCAGAAGACCGTAGAACAATGCCTTTTTCTGTTGTTCTTTCGGGAGATGTTTAACCATTACGGCTAATACCAACGCATTGTCGGCGGAGAGCAAGCCTTCAATAATGATCAGCGTACCGATAACGCCCCATGTTTCCGGTTGCGACAAGAGCTCGCTCATATGGTTCCAGTCAAAGAAACTGGCAAAACTATCATAAATACTACTAAAAAAATCCACGATGAAAGCTCCCCCTGCCAAGTTTTGCTAGATTAAATGCTTGAAGCGCCTTACTTCCTGCCCTTCGCCCAACGTAAACCCCAATTATAGGCTACGTCCAGCTTTTGCTGATCATCAAAAAATTGAACCAATCTCTCAATGCTAAACGTTTGATTGTTCACGTTCTTGATCATCGCAATCGCGCATAGGCCCTTGCTGTTGTTGTACTCGTCCATCCTCACTTCGATGTCCGGCCCGCCGGATTGCTTAATGGTGACGACCCCATCCGCTTGCGACCAATTCGCTACCCCTTCATAAATAAAGGCGAAGATGACGATTCTTTCTATCTCGGCCACCTTCGAGCCGTTTATTCGCAGGTTCTCGCCCCCGGCCAATGCCCCGGTTCGATCATCGCCGTCAAGCGAGACGTACGGCGGACGGTTCAAGTCACCGAAAGCGTTGCCCAGCGCTTGAACGCCGCCTTTCGTACCGTCCTTCAGTTCGTACAAACAGCCTAAATCCAGGTCGATACCGGTTGCGGCTTTGAATAATCCGCCTCCGGTTTTCTTGCGATTCCAGTTCAAGTTAACCAGAATCTCCCCCAGTGAACCGGCGTTCTTCTGAAGGTTAATGACCTCGCCCTTCTTGCGAAGCTCGATCTTATCCAGTCGAATCGAAGACGGCGGAGGCGTAGGTGGCGTAGGTGGCGTCACTGTTGCTGGCGGCGGTGTAGGCGGCGGGGCTTGTACCACCGGAGGCTTGGATGCCGCTTGCGCCGATGGGGACGGCGCGGCATCTTCGGAGACGTCTACGCCGAAGCTTCTGCATAGGGCGCTCAGACCGCCAGAGTACCCCGAACCGATCGCGTTAAACTTCCAGTCGTTGTTATATCTATATAATTCCCCCACGACAATCGCCGTTTCGACAGGAAAGTTTTTTCCGAGTTCATATCGAAACAATTCATTTCCGGATGTTTCGTCGACAACCCGGATATAAGCATCGTTCACGAGAGAGAAATTTTGCCTGCGAGTGTCGCCCTCGTAGATCGTTAAAGTGAAGGGAACCCGCTCGACCTCCTTCGGAATACTTCCCAGTTGGATATTCACTTGCTCTTTGTCTGCCTGATTCCCATAAGTTTTTCGGCCTTCTCCAACGATTTGAACCGAGCCGTTCGCTCCGGACGGATTGGAATAAAAGATCAAATCCTGATCCGATCTTACTTTTCCATTTGCTTGAAGTACGAAAACAGAGAAATCCAAGTCGACTCCTGATGTAGAATTCCAACCCATCCCGACAATAATTCGGCTTAAAGACGGGTTATTTTTGGTTATATCCGTTTTCTGACCTTTGATGATGGATAAAGACATCGGTTCAAATCCTCCATTTGGGTTTTACTTACTTGGCATCAAGACCGTAGTTGGCGGCCAGCGCCGCTAATCCGCCCGAGAAACCCGAGCCGACCGCTTGAAATTTCCAATCCGGTCCGTGACGGTAAAGCTCGCAGACGACGACGGCCGTCTCCACCGAGAAGTCCTCGCCAAGGTCGTACCGAAGAATTTCGGTGCCGGTTTGCTCGTCCACTAAACGCACGAACGCGTTGGACACTTGTCCGAAATTTTGGCTGCGCTGATTCGCGTCGTGAATCGTAACCGTAATTCCTATGCGATGCACCGTTTGAGGAATTTTACCGAAGTCGAGCTTGATTTGCTCGTCGTCCCCGTCTCCCAGACCGTCGCGGTTATCGCCGGTGTGCACGACTGCACCGGAATATACGGATAAGTTATTATAAAATACGAAATCCTCGATCCCGCTTGCTTTTCCGCTCTGGTTAAGCAGGAAAGCCGATGCGTCCAAATCGAACGCTTCTCCGCCCGTATATTTGTTAGTGTCCCATCCAAGTCCGATAACCGCGCGCTGCAGACCTGGATTCGTTTTCGTCAAATCGATTCTTTGGCCTTTGGATAAGCTGATCGTCATGATGTAAACCCTCCTATACTTGTACTCCGAAATCGCGGCAAAGACCCGCTAATCCGTCCCGATAGCCGCTTCCTACGGCGCTGAATTTCCATTCTCCGTTATGGCGATACAATTCCGCTACGACGACCGCAGTCTCGATCGAGAAATCTTCTCCCAGATCGTACCGAATAAGCTCTTCGTTCGTTCCGTCCTTGAGAATACGGACGAATGCGTTAGCTACTTGTCCGAAATTCTGATTGCGCGACGCGGCATCGTGGATCGTGATGCAGAAAGCTACCTTCTCGATATTGGCGGGAACTTGATTCAGATCGATCGTCAGGGACTCGTCGTCTCCCGCGCCTTCGCCGGTTTGATTATCGCCGGATAGCTGGATCGCTCCGTTCGTATTGCTCTTGTTATTATAGTAAATAAAATCGCTATCCGAGTTCACTTTACCGGAACCATTCAAGCAAAAGGCGGTCGCATCTAGGTCGAAGGAACTTCCGCCGTCGTATTTGTTCGTATCCCAGCCTAGACCGACTTTCACTTTAACGAGACCCGGATTGGTTTTGGTTAAATCGACTTTCTGACCTTTGGACAAATTTACAGCCATGGGACGTTCCTCCTCTAATTAAAAAAGGACCGCAATCCGAATGAAAAGCGGTCCTCCACGCTCAGCGTTTTACAAATTACATCAAACCGTAATCTTTGCACAATCCGGCAAGACCTTCTTTGTAGCCGCTGCCGACAGCGTTGAATTTCCATTCGCCGCTATGGCGATACAATTCGCCTACGACGACAGCCGTTTCAACGGAGAAATCTTCTCCCAAGTCGTAACGGATCAATTCCGCTCCCGTGTCTTCGTTAACGATACGAACGAAAGCGTTCGTCACTTGACCGAAGTTTTGCGATCTTTCCGCAGCTTCGTGGATCGTAATGCAGAATGCGATTTTTTCCGTTTCCGGAGGCACGGTCGCAAGATTTACTTTAACTTGCTCATCGTCTCCATCGCCTTCGCCCGTCAAGTTATCGCCGGTATGAATGACGGAACCGCTTGGGTTCTGGGTGTTGTTGTAGAATACGAAATCTTTTTCGGAAGCCGCTTTGCCGGCAGAATTCAGGCAGAAGATGGAAGCGTCTAAGTCGAACGCTTTTCCTCCATCATACTTGTTCGTATCCCAACCTAGTCCGACTAGAACTTTAGTAAGGCCCGGGTTTGTTTTCGTTAAATCGATTTTCTGACCTTTAGATAAGCTGATTGACATGTTAACTACCTCTTCTCATGATTTTTTTATCGTCATTCGACGAATTATTATTGGTAACTGCGAGCCAATATATCAATGTGCGGCGCATCCGTGCCTTCGCCGATCGCGTTAAACTTCCATTCGCCGCCATGACGGTAAATTTCTCCGACGACGAGCGCCGTTTTACCGGAATAGTTGTCCGTTAAGTTAAAGCGAACGAGCTCTTGTTCATTCGATTGATTCAGCACGCGAATGTACGCGGAGGAGATCATTCCGAAATCCTGCTTGCGATTAACGCAATCGTAAATGTTAACGACCATAAGGATCTTGTGGATATTCGCGGGAAGGCGAACCAGATCGATATGAATTTGCTCGTCGTCTCCGTCGCCTTCTCCCGTGCGATTATCGCCCGAGTGAACGACCGAGCCGTCCGGACTCTTCAAGTTGTGGAAGCAAACAAGGTTTTTCCCTTGAAGCTTGCCGTTCTCGTCCAGCAGGAGGGCGGAAGCATCGCAGTCAATATCCACTTTCTTGGAGCCGAAGAAACTCTTCTTCTCCACTGGATTCCATCCGAGACCAACGATTAGCTTGCTAAGTCCGGCATTGCCCTTCGTTAAATCGATTTTCTGTCCTTTTACTAGAGAAATCGTCATTTCAATGGGGTCTCCCTTCAATAATTCGATCGTGTTGCTTCTTCGTAATGGATTCTATGAATCTATCATCCACCGACTAACATAATTTACGACAATCCGACAAAAAGGTTTCAAGAAAGCGGACAACTAAATTATAAACCAATTCCACCTAGCCTATCAATAATTGGGAATCGCAATCGAACTGTAACCTTCTTGTCGATCGTTGCGTCAGTACACTTGTCGAATTCGCGCCACAAAACCTCTAGGAGAGTGCAAAATCATGAAAAGAACGTTCGTTCTTATTATAACCGTCGTACTAAGTTTGGCCTTGAGCGCATGCTCGAGTAACGATAACCAAGCCGCGATCGAATCCAAGGTTCCTCCCAAAGCAATGGCCGATCAAATGCTGCAGCAAATCGAACAACCGAAATTGATGGAGTTGGAATCCGGTCTCGTGGAACAGCTATATCGCTTGGACCCGGCATTGCTCGAGGCCTACTCGATCAGAACGCCGCTTATGAACGTGAAGACGAATGAAATCGCAATTATTAAAGTCAAGAATGCCAAAGACGTTGCCAAAGTCGAAATGGCGATCAAACAGCGCGCGGCGGACGTGCAAAAACATTTCGAAACTTATCTCCCGGACCAGTACGAAATCGCTCAAAATTACAAGCTGGTAACCAAAGGAAACTACGTATTCTTCGTTATTTCCGATAAAGCGGACGATTTCGTCAAAGCCTTCGAAAGCTTCTTCGGGTCCAAGTAAGCGAACATGGTATTCAGCAACCTGCTGTTCCTATTCTTATTCTTGCCCGCCGTCCTGCTGCTGTATTACGTATCGCCGTGGAGAATCAAGAATCTCGTCCTATTCTTAACTAGCCTCGTCTTCTACGCATGGGGCGAACCGGTGTACATCGTTATTATGCTCATATCCACCGTAACGGATTACGTTTTCGGGTTGCTTCTTAGCAACCCGAAACGGAGCGCGATTCAACGCAAAGCGATCGTCGTGTTCTCCATTGCGATTAACCTTGCGTTGTTGTCTTATTTCAAATACGCGGATTTTCTCATTAACAACGTGAACGATCTGTTCGGCTCAAGTATTCCGTTAACGGAGCTTGCTCTCCCGATCGGAATCTCTTTCTACACATTTCAATCCATGTCCTACATCGTAGATATCTATAGAGGAACGGCTAAAGCCCAGCGCAATTGGATCGACTTCGCTACGTTCGTCGCCTTGTTCCCGCAATTGGTCGCGGGGCCTATCGTTCATTACAAGACGGTGTCCGAACAACTGCGCAAGCGTTCCGTCAACATCGAGATATTCGCCGAAGGCGTTCGACGGTTCATCATCGGATTGGCAAAGAAGGTATTACTGGCGAACAATATCGGTTTGCTGTGGAATTCCATCTCGAGTACGGATACCGGTTCTTTGGCCGTATTAACGGCTTGGCTAGGCATTATCGCGTTCGCGTTTCAGATTTATTTCGATTTCAGCGGTTATTCGGACATGGCGATCGGCCTGGGAATGATGTTCGGTTTCCGATTTAACGAGAACTTTAACAAGCCCTATACCGCGCAGAGTATTACGGACTTCTGGCGGAGATGGCATATTTCGCTCAGCAGTTGGTTCCGGGATTACGTCTACATCCCGCTAGGAGGTAACCGGCGAGGTCTAGGCGTTCAACTGCGGAACATCCTCATCGTCTGGCTGCTTACCGGCATCTGGCACGGGGCGAGCTGGAATTTCCTATTGTGGGGCTTATACTTCGGCGTCATTCTGATTCTCGAGAAATGGTGGGTGCTGAAGCGACTCGACCGCATGCCTCGTTGGGTCAGACATGCCTACGCGATCGTGTTGATCCTTATCGGATGGGTGCTGTTCGCTTTCGAAGAGCTTCCTAAAGTAGGAAGCTATCTGCAAGCGATGATCGGGCTGTCAGGTCGGCCGCTTTGGGACGATGTCACGATATATTTCGCTTACACGAACGCGATCTTGATCATCGTGCTCATCGTTGCTTCGTTGCCTAGGAAATCCGCTTCAGAACCGGGAGGCAGAAATCCGATGCTGAATCTCGCGTGGTGCGGAGTCTTGTTTTTCCTATCCGTCGCTTACTTGGTCGATGCGACCTTTAATCCGTTCTTATATTTCCGTTTTTAAGGGGTTTAACGATGATGATGAACAATAATCGGAGGACTGACCGCTTACTCGTCGGGGGATTCGTCTCCGTGCTGTTTCTGATGTCCGCCGCCTTTCTTCTGCACCCTACCGTTAAGTTCTCGGAGCTCGAGAATCGATACTTGCAGAATGCTCCCCGTTTTACTTGGGACAACCTGGTATCCAAGGCATTCGCGGAAGACGCCGAGAAGTACGTAACGGATCATTTTCCTTATCGCGACGATTGGGTGTGGGTGAAGTCCTCGTTGGAACAGCTGCGCCTGCAGCAGGAGAACAACGGGATTTATAAAGGCGAAGACGGATACTTGTTCGAAAAATTCGCTAAGCCGGACTATGCGGAGCTTCAAAAATATGCCGAAGCCGTAAAACGATTCGCCGCAAGCCATCCTGAAGTCGACATGACGTTCATGCTCGCTCCAACATCTATCGGCATGTATCCGGAACGATTGCCGTGGAAAGCTCCGTTCTACTCCGAAGCTAAGGTAAATCATTGGATTGCCGACCGTATCGGGCAAGACGTCACGTTCATGGACGGCTTCGATTTTCTTCGTCCGCATGCTTCGGAAGATCTCTATTACCGGACGGATCACCATTGGACAACGCTCGGCGCTTATTATGCCTATGCAGCTTACGCTGAGCAGATGGGGTGGCAGCCGCTGAGCAAAGATCAGTTCAGGATCGAAACCGTGAGCGAATCGTTCTTGGGAAGTTATCATACCCGTAGTCAATTTAGCGGATTAAAGCCGGATTCGATCCAAGCTTATATCCCGAAGAAACCTGTAAGCACGGAAATTTACATCGCCGATACGGACACGACGGTGACGGGTTTATACGATGATAGCTTCCTAGGGAAGAAAGACCAGTATTCGTATTTCCTCGGCGGGGTACATGCCCTTACCACGATCAAGACAAGTCTCGACCCGCAAACCGCCGACCAAGGGAAACTGCTCGTTTTGAAAGACTCTTACGCTCACAGCTTTATTCCGTTCCTTACTCAACACGTATCGCAAATCGATATGATAGACATTCGTTATTACAACGGCAATATCGGCGATTATATGAAAGAGAACGGAATTACGGACGTATTGATGATGTTCAATACTGCCACCTTCGTCGAGAACGGCGAAATTCTAAAAATCGACGATTAATGAATCGGGTTCCTACTGCAACATTTCGGAGACAAGCTCCGTCTGAAAATAAGTAATACGATAACGCATAGACACCAAGGAGATTTTACGCCATGAAAAAAAGCGCCATGACATTCCTTCTAGTTACCGCACTACTCGGGAGCTTGCTAACGGCTTGCTCCGGCAATTCAGCCAACAATAACAACAACGTACCTACTTCGACTAGCGAAGCAACCCATAGCGGCGAATCAAGTCCTGGCTCTAGTCCGGAAGCAAGTCCAAGCGAATCCGCGAGTCCTAGCTCGGAAGCGAGCGGAAGCCCTGAACCAAGCGAAAGCGCGGAAGCCGGCAAATCTCCGGAGCCAACTAAGACACCTGAAGCCAGCAAGGCGCCTGAAGCTACTAAAAAGCCAGAACCCACCAAGAAACCTGAACCGAGCAAGAAACCCGAACCGAGCAAAAAACCGGAACCGAGCAAAGATCCGGCACCGGCAACGAAGGATCTCTTGGACGGAATGCTGAAGCAGGTCGAACAACCGTCCCTGATGGATATCGATGCAGACCAACTAAAAGAATTGTACGGCATAGATACGAAGATTCTCGCGGAATTCTCAGCCAAGATGCCTATGATGAACGTCAAAACAAACGAAATCGCCATCTTCAAAGTAAAGAACGCCAAAGATATCGCCGCCGTTAAAAAGGGGATCAAGAAACGCGCGGAGGCTGTCCAAAAAAGCTTTGAGCAATACCTGCCGGACCAGTACGAAAACGCCAAAAACTATAAAGTCGCCACGAAAGGCAATTACGTATTGTTCGTGATCTCCGAAAGCGCCGACGATCTGGAGAAAGCTTTCCAAGCCGCCTTCGATAAGAAATGAGCTATTTTCATAGCTGACCATTAAAAAAGCGGGATCCGATTATGCTCGGATCCCGCTTGCTTTTTCCGCTATAGTACGCGACGCGCCGTCACGTAATTTTTCGTCCAATAGCTCGAATTCATGTTCGATACGGTCACGCCTTGACTGCTGCTAGCATGAAGGATTTTACCGTCGCCCGCGTAGATCGCCACGTGACTGATTCCGTTACCGCCCGTTCTGAAGAACACCAGATCTCCAACGCTCAGATAAGCCTTGTCGACCTTCTCGCCGGTATAGGCTTGAGATATCGAAGTGCGAGGCAACTCGATTCCGAATTGATCGAACACATACTGAACGTACGAGGAGCAATCGAAAGCATATGTAACGCCCGCTTCGGCTCCGTATTGATAAGGCGTTCCGAGATGTTCTTTGCCGTACGCGACCAAATCCAACGACTGTTGCGTAGCCGCGCTTGCTTTCGGCGAAGCGGCGATCATGGAGCCGAACAAACCGGTAACGACCAAGCTGCAAGCGAGCAATAATTTTATCGTAAGTTTCTTATTCATGAGTGCGTATCCTCCTGCTTCTCTGGATGCATGCGATCCATCGTTGTCGGAGATTAATATATCACACTCGGAATCGCCGATAATTTTCCAAGGAGAACGCAAACGTTGACTCCATCGTGCATTTTCGGCTTTCTTAGAATTAAGTTAGAAAACGTTAATTTTGTTACATCCGAGCCGCAAAGGGGTACTTATCCGCTTAACCCGCGCCTAATCAGGTTAGCTGACACGGGGATTCCGCCAATTTCTCGAGCCCATACGGATAGCTGTCCGACATGGTGGATTTCGTGCGCGATGACGTGTCTCAGTACTTCTCCCCAGGTTAGTCGGAACTCCGATCCGTCTCTTAAGCGTTCCATGTGAATCCGGTTTTCCAAGCTTCCGTCCCACGACTCGATGAACGGACGAACCTCTTTCCTGAACGATTCGTCCAGCTGTCGTATCCTCTCCAAGCTGCTATATTCCTCGAAGCTTTCTTGAAAATCGGGAAGCCCTTGAATTTCCCGAATCCAGCTCCATTCTACGTCGACAATATGAAATAACGTATGCAAAATGCCTCCGACTCCGCCCGTGCGAACCTTCAGCAGTTCTTCCTCCGTGATGTTCTTGCACCATTCGTACCACTCTTCCCGAACCTGCCAATTATATTCGAACATCATTTTCAACCCGATTCCCCCTGAATAAAGAGATACCTGCTTACCTTCATTGTATAATCATCGGCTTCTTATTCAAACAAGGATTTTGCGGGCTTTCGAGCTTTGGATCGTCGAATGGTTGGTCGGCTGGCCGGTTGCCGGTTGGCCGCTATACCTTTAGCTCAGTATGATTGATCATCGAGGTTTCGATTTGAATCGTCGTATGTTGAATCTTAAACCGTTCCTCGACGAGGCGAATAGCCTGCTGCAAAATATGCTGATTATCCGTATCATCTTCAACAAGAAGATGGCAGCTCAGCGAATCCAAACCCGAAGTAATCGTCCAGATGTGGAGATCGTGTACGTCTATGACGCCCTTGATTTCGGTTAACGTCGATTTCACTTCCTCCTGGTTCACCGTAATCGGCGTTCCCTCCATGAGGATATGCACCGTATGCTTGATGACCCCCCAAGCGCTCTTTAGGATCAGCAAAGACACCAGCACGCTAATAATCGGATCGGCCACATACCAATTGAATGCAAGCATGATAATGCCGGCCAATACCGCTCCGACGGAACCGAGCGCATCCCCGATGACGTGAAGATAAGCGCTTCTTAGATTTACGTTGTTCTTGACGTCGCCTTGTTTCATTAACGCGAACGCGCTCGCTAGATTCGCGATAAGCCCGACCGACGCGATTAAGATCATCGATAGGCTCGACACCTCCGGAGGAGCGTTAAACCGCTGAACGGCTTCCCACATGATAAATCCCGCAATGACGAATAGCGTAACTCCGTTGAATAGAGCGGCTAAAATTTCGAACCGGTAAAATCCGTAAGTTTTGCTTGGCGAAGCCGGCTTCGTCGCGAACCAAATGGCGACCAAGCTCAACGCCAACGAACTGGCATCGCTAAGCATGTGACCGGAATCGGATAATAAAGCCAAGCTGTTCGTAATAAGTCCGCCGAAGAACTCAAGCAACATGATACCTGCCGTTATGATAAGGGCGATCGTCAACCCCCGTTTGTTCCCCTCGCGGCCGGCATCATGGTGATGATGGCCTCCTAGCCCATGATGATGATGATGGCTATGGTCGTGCCCAGCGTGGGAATGGGCGTGTCTGCCGCGAGAATGCTCGTGCGAATGGTTGTGATCGTGATCGGCGTGACCGTGCTTTTGGCTGTGATCGTGATCGGCGTGATCGTGTTCGTGGTCATGATCGGTGTGATCGTGACTGGCATGATCATGATCGGCGTGATCGTGGCTGGCGTGATCGTGGCTGGCGTGATCGTGGTCGGTGTGATCGTGGCTGGCGTGATCGTGGCTGGCGTGATCGTGGTCGATGTGATCATTATCGTGTCTGCTGCTGTCAGCTTTGTCGCTCGAGTATCCGGGTTTTCGATTGTTATTCATGTGATCAACCTCGCTTATCTCATACATATGAATACATGCTCATATATTATATTGTTATATTTTCACTCCGTTGTCAATAACATTCCCATAATATGTTGTGGGCATTTGGAGGTGATCTGTCATGGAGACACGACTATACGAACCAATCCTCGTTTATACGACGGTAAATCCCTGTAGCGATCTATCAGCTAAGTATGAAGGCACGTTATTTAGTCACGAAGTGGAAAATGTACACTTAGATTCACATAAACTGTGCTTTATCCAAATCTAAATGTAAAATATACAACTAGTAGGCGGTTAATCGAGCTTTTTCCGAGCTATCGTTCAAACTAGTTGCATGATTTACACTTACTTATTTTTCCGGTAAAACTCATCTCAATCTAAATGCCTTTTTTACACTTAGTGTCGGTGTTGAAAGGAAGTTGATGGGTAAGGAGGCGGCCGGGATTGCATAAAAAAGAAGCGGCCCCATAAATCCTTATGGGACAGCTTCATCAAGTTACCGTTTGGTGTATTGAGCCTAATCATGCCGATTATGATTGCCGCGCTTCCTCGTAAGCCCTTAACCCGAGCGCGATCGAACCGCATAAACCTGCATTGTCCCCTAGAGTCGGCGGAACGATGTACTCGTCGATGCCTCCGATTTCCAGCGCGGGAGTAGCCACATAGCCCTTCAAGTTGGCTCTGACTTGCTCCCGGATAAGCGGGAACAATTGCAACTGATGCATGACGCCTCCGCCTAGAATGATTTTCTTAGGCGATAGCAGCAGTATTGCGCTCACGAGAGCTTGTCCGATATAGAAAGCCTCCATCTCCCAAGCCGGATGATCGGCCGGAAGCTCGCTTCCTTTAACCTTCCATCTCGCCTCGAGCGCCGGTCCCGCCGCCATCCCTTCCAAGCAATCTCCGTGATAAGGGCATTTACCCTCATAGGTATCGTCAGGGTGACGACGAGTTAACACATGACCACCCTCGGGATGCACTAGTCCATGAACCATGCGGCCTTCCGCGAATACGCCCACGCCAACTCCCGTTCCGATCGTGTAATACAAGCAGCTATCAAGCCCTTTGGCCGCTCCCCAAGTCGCTTCGCCTAATGCCGCCGCATTAACGTCCGTATCCCATCCAATCGGAATATCGAACGATTTCTTAAGTTCGGATAACACGGGATAGTTCACCCAGCCCGGCTTCGGAGTCGTCGTGACGTGACCGTACTGCGGACTGCTCCGATCGATATTGATCGGACCGAACGAGCCGATTCCAAGCGCTTCGACTTGCTTATCCCGATAATATTCAATGACTCGCGCCAGCGTCTTCTCCGGATTTTCCGTCGGGAAGCTGACTCGATCCAACACTTCGCCTTTTTCGTTCCCTAACCCGCAAACAAACTTTGTTCCGCCCGCTTCGACAGCTCCGATTAACAACTTGTTTTCCTCCTGATCTTTAACGAAATCCGAAATTCAAAACCTACTGGGTTACCCGATAGAAGCCTTCCAATTGCGTCGCGATTTCCGCTTTCGCATTCTCTACGACGACTTGACGTTGAGGCTTATCGAACAGCTCCTGAATCCGTTCAGGGAACGTCTGCTCGATTCCGATCAAGCGAATCGCTTCATCGAACTTGGCCGGATGCGCCGTCGCAAGGGAAACGAACGCGCCGTCCCCTTTGTTGCCGGCTCCTTTGTAAGCCGCAATACCGCAAGCGGAGTGAGGATCAAGCAAATAATCGAATTCGTTCTTATAAGATTGAATCGTCTCGAGGCACTCTTCGTTGCTCACGCTATAGGCCGTCATATCCTGCTGGATACGAGAAATTTCCTCCGACGTAAAGATAAGTTGCCCCTCCGCCTTGAACCGTTCCATGCGCTCCGACACCGCGATAGCATCTTCCCCGCAGAAATAATACAAGTATCGCTCGAAGTTGCTTGCGATCTGAATGTCCATGGACGGGCTGTGCGTGCTGCGGAAACCTTCCGGCTTGTACACGCCCTCGTTAATAAACCGCTCGAGAATGTTGTTCTCGTTCGTCGCCAAGACGAGCTGCTTGATCGGCACTCCCATCTTTTTCGCCAAATAGCCGGAGAAAATGTTCCCGAAGTTACCCGTAGGAATGCTGAAGTTAACGCCGTCCGCTCTAAGTTTCTCCGGTAATTGCAGGTATGCGTAGAAGTAGTAAACGGATTGCGCCAATATGCGCACGAAGTTAATGGAATTAATCGCCCGAAGGTGATATTTCGTCTTGAACGGAATGTCCGCGAACAATTCCTTAATAATCTGCTGGCAATCGTCAAAGTTCCCGTTAACCGATAAGTTCAATACGTTATCGTCTTGAACGGTCGTCATCTGGAGCTCTTGCACGCGGCTGACTTTGCCGTTCGGATGAAGAATGCAGATTTGGATGCCTTCCTTGCCGCGAACGCTGCTGATCGCCGAAGCGCCGGTATCTCCCGATGTCGCGCCTAGGATGTTGATGACTTTATTTTGCTTCTTCGCGACGTAAGCGTACAAGTTACCCATGAATTGAAGGGCAACGTCTTTGAACGCGAATGTCGGCCCATGGAACAGTTCGAGCACGTGCAACGAATCGTTTAACGTCGTTAACGGCAGAACGTCCGGGCTCGTGAAACCGGCGTAACTATCTTGAATGAGCTTCCGCAGATCCTGCTCCGGAATCTCGTCGTTCGTGAATAGGGAGAACACTTCTAGCATAAGGTCTTGGTACGATAGCTTGGACCATGCTTTCAGTTGATCCGCCGTTACGTTCGGAATCGTCTCGGGTACGATCAATCCGCCGTCTTCGCCAAGCCCCATCAGGAACATATCGATAAAGCCGATAGGCGCAACTTTCCCTCTCGTGCTTATATACTTCATCGTAGATTTCTCTCCTCGTTATAAAATGTTCTTCATCCATTGTGGACGAAAGCGAGCATAATTTCAACAATCGCATTTGCGTTATTCGCAGACGAGCACGTGTCGGGTAAAACTCCCTTTGCTCACCGTGCAGCGGTCCACGATCGCAAAGCCGGCTTCCTCGATAATCGGATCGATCCGCTCGATCGTAACGAAGATGACTCTTGCCGCGAACCGTCTAGCGCTGCCAAGCATCTCCAACTGTTCCGCAGGCGATATTACGGAACAAAGATTATAGGGCATATCGATGATCGCCGTATCGTATTTTTCGGTAATCTCGCGCATGTCCCCTAACGTTACCGTTACCGAGCCATACCCGAAGAACGCCAAGTTTTCCCTCGCGCCGCGAGCGGCAAGCGGGTTGATTTCCCTGCCCTCGATATCGATTCCCATAGACAGCGCTTCAACCAGCACGGTTCCGATACCGCAGCAAGGATCGATCGTCCGTACGCCTTCGATCCGAGGAACCGCGATATTAACGACCGCCCTGGCGACCCGAGTACTCAGCGCCGTGGAGTACTTCCGCGGCTTGTCGTTATGCTTAAGCCAGACCGCAGCTCCTTGGGTCACCTCTCCGAATACCCACCGCCCGCCAATCCGGGCGAAGCCGAATTCCCGATTAGGTCGGCGCATCTCCGCCTTTCCTCGGAACCTCAAGCCGATCTCCCGTTCCAATGCGCGTTTCTCGTCATAAGTGAACTTGCCTTCGTCACCCTGTTCGAGATTGTCGATCGCCAGCACCTTAAACGTCGATTCTCCCAGTTCGATCGCGCCGACCTGCTCGGCGATGTCCTGTAATCGCTCGGCCTCGTACATTACTTTTATCCTCATTTTAATAAAAGGACTACGGCTAGGTTCGATCTCGATGTGACTTCGCAGCAGATTAAACCGGCAATCTCTGCCGAATAGCGATCGCATCTCCAGCATGCATAAGGAATGCTCTTCATCGTTAGAGACAATGGCATATATGTAGTCTTGCAAATCCTTCCTGTCGTTCAAGTCCGATCCATCCTTTAAGCCGCGGCTATTCTATCCGTCTAACGCCCCGCCGATTCTTACAAAAAGGGGAGCCTCCGACCGCCGGGCGGCAGGTTGGAAGCTCCGTAGTAAGGATGAGAAAGGCCATCCTCCCCCTGTGACGACTAATTCCGGATTCAACAGCGAAACGATATTCGCTATCGCCATGGCCATATGCTCGAGCGGCTTATCCATAATATGCAGCGCGGCCTCGTTGCCATGCACTGCCGCCTCGAGCACGTGCACCGCCCCGATGCAATCGATTCGGTTATCGACGGCCGTTAGAATCGCGGAGAACTAGTTATTCGGAACGGAATGTTCTCGCGATTGATTCGGTAAATTCTTCGAGATCGCGATCCGCCTTCGAATGATTACATTCATTGCAGGCGCAGACGCAATTGACCGGCGTCGTATGTCCGCCCTTCGCGCGCGGGAGCAAGTGATCGATCGTGTCTCCGTACTGTCCGCAGAAATAACACGCGTGCCCGTCCCTTGTCAGGATAAGCTTCCGGAATTCCCGGTTGCTGTAAATACGGCGAATCGTATGCCGGTTCACGACGTAAGCGGCGTTCTCCCGCACCAGGATTTTCGCTAATTCCGGCTCGATCTCCTGATAATAGGAACGGCCGTTGTCGGTTTTCCCGCGCATGCGGACGAAGCCTTGGCGCGTCGCTCTCAATGCCGAAGCGTCCAGCGGATCGATATTCCGCTTGCGCGCCGCGATCTTAATATCGCGCGGGACGAGGGCAGAGACAGGAAGCGGAGAAGCAAGGAATGGTGCAACCGCCGGAACTGGGGGCGAATTCGCCCGCTTCGTCGCCGTCGCCGTCGCAGACGGTTTCACCTTTCTCCGTCTTCTTCGCTTTCGCTTCTTCGGTCCGGAATCAGCCGGCTTCGTCGAGACCGCGTCCTCCTTTGACGTCTCCGCGACCGTCTCTGACGTATCCGCCGAGGAAGTCGCGGGCTCGTGAAGCTGCCGTGCTTCCCGGCGGCATGAGCGGCAAGTTCCCCGTCGCCTTCTGCGCCTCGGTCCCCCGCCGCGCCGGTTCTCGAATTCCGCAAGCGGTTTAATGCTCCCGCATTGCGCGCATAATTTCAAAGCCGTTTCCGGCTGTTTTGTCGTGATTTCCATATCCCGAGTATATCATATTCTTGCATCGTTACTTCGCATACTCGTTCAAGGTTTCCTTGCGGAGTCCTCCGGCTCGCTAAATTGTTGTCGGTTACCATCCCGTCAGGACAAAAAACACTACAACTTAACCACAATAGCAGTTAGATAATTTTGGAATAATAAACTACTATTAGAGAGAATGAATCGATATCCGCAACCCGAAAGGCAGGGAATTCTATATGTCCTATTTATCTATAAGCACTTGGAGCTTGCATCGGATGCTTGGCCCTCTTCGTTGGACGTCCTGGGATACCGAAGCCAGCGAGCATAGCACCCATGTACAAGATCAACCGCAAATTCATACCCTTCTCGAATTACCGGCGCAAGCGGCCAACCGAGGCTATCAAGCCGTCGAAGTGTGTCATTTTCATTTTCCTCGAACGGACGCCGATTATTTAACCCTGCTCCGCAAATCTTTCACGGACGCCGGCGTTTCCTTCGATACGCTCCTCCTGGACTACGGCGACTTAACGGCGGAGGACGAGAATCGTCGACTTGCCGACCTGAATTTGATCCGAGAATGGATCGACATAGCCGACTTATGCGGAGCTAAGCGAATTCGGGTGATCGCAGGCGAAGCTTCGCCTAACGATGATCTGGCGATCCGGCAATCGGCAAGAACTCTCTCGGAGTTGGGCGAATATGCGGCGAGCCGCAACGTACAAGTCGTTACGGAGAACTTCAAAGCGCTGACCTCTACGGGGAAAAGCTGCCTGAAATTGTTGGGAGAGACGGGGGTTGCGGTTCGGATGATTACGGATTTCGGCAATTTCCACGGGGAAGACAAGTACGAAGAGATTGCTTCGACGATCCCGTACAGCTTATCCGTTCATGCCAAAGCCGCATACGACGAGTCGGGTTATCCCGACGAAACCGAATTCGCTCGCTGTTTGGATGCCGTAAAGTCAGTCGGTTACGATGGCGCTTACGTTCTCATTTACGACGGGCCCGGCGATATGTGGGAAGGACTTGAGAGGATCAAACGGATCGTCGAGCCGTACTTATAATAAAAAACGGAGCCGCCGCGATATCTTCGCGCCCGGCTCCCGCTTCTATTCGGCGACGATTTTGAGCGCGGCCGTCTGGCCTGGATAGGATTGATCCACCATGCCGGTTGTCCAAGCTTGCGCTTCTTTGCCTACTAGCGAAGGTTCGATAGCATTCGAGGGCTCCTCTCCTCCGACGATAACTTTACCGTCCTCCGTCAGACTTACCCAATAAGCGACCGGGTCATCCGTGTTGCCGTTTTTCTCGTGCTCGTTCACGATCAGAATCCGGTTCTTCTCCTGATCGACCTCTTTGATCTTCCCCGTAACTAATGGCTCTCCGCTACAGCATTCCCGTATGGACACGTCTAGCGGAAACCGCTCTCCGACGAGCTCGAACAGGCTTTCTTTGAACCCTTCGATCTCCTCCTTCGTCAGGATGCGTTCGAAATCTCCGTAGCTGCGTATTTCTATACCTATCGCACTTTTGCTCGAATGGGTGGATAACATCTGGATAGAATGACGGTTCCGAAGTTCCCGCCATTGAGCATTCAATTTCTCCTGTATCGCTTCCAATCCTTCCGCGGGCGAGGACGGAACATCCGCCGGTTTCACGGAGGCAACGGCGGGGATCGGAGCCGGCGAGACGGCTGGATTAGGCGTTGAGCCGGAATTCGCATTCATCGTCGCATCCATACCGCAACCGGTCAATAGCATAACAAACAGAACGAATGAGATTTTTTTCATGTATCCTCCGCCCGTAGGCATTAATGTCGATTTCCCTCTTAAACGGAAAATGACGCGAAAAGGTTTCACTTCTCGGACGGAAAGGTGAGCGGTTTACTCATATAATTACCTAATAAGCCGAATCATCTGAACGACGGGACGGCCATCTCCGCGCAGCTTGATTTCCCGATTTCGCATTTGCGACGAACCGTCTCCATCAAGGAAGATGCCGTCCACCAACCGTCCTTCTCCTATTCGCTCGAGAATCGCCGCGCGGAAATCGGCCAACGTGGCTTTCGTCGCGCTGACGATCAAATACAAGCTCCCTTCTTCATCGTAAACGGCAGCCGAACGAAGACAGAGTTGGTCGGGAAGCGGCGCGCTCTCCACCATGGACTGCTCGACCCAACTCTCGTTCTTGCCCAAGCCCATGCTAATGCCGCCCTGAGCCCAGAATTGCGAACGATCCGTGACCGTCAGCTCGGAGGATCGACGGACGACCTGCACGCTCAACCTATCCGAAGCGCCATCCCATACAAGCGTACCTCTCGCATACTTGGCATTTTCCGCCCCGGTCCCGTATCCCTTCTCTTCGTTAACGGGAACATCGTTCACGACGGCGATGCTGAGCAAAGCTTCTTGGTAGAAAAATCCCCCGTTAATCCCGTAATAAGACGCAGCCGTAACGTTATTATGGATGGGAACCAACGAAACATTGGAGGGTCTCGTCCTCAGGTAATGCAATTCCATGCCGTTCGATGCCAATTCCTTGCCGTATACGTAATCTCGCGGCATATTCAACTCTTCGTACGCAGCTTCGTCAGACGCCAATACCTTAAGCATGATCGCGAGAATTAACCCCAGGGCAACCAAAACGAATAAACCGAGCAACCCGAGCTTAACCTTAGTCATTTTCGCCATTCCATCGATACCTCGTAATCCGTCTATTAAACCTCATTTCCGCTATTATATAATGAATCCGCTAAAACCGACACGCCCTTCATCCCTTAACGGCACCGGCGGTCAGACTGTTCGTGATCCGATCCGTGAAGAGCATATATAGCACGACCAAAGGCAACGCGATCAACGTCATGACCGCGAATTGCGCACCGTAATTGGAGGCGTACTGGCCCGTGAACTGAATTAACGAGAACGGAAGCGTCTTATAATTGTCCGAGCTGATATACGTAATCGCCATAATGAATTCGTTCCACGTATTCAAGAAGGCAAGGACGCCGACGGACGCGATCACCGGCTTCGAAATCGGCATAATGATCCGAAACACGACCCCGATCAAGCTTAATCCGTCGATGACGGCCGCTTCCTCGATCGCTCTAGGCGTCGTCTGCAAGAAGCCGATGAAGATGAATACGCTAAGAGGGATCAAGAAAGCGATATTCGGCAAGATGAGCGAGAAATAGTTATCTATCAAATGAATCTTGTTAAAGATGAAGAAGTTAGGCAGCAACGTGGAGTAGATCGGGACAATCAAGCATACCATGACAAGCCCCGATAGATAGACGTTCCACTTCCAATCCATCCGCGCGATTACGTAGCTTAGCATAAGCGAAACGATAACGGTGACGGTTATGACGACTACGGCAACGATGACGCTGTTGAGCAAATACGCATGCACGTGACCAAGCGTAAACGCATTCTTGTAATTGACCCATTGGAACGGATCCGGCCATTTCAACACGTTGCTGCCGAAGAAGTCGCCGCTCTTCAGAAGAGAGAAGTTTACCATCCATACGAGAGGGAAAATAGACAAGAACGCGACGATCGCGAGCCCGAGAAAGAGAAGGACTCTGGAGGAGCGCGCGCCGAATCTCGTTGAAGTTGATGCTCCCATTAGAATTCACCTACGTCTTTCTTAAGCAAGCGGTTCATAATCAACGTCATGACAAGGCAGAAAACAATGAATAAAACGGAAATCGCGTTCCCGTAACCGAACAGTCCGTCGCGGAAAGCCTTCGAATACAAATAGGTTCCGAGGAACTGCGTACTGTTGGCGGGACCTCCGCCGGTCATCAAGAATACCGTCTCCATCTGCTTGAACCCGGAGACGACCGCCAGCACGAGATTGATGCGGATGATCGGCGACAACAACGGCAGCACGATGCTTTTGTTATAGCGCCATTTGGTCGCCCCGTCGACGATTGCCGCCTCCTTAAGCTCGGACGGAACCCCTTTGATCCCCGCATAGTAAAGCAAGTAAGCATACCCGAAGCCTTGCCACATGGCGACGAAAATGATCGAATAGATCGCGATATCGGGGTTGCCCAGCCAATCCTGTTTCCACGAGGATAGCCCTACCGCCGTTAACATTCTGTTTACCAATCCGAATTGGACGTTCAGCAAGCTAACCCACATTTGCGAAGTCACGAAGGTCGAAATAATCGCCGGAATGAAAATGATAACCCGTAGCGGACGTTCCCATTTTCCCGCGTAGGTCGTTAACATAGCCATAAGGACGGCAAAAGGATGCTGCAGGACGACTAAAGCCAATCCGAGAAAGATCGAATTGCGGAGCGCTCTCCAAAAAATCGGGTCGTGAAGAAAGATGTCCTTATAGTTGCTTAGGTTAAAGGTTTGATAATCGACCCCGTCGAAATTCGTGAAGCTCAAGTATAGGGCGACGGCCGTCGGCAATAAAACGAATCCGAGAATGAACACGAGACCGGGAGCGATCAACAGCGCGATATTCCGTTTGTCCATCCATAGTTTGTTCATGATTACGGATTCATTTCCTTAAACGATTTGTCGGCAATGCCGTCGATCTTCTTAGCGAAGTCCTCCGGCGTCGACTTGGATGCCATCATCTCCGTAATCGCGTCCAGATAGCTTTTCGCCGTTGAAGTAGAGAATAAATCTTGAGAATTCGCGCCGCTGAATACGGTCGCGTTGCCGAGAATGCCCGTTAAATCGTTCTGAACCCGCGTTTCCTTGCCCGTCTTGAACTCGTCGTAGTTCTGCGCGGGGAACGTAATGCCGTTCTCCCACACGGTTTTGGCCCAGTTTTGCTTCTGAAACATCCAAATCGCGAACTTCTTGGCATCCTCGGAAGATTCGGACTTGGCCGATACGCTGTAACCGCCGCCGAACCAAGCGAGCAAGTCCGTCGTTCGGCCTTTGCCGTCATCCGAAGCAGGCCATGGAATAGCGATCAGATTATCGCGCACTTCTTCCGGGAAATTGACGTCCGTCGATATGCCCATCTCCCACTGGCCCATTAAATACATTGCGGCTTTGCCTTGCCCAAACAGGTTTCTGGCGCCGCCGTAATCGAGATTGAGAAAGCCTTCCCCAAACATGCCCTCCGTGACCATCCGTTGAATCTTCTTCGCGGAAGCGATCACGTCCGGATGATCGAAGGAGCCCGTTCGATCCATGGCTTTGTGGTAGAGCTCGAATCCGCCGGATTGGCGCGCGACTACCGCGTCGAACAAGAGCGCTAAAGGCCAAGAATCCCTGCCGTCTAGGGCGATCGGAACGATATCCTTGCTCTTGAGGGCATCCGCGATTTTGAACAGATCGGCTTCCGTTGTCGGCGGTTCCAAGCCGTTGTCGGCAAGCAGCTTCTTATTTGCGTATAGAACGAGAAAATCCGTGTTCTTCGGTATGCCGTAAATTTTACCGTCCATCGTAAACGAATCGAAAGCGGCGTCAATGAACCCTTGGCCCGCGAAATCTTCCTTCGCGAAAGTAACTAACGAGTTATTTTTAACCAAAGGGTATAGATATCGCTTCTGTCCCCACATCATCGTTACGTCGGGTAGTTTATCGGATGTATTGTAGATCTTGAGCTTATCTTGGAACTGCGGATCCGGGGACAACGTTTCGACCGTAATCTTCACGTTCGGATTTTCGCTCATGTACCGATCGATCAATTTCTGCTCCGCCAAACCTTGCCCGCCCGTGCGATCCGGGTTGTTGCTGAAAAACTTGAATTCGACGTTTTTATTGCCGCCCTCTGCGGTACTGGCCGATTTCGATTCGGAAGCATTGCCGGAAGACGGATTCGAACCCGAATCGTTCGAATTTCCGCAAGCGGATACGAATAGAGCGCATACGAGAATATAAGACAACGTGCTCAATCGCTTTTTCAAAACAAACCCCTCCACCTATTGCGAATTCGGATAACTTCCTTAAGTATAAATTAGGTTTTCGCGGGGAATAACCCGACATTCTTCCGTGTTCCTGTACGTTTATTAGAACCCGATCTGTTTTTTGTACTGGGAAGGCAGCATTCCGGTCCATTTTTTGAAAAAGCGCACGAAATGAGCCTCGTCATAATACCCGACCTGTCGAGCTACCGCGTAAACCTTCTCGTTGCCTTTCCTTAGCAGTTGCTTCGCTTTCTCTATCCGATATTGATGGAGGTAATCGAGGAAATTGATACCCATCTCCTGCCGGAACAGTGTAGAAAGATGGGACGGAGACATGAATACTTCTTCCGAGATCGATTTCAGCGTCAAGTTCGTGGCGTATTTATCGTTAATCAAGCCGATCACGAACTGGATCGTCTTATGAACCGGCTTCTTCGCGTTCTTGATCTCGACGAATTTCTGGATGACGAGGGTCATCATCGTCGACAGCTCCTCGAACGTCTCTATTTTCTGGATTTGCCCCGCATAGGATTCAAACTGCCGCGCCGCTTCTTTGCTAACCTCGTCGGAGCTTGCCCCAAGCTCCTTCATCAAGCCGTCGATCAAGGAATAGGTGTGCAAGTGAATTCTAGCGATCGATAAGCCTTGCGACCGAAAGCTGTCCAACCACCCCTCTACCCCGGATACGAATTCCGCATAGTTGCTATCGGCAATATGTTCGCGGATTTGCTTCTCGAGCTCGGCCAGATCCGAGCGGAACTTGAGGGATTCTTCCGCGTTCGACGTTTCTCCGGAATGCTCCGATGCGACGAACAATCCGCTCCCTCCATGGAAAAATCTTCTCGTTAGCGCTTCGAGCGCATCCATGTACGAACGGTGCAAATGCGATAAATCCGCGACGGATCCGATCCCGATGCTAACGCTAACCTTGAGGAAGGAAGCCAGATTAGCCTGCAACCGTTCCAGCCGTCTCCGAATATCGGACTCGACCGAACCTTCCGTCACGTTGGCGAACAGGACGAATTGATCTTCCAGCGTTAACAGCTCGTGCCTACCCGAGAACAGTTCCCCTATGCTTTCCTCCATAATGTTCGCCGCTGCATAACGAATCAAACCGAGATCCCGCTCCTCGTATTCCAGAGCGTTCAAATCCTTGGAATCGAACCGGAACACGA
Organism: Cohnella herbarum; assembly: GCF_012849095.1. Classification (NCBI taxonomy): domain Bacteria; kingdom Bacillati; phylum Bacillota; class Bacilli; order Caryophanales; family Paenibacillaceae; genus Cohnella; species Cohnella herbarum. Next base: position 4,185,904 of record NZ_CP051680.1, read on the forward strand.
TAGCGAGAATCGGTCCTTCCGTCAACCGGATGCCGTACTCCTTCACCTCGGTTGTCCGATCTTCCTTGCCGCGCGGGGCGCCCCTCATCCACTTCAACAGCTTGTCTTCCGTTATCGTTCTCGCGTTGGCCATCCATTTTCTCTCCAACCGATCCACCTGGATGGCCCGGCTCCGCGTACGAATCAGTTCGTCTTTCACCTTCAGAATCACATCTCGCACCTGCTTAGGATTACATGGCTTAAGAATATAATCGAACGCGCCTAATTTGAGCGCCTTCTGGGCGTAATCAAATTCGCTATAACCGGTCAGCAGCACCGGGATGAGATCGATTCCGCGCTTCCGCGTTTCCTCGATCAACTCCAGTCCGTTCATATACGGCATGCGAATATCCGTGAGCAGGATATCCGGCTCCTCGCCGTCCTCCATCATCTCCAACGCCTTGCGCCCGTTCGATGCGGTACCGATGACGCGAATGCCTTCGGCCTCCCAGTCGATCATCGCCATAATGCCTTCGCGAAAAGAAGGCTCGTCCTCTACGATTAACAGTTTAAACACGACCATCGCTCCTCATATCCTCCGACTCCAAGTGACGGAACGGGATGACCATCTTGACCGTCGTTCCGATATTCCGCTTGCTGTCGATCTCGATCCCGGCTCCGTCTCCGAAATGGTTAACCAGCCTGTCCCGCAGATTAAGAAGGGCGAAACCTCCCGTATCTTCGTAGTGTGCCGCGCGCTTCTCCGATCGGATGGCCGAACGAAGCTTATCCAACCTATCCGGCGCGATTCCCATGCCATTGTCGGTCACCTCGATATGCAAATCGCCCGACGATTCGCGTACCGATACGTGGACGAATCCTTGCTCGTCGATCTGCTCGATGCCGTGGACGACCGCGTTTTCCACAAGCGGCTGCAGGATCAGCTTAGGAACGAGGACGTCGGACAGTCGTTGTGCTACTTCGATAGAGTAGGTCAGCTTGTCCGCGAATCGGATTTTGCTTAAATACAAGTAGCTTTCCACGATATTCAATTCTTTGCTCAAACTGATAATGTCCGCGCCTTGGCTCAAGTTGTAACGGAAGAAATCGGATAGCTTCTGGATCATGTCCGCCGTCTTCTCCGCGCCTTCCCGGTAAGACATCCAGGCGATCGAATTGAGCGTGTTATACAGAAAATGAGGGTTGATCTGCGATTGCAACAACCTTAGCTCCGATTCCTTCTTGGAAATCTCGGATTGGTACACGTCCTGGATCAGCTCTCTGATTCTCGTTACCATGATGTTGTATCCATTGCCTAATTGGCCGATCTCGTCCCGCAGCGTAACGTCTACCTGCTGGCTGAAGTCGCCCGCTTGCACTTCGCGCATCGACTTCAATATTTTTTTGAGCGGCTGCAAAAACAGTCTGGAGATCGTCCAACTGAGCGGCGCGTTCATGAGCAGGATGAGCAGCATGAGCCCGATCGTGAGCCAGCGGATCGCATTCAGTTGCATGAGTTGTTCCGTCCGCGGTTGGATTACGAGCACGTGCCACCCGGTAACTTCCGAAGAGGAGTGGGAGATAAGCCACTCGCCGTCATGGTTACTCCAATCGACTTGCTCGATAGGGACATGGTCATAATAAGGCAATTGTTCGAACGAGCTCCCGCTCCATTTTCCATCCGAGTCCGACAAAATCGTTCCATCGCCGTTCACGATCACGATTTCGACGTTTTCCTTGGCGCGGCCGTAGGACTGGCGGAAATCTTCCTCGGTCATTCCGATGACGAGCAAGCCTTCTTTCACGAGATTCTCGGGATTGACGAGAACTTTGCTGTAGAACACCTTCCGCCTTTGATCGCCGATGAACAACTTCAGCGGTCCTTCCTCGACCCCCCAAGCGCCACTCACGACGTCGTTCACCGTATTTTCGTAGATCCGGCTTTTCTTATATTCTTCAAAACTGATGATCTCGTTGTTATTCAAGCTATTGAACTTGATCGTCTGATGCCCGTCGGAGAAAATCAGCAGCGATTGGAAAAATTGACGCGTACTCAGCAGCCGATTAATCATCGAGTTCACGATAATGGCCGAGTTAAAGGTAGGTTCCGGCGACAACAAATCATGCAATTCGGACGACAAAGACAAGTAGTTGTAGATATCGTGGATATCTTTCGCCAAGTAATCCAAATGGGAGATCGTCTGGGAGGAGATGTTTTCCTGCGCTTGAGAGACCTTCTCCAACACTTGGTTAGAAGCGGTCGTATAGGAGAAAAACCCGATGCTTCCGGAAGCGACGAGGAGCAACGGGAGGAACCACAGTTGAAACTTCGAGCGAATCGACAGCCCCAGATACCAATATTTCAAGTTTGCCGGCATTTCGGTTCCTCCCGGATCGTAGACTATCCATCATTATAGCCTCTCCTAGGGCACGGGAACAAAAACAAGAAGAGAGCCCACTCCGCGATTGCGGATAAGAGCTCTCTTCGTTTGAATTATAAAGGGGCTGTAAGGTATTTCGCTTTACGAATGACTTACCTTACGGCAGCAAAGTGCCGCCCATTAAATACCTGTCGCACTCGCGAGCCGCTTCCCTGCCTTCGTTGATCGCCCATACGACGAGGCTTTGACCGCGCCGCATGTCGCCGGCGGCGAATACGCCCTTCACGCTCGTCGCGTATTTACCGTAATCGGCTTTGGCATTAGAACGCTCATCCTTCTCCACGCCCAACTGATCGAGCACCGTATTCTCCGGCCCCAAGAATCCCATCGCCAACATGATTAGTTGCGCCGGCCACACTTGCTCGGTTCCGGGAACTTCCACCGGTCCGAATCGCCCGTTCGCGTCCACCTTCCACTCCATGCCGACGGTGTGCAGCTCCTTAAGGTTGCCCTCCTCGTCCCCGACGAAACGTTTCGTCGAGATCAGATATTGCCGCGGATCGCTTCCATAGAGAGCTTTCGCTTCTTCTTGGCCGTAATCCAGCTTGTAGACGCGAGGGAACTGCGGCCAAGGATTGTTGTCCGCGCGCGTTTCCGGCGGCTTCGCCATAATCTCGAACTGCGTCACGCTCTTGCAACCGTGACGCAAGGATGTCCCTACGCAGTCGGTTCCCGTATCGCCTCCGCCGATAACGATGACGTCCTTCCCTTCGGCCGAAATGTACTTTCCGTCTTCATGCTCCGAATCGAGCAAGCTCTTCGTGTTCTTATGCAGAAATTCCATCGCCAGATGGATGCCTTTTAACCCGCGGCCTTCGATCGGCAGATCGCGGCCTTTCGTCGCGCCGCCGCATAGTACGACGGCATCGAACTGCTCCGTCAATTGCGAGGCTGGAATATCCTTGCCGATCTCCGTTCCCGTTACGAACGTAATCCCTTCTTGCCTAAGCAGCTCTACCCGACGTTCGACCGTTTTCTTGTCCAGCTTCATGTTCGGGATTCCGTACATGAGCAGACCGCCGATCCGATCGGCGCGTTCATACACGGTAACCAGATGGCCTGCCTTGTTTAATTGCGCCGCGCAAGCGAGCCCGGAAGGACCCGAGCCGACGACCGCTACCTTCTTGCCGGTACGAACTTCGGGCGGCTCCGGTACGATCCAGCCTTCGGCGAAACCTTTGTCGACGATCGCTTTCTCGATGTTCTTGATCGTGACGGGAGTGTCGTTTAACCCGACCGTGCACGAGCCTTCGCATGGGGCCGGACAGACACGACCGGTGAACTCCGGAAAATTGTTCGTCTGGTGCAGCCGATCCAGCGCTTGACGCCATAAGCCGCGATAGACGAGATCGTTCCACTCCGGGATCAGGTTGTTAACCGGGCACCCCGCCGCCATCCCGTTAATGATCTGTCCGGTATGGCAGAACGGAATACCGCAGTCCATACAGCGCGCACCCTGCTCCTTAAGCAGTTCTTCCGTTGCTTTGCTCTGAAACTCCCGCCAATGATGGATGCGGTCCAAGGGGTTAACTTCTGGAGGCAGTTCCCTTCTAAACTCCATGAATCCGGTAGATTTCCCCATCGTTATTCCTCCATCGCCCTAGTTTCCGCTTACCCGCGACAAATCCTTCATATTCGCCTCGAAGGCAGCCATCGCGACGGCTTCGCCGCTTAAGCCCGAAGCCGATAAGCGATCCATCGCTTCCAGCATCCGCTTGTAATCCTTCGGGATGACTTTGACGAATTCAGCTACGCGATCATCCCAACTCTCCAGTATCGACTTGGCTCGAGAACTCTTCGTATAAGCCGCATGCCGTTCGATCATCGCTTTCAGTCGGCTCGCTTCCATTCCCGACTCCACCCGTTCCAGATGAACCATCTCCAAGTTGCAACGGTTGATGAAGTCCCCCGTCTCATCCCACACATAGGCAATACCGCCGGACATTCCCGCCGCGAAGTTACGTCCCGTACGTCCGAGAACAACGACGCGTCCTCCCGTCATATACTCGCAGCCGTGGTCTCCCACGCCTTCGACGACCGCGTTCACGCCGCTGTTCCGCACGCAGAAACGCTCGCCCGCAATACCGCGGATATACGCTTCTCCGGACGTAGCGCCATAGAAACCGACGTTGCCGATGATGATGTTTTCCTCCGGCTTGAAGGTGGCTTTATCCGATGGGGCTACGATGATTTTGCCGCCGGACAATCCCTTGCCTACGTAGTCGTTGGAGTCCCCCTCCAACTTAAGTGTTATTCCTCTCGGCACGAACGCCCCGAAGCTCTGTCCCGCGGAGCCTATAAAATGGAAGCGAATCGTGTCCTCCGGCAATCCCTTCGCGCCGTATCGCCGGGTAATCTCGCTTCCGAGAATCGTACCGACGACCCGGTTCGTATTGCGGATCGGGAGGGTCGCCGCTACCGGTTCGCCCGTTAGGAGGGAAGGCTCCGCGATCTTCATAAGCTCTCTTCGGTCAAGCGATTCGTCCAGTCCATGGTTCTGGGACGTCCGACAATACCGGCCTACCTCCGATCCGACTTCGGGCTGGTGGAGCAGGGGAGACAGATCGACGCCCTTCGCCTTCCAATGCTCGATCGCCTTGCGGCCGTTTAACTTGTCGGTACGGCCGATCATTTCGTTGACCGTACGGAAGCCGAGCAACGCCATGATCTCCCTCAGCTCCTGCGCGACGAAACGCATGAAGTGAACGACGTGCTGCGGATCGCCGTTGAACTTCTTGCGCAGCTCCGGATTCTGCGTCGCGACTCCAACGGGACACGTATCCAGATGGCAGACGCGCATCATCACGCAACCAAGCACGATAAGCGGTGACGTTGCGAAGCCGAACTCTTCGGCTCCCAGCAGCGCCGCGATAGCCAGATCCCGTCCGGTCATCAGTTTCCCGTCGGTTTCCACGACGATGCGGTCGCGCAGCTTGTTCAGCACGAGCGTCTGATGCGTCTCCGCGAGGCCAAGCTCCCACGGCAATCCCGCATGGCGGATGCTCGTCTGCGGCGAAGCCCCGGTTCCCCCGTCGTAGCCGCTAATCAGTACGACGTCTGCCCGGCCTTTGGCGACGCCGGCCGCAATGGTGCCAACCCCGACCTCGGAGACAAGCTTCACGTTAATTCTTGCGCGCGGGTTCGCGTTCTTCAGGTCGTGGATAAGTTCGGCCAAGTCCTCGATCGAATAAATATCATGATGCGGCGGCGGCGAGATCAATCCGACTCCGGGCGTCGAGCCCCGCACCTCGGCAATCCAAGGATACACTTTACGTCCCGGCAACTGGCCGCCTTCACCCGGCTTCGCTCCCTGCGCCATCTTAATCTGAATTTCGTCGGCGTTCACGAGATAATTGCTCGTGACGCCGAATCTGCCCGAGGCGACCTGCTTGATCGCGCTTCGCCGTGAATCGCCGTTCGCGTCGGCGATAAACCGGCTTGGGTCTTCCCCGCCCTCTCCGGTGTTGCTCTTCCCGCCGATGCGGTTCATCGCGATCGCCATGCTCTCGTGCGCTTCCTTGCTGATCGAACCGTAGGACATCGCGCCCGACTTAAACCTTCTGACAATCGTATCGACCGGCTCCACTTCATCGATCGGCACACCGTTCTCCCCGTCCAACTTCAGTTCCAATAACCCCCGCAGCGTATAGAGCTTCTCCTGCTGACCGTTAACCGCCTCGGAAAACTTCTTGAACAAACCGTAATCGTTCGTACGGCAAGCCTGTTGAAGCGCGTGAATCGTTTGGGCTTGATAAATATGCTCTTCTCCGTCACGCCGCCATTGGTACTCTCCGCCTGCGGGTAACACGGATTCTCCTCGAGTCTGCTCCGCGTAGGCTTGCTCATGAGGATCCAAGGCTTCCTTGGCGATAACCTCCAGGCCTACGCCGCCGATTCGCGAAGGCGTCCACGTGAAGTACTTATCGATCAACGGCTGCTCCAGCCCTAGCGCCTCGAAGATCTGGGCGCCTCGGTAACTTTGGATAGTGGATATCCCCATCTTGGAGAGCACTTTCACGACGCCTTTCGTCGCCGCCTTCAAATAATTCTGTACCGCTTTTTCATGAGAAATGCCGACCAGCATCCCCTGCCGGATCATATCGTCCAGCGTCTCCAACGCCAAGTAAGGATTGATCGCGCTCGCTCCGTAGCCGAGCAGCAACGCGAAATGATGAACTTCGCGCGGATCTCCCGATTCGAGCAGAAGACTCACTTTCGTCCGCGTGCCCGCCCGGATCAAGTGATGGTGCAAGCAAGACACCGCCAACAAAGCCGGTATGGCCGCATTGTCGCAATCGATGCCGCGATCCGATAAAATCAAAATATTATGTCCGTGCGCGATGACCCGATCGGCTGCTTGGCAGAGCTCGGCTAAAGCCGCTTCCAGCCCTTGCGACCCGCTTCCCGCAAGGAAGAAAATCGGCAAGGTGATCGATTTGAACCCGGGTCTGCGAATATGGCGGAGCTTGGCGAATTGCTCGTTCGATAGAATCGGAGATTTCACCTTGATCTGCCGACAGCTTTCCGGCTCCGGTTCGAGCAAGTTGCGCTCCGGCCCGATCGTCGTACCCGTCGCCGTAATGATTTCCTCGCGAATCGCGTCGATCGGCGGGTTCGTCACTTGCGCGAATAATTGCTTGAAATAGTTATATAATCGCTGCGGCCGTTTCGAAAGAATCGCAAGCGGAGCATCGTAACCCATCGACCCGATCGGTTCGACTCCGCTCTGCGCCATCGGCTCGAACACTTTCCGCAGTTCCTCGAACGTATATCCGAAAGCTCTCTGCCGCCGGTACACGGTAGCATGGTCGGGCTGCGGTACTTCCGGCGCGTCCGGCAGCTCCTCCAATCCGATCAGATGCTCTTCTAACCAATCCTTGTACGGATGTTTGCTCGCGATCCCCGTCTTCACCTCCTCGTCGGAGATGATTCGGCCTTCCTTCGTATCGACAAGAAGAATCCGGCCGGGACGAAGCCTTTCTTTATAGAGTACATTTTCCGCAGGCACGTCGAGCACGCCCACTTCCGATGAAAGAATAATTAAATCGTCGGATGTCACGTAATAACGGGCAGGTCGCAAGCCGTTGCGATCCAAGAATGCCCCTATTCGCGTGCCGTCCGTGAAAGCCATCGCCGCCGGACCGTCCCAAGGCTCCATCAGCGTGCTATGAAATTCATAAAACGCTTTCATTTGCTCCGTCATGCTTTCATGATTCGACCAAGGCTCCGGCACCATCATCATGGCCGCATGAGGGAGGGTGCGTCCGGACAAATACAGAAACTCCAACGCGTTATCGAACATCGCCGTATCGCTGCCGTCATGATCGATAACCGGCTTCACCTTCGCCATGTCTTCTCCGAACAGCCCGGACTTCGCGAGCGCTTGGCGGGCGTGCATCCAGTTCACGTTGCCGCGCAGCGTATTGATCTCCCCGTTATGGATGACGTATCGGTAAGGATGCGCCCGTTCCCAGCTCGGGAACGTATTCGTGCTGAACCGGGAGTGAACGAGCGCTAGCGCCGTCTCGACCGAGGGATCTTGAAGCTCGACGTAATAAGAGTCGACCTGCTCCGGGATCAGCATTCCTTTGTAGACAATGGTCTTGCTCGACAAGCTCGAGAAATAGAAGGAATCGCCGCCATCGGTACCGGAATAACGAATCTCTTGTTCCGCTCGCTTGCGAATGACGAACAGCTTGCGTTCGAAGCCCAGCTCATCGGCGTAGCTTCCCTGTTGTCCGATAAATACCTGACGAACGAAAGGCTGCACGGATTTTGCCGTCTCTCCCAGCTTCCCGTCGTCCGTCGGCACCGTTCTCCAGCCGATTAACGTCTGTCCTTCTTCGCGCACGATATTTTCCAGCTTATTCTCGAACGATGCGCGCAGTTCGGCATCTTGAGGCAAGAATAGCATTCCGACCCCATACTCCTCCGTCGGCGGAAGCGCGATTCCCTCTTTGCCTAGCTCTCGTCTGAAAAAGACATCGGGAATTTGCAGCAAAATGCCCGCTCCGTCCCCCGTGTTCGCTTCGCATCCCTGTCCGCCGCGATGGTCCAGATTTCCCAGAATCGTCAGTGCTTGCCGGACGATTTCATGCGACTTCCGCCCTTTGATATTCGCCACGAACCCCATTCCGCAAGCATCGTGCTCGTATTGCGGATCGTACAGCCCTTGCTTGACCGGCAGCCCATTACGCTTCATAGTTCGCAACCTTTCTATACCATAATTTTTATGTATATATCCGAGTTGTCTGTCTATGTATGGAATATTCAATTTTCTCTATTAAAATCCCTTTTTTTAGCAAAAAATTCACTGTAATCGCAACAAAAAAGGGATTCGGCCGATGATTCGGCTAACCCCCTGATCGTATTCGCGATATTCGGTCACCCCGGTAAATCAGCCGCGGCTTCGACGATCTGCTCCATCGTGAACGCCACGCACGGCAAGCGATCGGATTGGACGACTTCCTCTCTGTCATAGAGATTCAAGAGTTCGTAATCGTCACCGGTCAGCAAGTATTGCTCAAGCGCCGCGTTAGCCGGATCGACGATCCAATACTCGGGAATCCGATATTCGGCGTACACTTTCAGCTTCTTATGCCTATCTCTCTTGACGGAGTGAGGGGATAAGATCTCGGCTACCAAATCGGGAATGCCCTCGATCGCTCTGTGCGTAATGATTTCCATTCGGCTGCGATGGATCATTAACAGGTCAGGTTGGCGGACTTCCGTCGCGGATAGGATCAGGTCAATCGGCGAAGCAAATACGATGTACTCCGAATTACAGCTATTCGTAAGCAATCTTTGCATTTGATAACTGACGACTTGATGCTTAGGACTCGGAGCGGACAACAATTCCAGCATCCCATTGGCCACCTCGTACCGTTTGCCATCGTCGGGCATTCGCGCATAATCGTCATACGTAACCATTTGCTCCCGGATGATCGGTTGGTCTTCTCGTTTTTTCATCTTACCTTCCCCTCTCATTTGGCGACCTTATTAATCAGATTAATTACTAAAGTTAAAGCGTCCTTCTGCTCGAACTTATTCATGTTATCGACGTATACTTGGCGATTCTCATGTAAGCGATCAAGGTTAGTTACCAACGCGTCGGGCGTAAGCTTCTCTTCATGCAACACTTCGCAATAACCGGCTGTTTGAAAAGATTCGGCGTTCACGAGTTGGTCTCCCCTGCTTTGTTCCTTAGTTAAGGGAATAAGCAGCATCGGCTTGCGCAACGTTAAAAATTCAAAAATAGAATTCGCTCCCGCTCGCGTGACAAACGAGATCGGACTTACGATATGATATTTAACCGCTAACCTGTCTAATGCGATTCTGTCTGTCTGATTGTTCTTCTCTGCGCCCCTAGACTGCCGCCCATGATCAGAATTACGGGTTTATTTCTAGTAAAACCGCATAACTCTCGCCCCCGGTCCGCGTTCCCCCGCTTAAGCTCCTCACGGATAATGGGCCCTACATTCCGACTCATGAATAATAACCGGCACTCGATCTTTTGCGTTTTTCCAATCCATATACCTGCGCAGCTTGCCGACCGCTATCCCGTGATAAGTTACATCAGGTAAAGAAGAGACCAATCGTCTTTCATGCCGTCTCGGGAACCTATATATTCAATGGACCAACCCTGTTCCGTAAATCGGGGAATCAAGGCTAGATTAACTGTTACGTGGCCTGCTGAACCACCGCCGGTAAAGATGATTTTTTTCAATGATCGACACCTACTATTCCTTAAAAGAAAATAATTTAAGATCATTAAAAATATCGCTTAGAGCAAAAGAAACGCACGGAAGCTTGTCCGAAGTTACCTGGTCGTCATCTTCGAATAAATGAACTAACTCATATAACTCGCCCTGCAGCCGATATTGCTCCAATGTCCGCCCCTTCGGATCTATGATCCAATACTCCGGTACCTGATATTTCGCATAGATTCTCGACTTGACTACTTTATCCCTTTTACGGGAGCTAGGCGAGATAACCTCAACAACTAGATCAGGCGGACCTTCAATTCCTCTAGCCTTTACGATATCCAGTCGAGTGCGGTGAATCATCAAAACATCGGGCTGTAGTACGTTCGTCTGGCTCAGGATCAATTCAATGCGTGAAGAAAATGTAGTCCGATTTGCAACTTTGTTTTAAAATGTAACTCAACTCTCCGCTTACCGTTTGATGAACCGTCATAGGTCCGAGACACATCAGCTCCAACACTCCGTCTACGATCTCATAACGCTGTCCGTCGTCAGGCATTGCCGCATAGATGTCATAGGTTACTTGCTGCTCCTTAATCCGATCTTCATCCTTATTCTTGGTCATAGAATCACATGCCTCCTAATACTAAAAAGCACCCCGACAAAGCAACACGTATTGTGTTTGGCTTTGTGAGGTGCTTCCCCGATAGCTGATCTTTTAATTATGTTCAAGTTAAAATGTTCTGTCAACCTTGATTCCGTCGGTCGTCAGGGGGCATTCGTATTAGGAATCGCTTATTATTTTCGGATTTCTACACTAGCTTCCGTCTAACGGAACCCACAGACCTTATTTTGTTCAAAAATGTACTTTTCAAAATCTAACGGATGTGGGCGCTCTTATTTGTGTGTTTTCCAATGAAAACATGCTAATTGGGCATAAATAACTGCGATCAGTTCCTTTAGAAATTTAAACCGCTTGTTTTCGACTAAATAACGTCCGTGGTCTCCGTTAGAAGTTTAAGACTAATGCGATTGCCATCGCTCATCAGTACACACGAATCTCGACCAATTCCGCGCGCTCGCCGCCGTTCGTCAAGTGAACGACGAGGCGGATTCGGTCCGCCGCGACGGCATTCGCCAAGCGGTGAACCCGCTTGCGCTTGCGGTTACCCTGCTCCGATACGATAGACTGCCACTTGCCGCCGAGCCAAGCCTCGACTTCATAATCCTTGACCAGCTCCGGTATAACCGGGAAAGGCGTCTCGTGATGGTGCAGGTTGATCAAATCCTCGTTCACGTCGTCGTTAAAAGTCAGATGGATCTCGGACACGTTCGCCCGCTCCGCCAATTCTACCTCGATCCACTCGTCCCGTCCCTCTTCCAACGGCTCCGATACCCAGATGTGCGGTCCGCCGAACGGACGAACGAATCCGTCGATCGCCTTATCCGCGGCATATGCTCCCGTATCGACCGCGAAGCAAAACGGCTGGCGAACGAGCCGCTTCATGCTCCATTCGATGACCGGTTGATCCGGCTGATGATCTTCGAGATCCGAGGAGACGACCGGTTTGACGCCTCGTTCGAAAGCGAGCACGCCCGTTAACGGAACCGCCGACTTGAATAGGCTAACCTTGTCGTTGGCTCGAACGATAAGGAACGCGTTGCGCGCTTCGCCGACTCCAGCCTCTTCCCTCTCCTCGATCGGCAGCGTAACCCACTTTTTCTCGCCGGCATTAACCGCGATCGTAGCGCTCTGCTTCCTTGTTGCCGGCACGTAATTTTCCTCGCGCCCGGTATCCCACAATTCTACGACGAGCTCCGTTCCTTCCGTTGCCGACAAGAGTAGCTCTAGCGCCCCTATCGCCCCGTCGATCGGAAATAACATACCGATATCCGCCGCAAGCGGATAAGCTTCCGTTGGCTGATCCAACCGAATCCTTGTCATGGTGCTCGAAGCCCGCACGGTACCCTTCCTAGCCAAATCCGCTTCATCCTCGTTCTTCAACCCTATAATAGAGGAATCGCTCTTCAGCATCGCTTGTTGAAGCTCTGCCATATGGATATCGCGAAGCTCGCGAGGCGACACGCCTTTTTTAACGGATAGAGCGGCGCCTACGCCTGCCGCTTCTCCCATGACGGCGCAAGTGGCCATTACGCGAGTCGTCCCGAAGGCTACGTGAGTCGCGCTGACGTTGCGCCCGGCGAACAACAGGTTACCCACGTTCTTCGAATACAGCGAACCGAAAGGAATATGATAGATTCCGTCGGCATGAAGATGCTTAGACCCGCTCTCCGATGCATACATTCCTTGCGGAGGATGCAAATCGATCGACCAGCCGCCGAAAGCGACGCGATCCTCGAACGGACGTTGCGCCAAAATATCGTTCTGCGTCAGCACCGTATCGCCGATAAAACGACGAAACTCCCGCTTGCCCGGTAAAGAACCGACCCATTCCAACGTCATCGTTTCCGCATCGAATTGTCCGGAGTTTTTAATATAATCCCATATCCCATAAATAACGGCCCATAGCTCATCCCGAATGCGCTCGTTCTCGTGGACGGTATCCAGCTCGCCGCCCCACTCGATCCACCAATAGTGGCAACCCGAGTCGCCGCTGCGGATCACCCGCTTAAGGGGAATCGAAGTCTTCGTGATATCCTTGGCGAACGAAGGAGCGACGAAGCGAACCGGCTTGCCCGTATCCTTCGTGTAGAACAGCAAGGTGCTGCCGAGCGTAATTTCGTCCGCGACCTCGGGCGCCCAATCCTCGTCGTATTCGTGTCTAGCTTCGCGTCCCAAACGGTAAGCGGCACCCGCGAGGAAACCGACGAGCCCGTCTCCCGTGCAATCGAGGAAAGCCTCGCTTTCGAAGCGAATGAGTCTTTCCGAGCCCATCATCCATCCCGTCACGCTACGGATCACTCGCGCTTCGAGTTCTCCGTCCGCTTCGACCTCCCGCACGTCGGTATTCATGAACAAGCTGATGTTAGGCTCGGCGCGAACCGCTTCCAGTAGAGTGAGATCCCATAGATACGGATTCCCTTCCGGATTGCGGTATTGATTCTCGACGAACAGTTCTCCCATAATGCCCGTCTCGCGGGCGAATCGGTTGACTCCATGTCCGGTCGCCCCGCAAACCCATACTCTGACCTCCGAGCTGGAGTTGCCGCCTAGTACCGGTCTGTTGTGAACAAGCGCCACCTTCATCCCCATTCTAGCCGCGGCAATCGCGGCGCTGATCCCCGCCAATCCTCCTCCGACGACGGTTACGTCCGACTTCGTTACTTCGTGCTTCACGTAGGATCCCTCCGTAATTAGCCTTTCACAGCCGAGCTGGAAATGCCCTGAATAATATATTTCTGGCCGATCAGGAAGATCGCGATCATTGGTAAGATCGCCGCGGACGAAGCCGCCATCATCCCGTTGTAGTCGACGTTGTTTTCGAGAATGAAATTTTGCAAGCCGAGCGGAATCGTGTACAGCTTCGGACTCGTCAGGAATACGAGCGCATTCTCGTAGTCGTTCCAATGCCAAGAGAAATCGATGATCGCGAACGTGGCGAGAGCCGGCTTGGCCAGCGGTAAAATCAATCGGAAGAAAATTTTGAAATGGCCCGCCCCGTCCAGAAACGCGGATTCCGTAATCTCCTTCGGAACGCTCATGAAGAATTGCCTTAGCATGAACACCCCGAAGATCGAGAACATGCCCGGCAGAATAAGCGCCCAGTGCGTGTTATAGATGTTCATCCAGTTAAACATAATGAATTTCGGCACGAAAATAACCTGAGGCGGAATCATCATCATGGACAAGTAAACTAGGAAAAGCGCATCGCGGCCTTTGAATTCGATCCGCGCGAAGCCGTATGCCGCCAAGGCGGACAGGAATACGGCGCCTACCGTGCTGATGACCGAAATCTTGACCGAATTCAGATAATATGGAACGAAGTTGTAGTTTCCGGTCCAGATTCGCTTGTGGCTGCTCCAATCGAGTTTGGAAGGCAGCCAGCTCGAGAATACTTCGCTCGCGCTTTGGAATGACGTGCTGATCATCCATAGAAAAGGAAGAATCATGAACACGCCGGCGATGAGCATGAGAACGGTGACAAGCCATTTGGTTTTCATTCGTCCGGCCGATTCGTTCATACGATAACCCCCTTCTCTAGTAATGGACCCAGCGCTTCTGGCCGATCCACTGGATGACTGTGATCAATAAAATAACCGCGAACAAGAACCAGGAAATCGCCGAGGCGTATCCCATTTCGTAATAGCTGAATGCCGTCTTATAGACGTATAGCGACAGGATGGTCGTACTGCCGCTCGGCCCTCCGCCCGTAATCGCCTGAATCAACGAGAACGATTTCATCGTCATGATGAGGCCGGTAATCAGCAATAGGAACGTCGTAGGGCTGACGAGCGGCCATACGATTTTCCAAGTGATCGTTCTCGTGCTCGCTCCGTCGATCCTCGCCGCTTCCAGTTGTTCCGTGGAAATCTCCTGAAGCGCGGCCAGGTAAATGATCATGTTATAGCCGAGCATGAACCAGATCTGCACGACGTCGATCGCGTACATCGCCGTGTCGGGATCCGCGAACCAGCCCGGAGGAGAGGCGATGCCGATCCATCTGAGCACTTCGTTGATCGGACCGTGCGACGGCTGGAACAGAAGCATCCAGACGAACGCGACGGCAACTCCGCTCGAGATATACGGAAGGAAGAACATCCCGCGAAGCAAGCCTTTCAGGTAAACGCTCCGGTTAAGCACGAGTGCAACGATGAACGCAAGCACGAGCGAAACCGGTACCGACAGAAGGAAAATTCCCGTATGCTTGATCGCGCCGTAGAACTGCTCGTCCTGAAACAAACGTTTAAGGTTATCCATCCCCGTGAACGAATAATTCGGATTGGCAAATTGATAGTCGGTAAACATAAGACCGAACGAATATAACGCGGGAACAATGAAGAATAGCAGAATGCCGAGCATGTTCGGCATGATGAACGCGTACCCTACCCAGCCTTGCTTCTGAATCCAGCTTCGCCGTTTCACGGAATCGCCGCCTTTCTTAAACTCCGAATGAATGCAACAAAGAGAAGAAGGAAGCGTCGTTCCTTCTTCTCTCCGCCGCGATAGATCTATTCGATTACTTAATGTACTCCTGGTGTCTCTTCGCCATATTAGCCAAGGTCGTATCCAGATCTTGTTTGTTCAAGAAGTACTTCTCGTACTCCTCTTTCCTCGCATCTACGACTTGTTGAGGTACGCTTAATTGGAACGACTCGAAACTGCCGAATACGACTTTGTTCAAGGAGTCGACGTCGTATTTGTCTTCTACGCCCTTCAGCAGAAGTTCGATCGCCTGTTTGCTGTCCACGCTCTTGGAGGAAGGAATGCGTCCGCCGCTTGCCATTGGCAGCATGCCGCCGTCGGCATACCATTTCGCGAATTTCCATGCCGCGTCTTGATTTTTGGATTTAGCGTTAACCGACAGCACGTCCCCGACTCCGCCCGGATACTTGAAATCTTTCTGATCCGCGGAGACGCGCGGAGTCGTCGCGAACGCGATTTGGAAGTCGTGAGGGAATTCGGTCAAGTTGTTCGCATTGCGGAAAATGAATTCTCCCGCGTTCAGCATCGCCGCCTCGCCTTTCAGGAACATCGTGTCCACGGGCATCTTGCTCGTCAATTGCTCTCCGTATTCGGGAGTCGACTTATCCTTGAACATCATATCGTGCAGCGTTTGGAAATACTTCTTCCAGAGATCGTTATTAAAGTTGGACGTTCCGTCCGCTTTCGTTACGCCGAGCCCCGCAACCGTACCGTCCATCGTGTTCGTGAAACTGGCATCGTGCTGGAGTAAGCCGTATACGTTATCTTTCTTGAGCTTGATCGCATATTGCTGCACATCGTCCCATGTCCAATCCAGCGGAGGAACGGGCAAACCCGCGTCGTCGAGCATCTTCTTGTTCAACCAGAAGAACGCCATGTTTTTCTTGGTCGGCATGCCGTAGTATTTATCGTTGATTTTCCAGAGGGCCGCGTCCGGACCCATCTGATCATCGATGTTATAGTCCGTCTTCGCGCTCAAGTCTACGGCAACGCCCGCATCCACGCGCTTCTGCAAACGAGTTAACGTGTAGTTGATGAACAGGTCCGACTCTTGCCCCGTCATAAGCGCGGTATCCAGCTTCAGGTTCCCCGCGTCATCATTGACGTAACGTACGTATTCTACTTTGACGTCGGCATTTTCCGCGTTCCACGCGTCTATTACGGCTTGAGGTCCGGCTTCCGCGGGAACGGCGCCCCATAGCGTCAGCTTGATCTTCTCGCTTCCGGAATTCCCGGATGAAGCCGGCGCTCCGTTGCCGTTCGCGTCGTTATTGGCTCCGCAACCGGCAAGCAGCACCGCCGCGATGACGAAACAAAGCGTTGAGACCAACCACTTTTTCTTATTCATTCGTCTTATCCCCCTAAACATATGTTTGCTCTACGTGTATAACTTTATCATCGGGGAACGGTTTGGGGATGAACGGCATTTGGACATTCATAGAACGGATTTTGTTTCTTTCGCGAACTTAATCCGACGCAATCCCTTTCCGGTATTCGTTCGGAGTAGCCTCGCACCAACGTTTGAAAATTTTGATGAAATAATTATCGTTCTCGAAGCCGACCTGCCGGCCGATCTCGCTGACCGTCTTATCCGTCTCCGCGAGCAGCATCTTAGCCGCTTGTATTCTCCGGTTCTGAATATAGTGGGTTAAGGTCGAACCCGTCTTCTTCTTGAACAAGTCGCTAACGTAGCTCGCATCCATCCGAATATACTCGGCAAGTCCTTTGAGCGTGATCTCTTCCGCGTAATGCTCTTCGATGTAGCCGATGATTCGGTTCATCTCGGGATGATCGGTCGGCTCGGCCTGATTGCCGCCAGGAAACCACTTGTCGACCTTGCGCAGCTTCTCTCTTTGCTCCAACTCGTTAACGACCTTCATCATCGCTTGTCGCAAACCGTTGACGTCGAGCGACAGCTTGAGCAAATAACCCGAAGCCCCGTACTCGAGCGCTTGCCGGGCATATTCGAACTCGCTCATCGCCGTGAGCATGACGAACCTGCAATCGAAGCCTTCTTCCCTAGCTTGCATCAGCAGTTTAACTCCATCCATGATCGGCATATCGATATCGGTGATGACGACGTCGGGCCGGATTTCGCGAATGATCGCCAGAGCCTCTCTCCCGTCCGCGGCCTCGCCAACGATCTCGAACGGAATGTCTGCTTTCTTGAACAGCTTGCGCATGCTGGCTCTTGCCGGTTGTTCATCCTCGACGATCAAAGTCCGCCACATGGCCATCCTCCTATTCATCCTTCCGATACGGCTTAGACAACAGAAGCGGCATATGCATGACGACTCTCGTCCCTGTATCCAACGCTTCCAAGGTTAGTCCCGTGCTTTGGTTTTTGAAGATCAATTCCAAGCTTTCCCGTATGTTCTGGACTCCGATGCTTTTCCTTTGGCGAGACGGCTTCTTCCGATTCGCTTGCTCGAGTCCGACGCCGTTGTCCGTCACTTCCAAATACAGCAGCGAACCGCGCGCCGAAGCTTTAATCTCGATCAGACCGGATTGCGGCGATTGTCCGAAGCCGTGCAATAAGCTATTCTCCACGAGCGGCTGCAAACAGAATTTCGGAATAAGCGCGTATCTCAGCTCCTCGTCCACCTCGTATTCGATCGTAATCCCATGGCCGAACCGCGCTTTTTGAATACCCATATAAGAATCGATCAACACCATTTCTTCCTTGAGAAAAATCAGATCGACTTCCGTGTTAAGCGTCGTCTCCAATATTTTCCCCAACGAAACGCAGATTTCGTAGATGTCGTCTTCGTCTTTATCCAGCGCGATGCTCTTGATCGTATTCAGCGTATTGAGCAGGAAATGGGGGTTCATCTGCGCCAATAGCACCTGAAACCTTACGAACTGCTTTTGTCTCTCCTCAAGCTTCAATCGTTCCAACAAATCGTTAATGTCGTCAATCATCGAGTTAAAACTTCGCGTCAATGCCAGTATCTCGCCTCTTCCTTGTTCCGGCAGCTTGACCTTCAGGTTCGCCTTCACGGACGTATCCATCTTCTTCTGGAACAGCTTAAGAGGAACCGTAATCGTAGAAGAAATCAAATAAGTGAGCAGCACGAACAAGAGCAGAATAACGCCGAAGCCCAGAAAAAAGCGCTGTTTCTGCTTGTCCACTTCCTTGAACAATTGCGCAAGTGGCACCTTCTTCACGAGATAACCGTCAAGCTCCTTAATCCGGCTGAACGTATAAAGCGTTCTCTCCTTGCCGTCGATGAACGAAGTGGGTAACGCATCCTCGGGAGAGGAGATAATATTCGATATGATCGTCTCACTGATCGTCTGCTCCGCTATCGATTGGATCATCGTCTGGCCGGACGAGTTCAGCAGAAAATAAGCCCCTTCCTCTTGCCGATCTTCCGTCGTGCGGCTGAACCATTCCTCGTAATCGATGCTGAAGCGTCCATACGCGTAAGGCTTCATGCCCTCGTCGCGAAGCACCTGATAGAGACTGAGCATTTTGCGGCTGTTCGTCCACTCCCGAATGACGTAATTCTTGTCGTTGGGGTTCCAGATATACCTTTCCCCGCCTTCCCGTTGCAGAACTTTCACCCAAGACTCGGCTTTCAGCTCCTCGTAATTCAAAGCATTCTGGGGAAGAAAGGACGTATAAGCATTCCCGTGAAAATCCATTAACGTGTAATACACGGTAGCTCCCGTAAGGAAAAAGCTGTTTTCGATGCCGCCGAATTTGTTCTCCACGGCCTTCTTCCGCTTAATATCGTCGAGCTGCTCCGGTTCTTTCATCACCGATTGCAAGTACGTATCTTGCTCTAGCAGCAATCCCGTCTTCATGACGAGACTCATCAAATCGACGAAACCGTTCTTGATTCCCGCGAGCTGTTCCATGTTCTTGGCCGAAGCGTTCTCCTGCAGAACCCGCTCCGTTTCCTTGAAGTTATAGACGACGAGCAAGGCGATCGGTGCCAATAAGAACAATAAGAATGCCAGCAAAATGCGATTCTTGAACGTCTCGGGCGTTAACCTTCTGAACCACCGTTTCATCCGCGATGTCCTCCCCGCCGCGAGGTAAGTTTGTTTGAGGGTAATCATAAATCAAATCGATCCCTGGGTCTAGCTAGCTCGATTCGGAAGGGGAAATGCCGGGGAAAATCTTCAAAGAGAGGCAACTTGGGCGGATAGGCCGCTGGGGGCGGCTTAAACTCGTGAAATCGTAGAGTCGGGATTAGAAGCCCTTTTCTTCCGGTATTGACCGGGGGAAATGCCGTAAGTTTCGCGGAATACCCGGTGAAAGTAAGTGTAGCTGCTTAGTCCCGTCTCCGTGGCGATTTGCTCCAAGGACATCAGACTGTGATCGAGTAGCTCCAACGCATGAGAGAGCCTTAGTTGCTGGACGTACTGCATCGCGGATATTCCGAAATGCTCCTTGAACAGATGTACGGCCCGCGATACGCTTAGTCCGGCATGACCTGCGACATCTTGCAATCTCAAAACCTTAGCGGCGTTCTCTTCGATATAGTTCCTCATCTTCAAAGCATGGAAAGCGGATACCGACTGGGCTGGCGGAGCCTCTTCGAGCGCACGGTCCAGCAACAGCAGCAGCGAACGGACAAGCAGCGCGATCAATTCCGAATGGCCGCCGTCAAGACGTCTTCTTTCCAAGATCAATTGATGCCAGATCCCTTTGATCCGCTCGTCTTCCGCGATTCTTTTGCGAGTAGGCCTTCGCTTCTCTCCCCACCAGTCGTCGATTCCTTTTCCGGTACAGAAGACGAAATAATCCCCGTTCGGTTTCATCGGCTGTCCGGGCGTACCGATCCTTAGCTCGTAAATATCTCCGGGCTTGAATAACAGCAGATCCCCGGGAAGCACTTCGGTCAATTCCCCGTCGATCAGCGCTTGGCTAACCCCTTC
The DNA here is from genome assembly GCF_012849095.1 of Cohnella herbarum. Taxonomy (NCBI): domain Bacteria; kingdom Bacillati; phylum Bacillota; class Bacilli; order Caryophanales; family Paenibacillaceae; genus Cohnella; species Cohnella herbarum. Next base: position 4,206,021 of record NZ_CP051680.1, read on the forward strand.
AATTTGTAATCGGATAATATAGGTATCGAGGCCGTTGCCGTATTCATGCTTGAACGGCTCCTGATGTCTCGAATACTCGCAAAGTTGAACGTTAATATCGCTAACCGTCATACTGTCACCCTCAATTCTCGCGCCTACTATGACCAGATCGTATAGGTTTTCAATCACATTGTTTCTACATATGTTGCGGCTTTTCCTCCTATAATAATCATATAAATATTTATGGAGGTTAACCAAATGAGCCAAAGAAAAGTCAGACTCATCCAGACGGAACAGAAATCGCAGGACAGGCTCTCGGAGAAAGCTTCTTTATTGTTCCACGCTGATGAGAAGGGCGTAGAAACCCAACTGATCAACGTATACGACGATTTGACATATCAAGAAATCATCGGTTTCGGAGGTGCCATTACGGAAGCATCTGCCGTAACCGCCGCCAAGCTCGGAGAAGCAAACAAAAATAAAATCATCCAAGCTTATTTCGATGCGGAAGAAGGCATCGGCTATACGCTCTGCCGCACGCACATCAACAGCTGCGACTTCTCCGTCGGCAACTACGCCTACGTGGAAGAAGAAGATGCTACGCTAGCCAACTTCGATATTAGCCGGGATAAGGAAGCTCTTATTCCTTACATCAAACAGGCATACGCTGCCGCCGGGGACGATTTCCTGTTGTACGCGTCGCCATGGAGCCCGCCCGCCTGGATGAAGACGAACGGAGAAATGAACAACGGCGGAAAGTTAAAACCGGAATACCGCGAAGCTTGGGCGCGTTATTACGTCAAGTTCATCGAAGCTTACGAAGCGGAAGGTTTGCCGATCTGGGGTTTAACGGTTCAGAACGAAGCCAAAGCCGTGCAAATCTGGGATTCCTGCATCTATACCGCCGAGGAAGAGAGGGATTTCGTTCGCGATCATCTGGGGCCTGCCCTTGAAGCAGCGGATCTCTCCCGAATTCGCCTCATGATATGGGATCACAACAAAGAACGCGTATATGACCGCGCCAAGGTTGCATTCCTGGATGCGGAAGCATCCAAATATATTTGGGGTATCGGCTTCCACTGGTATTCCGGGGATCACTTCCAAGCGTTGTCCGCCGTGCATGACCGGTTTCCGGACAAGGGCCTCATATTCACGGAAGGCTGCCACGAAGGAGGCGTACAGCTCGGCTCTTGGAAAAGCGGCGAGCGCTACGCTCATGACATCATCGGCAACCTGAACAATTGGATGTCCGGATGGACCGATTGGAACATCGTATTGGATGAGCAAGGCGGTCCGAACCATGTCGGCAATTACTGCGACGCGCCGATTATCGCGGATACGCAAAACGATTCGCTCACGTTCCAAAGCTCTTATTACTACATCGGCCACTTCAGCAAGTATATTCGTCCTGGCGCCGTGAGAATCGCCAGCTCTAAATATACGGAGAAGCTGGACACGATCGCGTTCAAGAACGTAGATGGAACGATCGCCGTCGTCGTGCTTAACCGCACGGATGAAGATCTTCCGTATATCGTTCGGAACCGCGATGAGCTTGCCGAGTCCGTAAGTCCGGCTCATTCCATTCAAACCTTGTTATTTGCTTGCGAGTAGAGGGAGAAATCGTCCCATGTCTCTCCGTCGAGCCCGACCCGAAGTCCGCTGAAGGCGAGTCGGAAAGATTGACCGTGGACGCTTGAGCGCAATACCTCTCTTATATCCAAAAAGAGCACCGAATCCGTAGCGGCGGACTCGGTGCTCTCTCTTTATTTCTCGTAAAGTTTAATCCCGATACTTCTCTAGCATCTGCTCTATTCGCTCTTTCACGTATAGTCTCAACTCCGGGGGCTCGATAATCTCGATGCCGGTCCCGAAGCTTAGAATTCTCGAAACGACCCATTCGTAAGGGGAATCTCGAGTATCCCGGGACACCCGGAGGACTAGAGTTAACGAACCGTCTTCGTCGAACCTTCTATCCGCTTCCGCGAAAACGTCGAGCGAGTGCGCCAACGAATTCGCGGACACGCGCAATACGATCTCGAGGGTTCTATCGTACATCCTGTAAGGCCGTTCGGATTGTTCAATTCGGACATCATGTTTGTTATGGAATTTTTCCTCCGTCGAATCCAATTCCGCGATCCTCGACAGCTTAAATTCCCGATAATCCTTGCGCGTTCTGCAATAGCCGTACAAATACCAAGTATTGAACTTGTAAGAAAGATTGACCGGCTCCACGACTCGGGCCGCTCTCTCGTTCTTGGCGTTAATATACTCGAACTTCACGACGAAGCGTTCGATAATCGCCGTTCTTAACAACCGCAGAAAATCGTTGTACACGCCCCAGCTCCCGATATCCATCGTCATGGTCGGAGCGCGATCGCCGTTGTCCACGGTCTGAAGGCGATGGATCGTTTCCGCCGCCCGGTCGTCTTTGAACACTCGGGACAGACTGTTCAGTACGGTAACCAAAGAGGCTACGTCGTACGAGCCTAACAAACTCTTTTCCATTTTGTACGCTTCCATGATTCCATAGCCGCCATTGGCCCCATGATAGGAGACGACCGGTATACCCGCCGCGCAAATGATGTCGATATCGCGATAGATCGTTCTCTGGGAAACTTTATATTTGGCCGCCAATTCCGACGCGGATACGATCTCGTTATTGAGCAGCCTGTAAATGATCGAAATGAGTCTCTCCAGCTTCATTCCGAATCAGCCTAAGAAAAATTGAATCGTCTTGTCCGTCGATCCCGGAAGATGCTCATGGCCGAAGTCCGGGTATATGACTACCTGCTTAGGCGCGATCATCTTATTGTAGGCGGCGAATTGAGTGGAAGGAGGACATATCGTATCCATGAGACCGACGAACATCAGAACGTCGCCGCGAATACGATCGGCAAGATACTGCAAGTCGATATAACCGAGTTTCTCGAAAATTTCGTCCTCGCGTTCATGCAACGGATCGAAGTGGCGGAAAAACGTACGCAGTTCTTGGTAAGCATCTTTCGCCAAATCCATCTCCCACGTCCGCTTATAGTCGCATAGGAACGGAAACACCGGCGCAAGCTTCTTCACGCGCGGTTCGAGCGCCGCGCAAGCGATCGTCAGGGCTCCGCCCTGGGAACCTCCGGCCGCGTAAACGCGTTCCGGGTCGACTTCCGGAAGTTCAAGCGCGATCCCCGCTAATTGGGCCGTATCTAGATAAATATGTCTGAATAACAGATTGTCGGGATGATCATCGAGCCCGCGAATGATATGCCCTTGATGAGTCGTGCCCTTCACGCCTCCCGTATCCTCGGACGATCCGCCTTGACCTCGACAATCCATGGCCAGCACGGAGAAGCCAAGCGACGCGTATGCCAGCTTATCGTTCCAATCCCCTGCATTACCCGTATACCCATGGAACAACACAACGGCGGGGTGAGGCTCGTTAACGTTTCGGGGACGCACGTATTTCGCGTGTATGCGAGCGCCGCGCACTCCCGTGAAATAAAGATCGAAGCACTCGGCTTGCGGCGTCTGGAACTCGCTCGGAATAAGCTCGACTTGCGGATCCACGGCCCGCATCTCCGCAATCGCCCGATCCCAATAAACATCGAAATCGGCCGGACGCGGATTGATTCCTTGATACTCTTTTAACTTCTCAAGCGGCATATCGACTAACGGCATTTGACGAACATCCCTTTCAACGGAAAATAATAGAATGGATACATCTAGCACCCATCGTATCACATTGGAAGGCAATTCCACACCCATATATACGTAAAATAGCCCCCGTTTATATCATGATAAACGGAGGCTATCGTTGACAACGGCTATTCATTTATCGTCTTCCCTATCCTTTCATTCCGCGCCATTGCATATATGCGCTATCGAATCTTATACTCCTTGCATTCCCTGCTTGTCTATGATCGATTGGGTCCCGCATGCCCACGGATTACGAAAAAGCTGTCACCTGCTTCTTCTCGGCACGATCCGATCCCGGCATGCTTCGCTTTCATTCTCCAATGGACTATCCCCTTTCGGTTTGAAGTTTATTTTAATCGGCTCAGGCGCTTGGTTAGCCTTGCGGCAATAACGAATGCCCTACGGTGGTGGAGGGTCCGATTCGTCTTTCGTGCGCCTGAAACCGAGTAAAACCGCTCGCCTTGCGAGAGAGAAACCTCGATTTCGTATTTCATCGTTACCTTTATGCTTCTTATTAACCCGATATTAACGAGGTTAAACAGCCAACGGAGAAATAAACCGCATGATCACCTAAAATATCGAACCAAATGGGCCAACGCTTTTTCCACGCCCTGGCACTCGGCATCCAGCGAACCCCAGTATCGGTGATCCTCCAACTCTATGCTGATCGCTCCGCGATAACCGATCCGTTCCAAGCGAACGGCGACTTTGCCCCAATCCACCTCTCCGTGTCCCGGTATCGTATACCGCCAAGAGCCTTCCGAGAAGTCGTATTTTGACCCGAAGGTGGCCGGCAACGTCCCGCACTCGTACATCTCATCGGACAAAATCTCCGTATCCTTCCCATGGCAGTGGTTGATCCGCTCACCGAATTCGGATAACGCGCGAATATAATCGATACCTAACCGAACCAAATGGGAGGGATCGTAATTAAGTCCGAAATGCTTCGATGGAATCGCCTCGAACATCGCCCGCCACATCTCGGGGGTACATCCGAGCGTCGGATAATAAGGCGCAGGTCCCGGCCAGCCCTCGATAGCCATGTAGATTCCCTTCTTCTCGGCATGTTTGACAAGCTCCGGGAACGTATCTTTCCAAATTGCGAAGCCTTCCGCGCGAGGAAGCGTAACATCGTCGGGCACCAGGCACATGAACAGAATCTGCCCGCCGAGCTCGGACATTCCGTCCATTTGCTTCTTCAGAGTTTCCGCCGCGTCCGAGCGAAGAGCTTCGTCCCGGCTAAGCAAATACCTGACGTTCCGCGCATCCACCGAACCGATGCCGATGCCGGCTCCGTCGCAAGCCGATTTCACTTCATGCGTTAATTCCGGCACATCCAGAACGTCCAATCCGGTTTTCGCCGCCCAATCGGCTACCGCATGAATTCCCTCCTTCCCGATCTTGGGAGGAATTCGCATGCCTAATTTGTAATTCATAGGTCAGCTCCCTTACCGCTCGCAATTGGGATTGGAGAATATCCGGCACCTTCGTAGATCATCTCCGATAGCTTCACGACCTTGTAGGCGAATTCTCCGCTTACCGCTACATCGCTCCGGCCTAGAACGGCGTCAATGAAGCTCTTGTCTTGGTTGGTCGTCTGCTCCGGAAGCTCCGGCACGATCGGTTCCTCCTTGTAACGTCTAAGCGTAATCTTGCCATTCTCGTAGAAAATCCCGCCTTCTTCTCCGCAGAACACGTATGTTTCATGCCAGCACGGCGAATATCCCACAAGATTCAGCGAGGCTATCGCCCCCTCGGCAAATCGGATCGAAGTAAACGTGTCAATCTCGACCGGCGACCCATGCTTGTGCAATTGAGGCTTAACCTCTATCGGCGTAAGTCCCGTCGTCCACAACAAGACATCGATAATATGGCTGCCGGAGTCCATGAGAAAACCGCCGCCCGACAGGGACGGATCTTGGCGCCATGTTCCGGGAGTTCCCTGCTTCCACTCCTGATAGAGAGAGGCCGTAATGGAAGTCAGCTTGCCGATCTCCCCTCTAGCGATTGCATCTTTAATATACAGAAACTCGGGTTGAAAATGACGCTGGTACGACACCTGCAATATTTTACCCGACTTGTTAGCCGTTTCGATCAGTTGAGCAGCCTCGCCGGATGAGCAGGTCATCGGTTTCTCGATCAAGACATGAAGTCCGCGGTTCAGAACGTCCATCGCTTGCTTGAAATGCAGCGTGTGAGGGGAACAGATGACTACGGCATCCAACTCGCAACTATCGAGCATCATCGCGTAATCGCCGAACTCTTCTACCCCCGACAAGTCAAACTTGCCGATAAATGATTCCCTGCTTTTATCGCTGGTATCCGAGATTGCGACAATCTCTACCTCCGGCAACTCCAGCAATTGCCTACCGTGCCATTGCGCGATGCCTCCCGTACCGATCATTCCGACGCGAATGCTGCTCATTGAATTTACCCTCCCGCGATATGAGAATCGGATAAGACAGCTTCAGGGTAGCAAATAACCGTAATCGTGTATATACGCAAACGCGACATGCTCCTACGATATTGGCGATGTTAGAATGGGTTCGCGATCTCCAACCGGATACCCGCTTCTTCGCAAGCCCTCTGGAGGTCATCATCCGGCAAGCGATCCGTCACTATCCGTCCTACTCCCGCTAGAGGAGCGAAAGATACGAGCACCTTGGCCCCGAACTTCGTATGGTCGAGCACGATATTCGTTTCCGCCGCCTGTCGGATCGCGATCTGCTTGATCTCCGCCTCGTAAATGTTCGAGTTGCTGAATCCGTGTTCGGTATTCACGCCGGTCGCGCCTAGGAAAATACGATCGAACGCCAT